>DASXMU010000124.1:0-15542 GCA_036495485.1 Streptosporangiaceae bacterium
GCGGGGCGGCTGGTGGTGACGGCCGAGATCGTGGCGACCAACCTGGCTGGGGTGGCGGCCGTTATCTTGATCACGTTTCTCGTGGTGCCGTTGCCGCCCGGGGTCAGCGTCGCCCATGTGCGGCTGATCAACACGCTGGTGGCGGCCGGGTACGTGACGGTGACCGTGCCCATTGGTGTCCTGGCCGGAACCCGGCCGCTGCTGCGGCTGCGGGACTGGCTGTACCAGGAGCGGCCGGCGACCCCGGCGGAACAGTTGCTCGTGCTGCGGGCTCCGCTCCGGCTGTTCACCATTCAGGTCATCTCGTGGCTCGGCGCGGCGATCCTGTTTGGCTTCATCAATGGCTGGCGGTCCTGGTCGGCCGGCTATGAGGTAGGCATCACGGTGGCCTTGACCGGGCTGATCACCGGGTCCTACACCTACCTGATCGCCGAGCGCTTGTTCCGGGCCGCTGCCGCCCGGGCGCTGGCCCAGGGGGCGCCGGACCGGCTGGCCGTCCCCGGGGTCGCCGTGCGGGCCGTGCTTGCCTGGGGTATGAGCACGGGGCTGCCGGTTGCCAGCCTGGTCACGATCGCGATCCTCCAGCTAACAGGCAGCCTGCGGGCTACCCCGTCGAGGCTGGCGCTCACCATGGTCACGATGGGTGGGGCGAGCCTGGTAGTCGGACTGGTCGTGGTGACGCTCGCGGCCAAGGCAACGGGTGACCCGGTCAACTCTGTGCGGCAGGCGCTGGGGCAGGTCGCGGCCGGGCGGCTCAATGTCAACGTGCCGGTCTACGACGGGACCCAGATCGGGCAACTGCAGGCGGGGTTCAACCAGATGATGCTCGGGCTCGCTGAGCGGGAACGGATCCGCGAGGCTCTGGGCACCTACGTGGATCCCGTGGTGGCCGAGCACATCCTCGCCGAGGGGACCAGCCTGGCGGGTGAGGAAGTCGTGGTCACGATCGTGTTCGTGGACATCCGCGACTTCACCGGGTTTGCCGAACGGGCCCCAGCGCCCGTGGTCGTCGCCACCATCAACCAGTTGTTCGAGCGGATTGTGCCGGTCATTCACGCTCACGGCGGTCACGTGGACAAGTTCGTCGGGGACGGGCTGCTGGCCGTCTTTGGTGCGCCCCGGCGCCAGCCCGATCATGCGGACGCCGCCTTGGCGGCCGCGCTGGAAATCGAGCAATCCGTGCGTACCGGCCAGCTCCGCGTGGGGATCGGGCTGAACTCGGGAGCGGTCGTGGCCGGGAATGTAGGCGGCGCTGGGCGGCTGGAGTTCACCGTTATCGGGGACGCCGTCAACGTGGCGGCGAGGGTCGAGGCCGCGACCCGGCAGACCGGCGACACCATCCTGCTGGCTCAGCACACCGCCGACCTGCTCAGCACCACCGAGGTCGCGCTGATCCCCAGGCCCGACGTCTCGCTCAAGGGCAAGACCGGGCTCGCCATTCTGTACGCGCCCCTGACCACCATCCCTCAGCCCGGCTGAGCCGGTGGTTACCGTCGACGGTATGACGGCTTCTGTGACTGACCGCGCGTGGGCGGTGGAACTGGACGCTGGCGATCCGATCGCGGTCTTCAGGGACCGGTTCTATTTCGCCGACGGCGGCCCGGTCTACCTGGACGGGAACTCGCTGGGCAGGCTGCCGCTGGCCACCGCCGAACGGATTGCCCAGGTGGTCGGGCAGGAGTGGGGCTCCGGCCTCATCCGGTCCTGGGATCACTGGGTGTCCTATCCGGCCAGGGTCGGTGACCTGCTGGGCGAGCACCTGCTCGGCGCTGCGGCTGGTCAGGTGACGGTCAGCGACTCGACCACGGTGAACCTGTACAAGCTGGCCTGCGCCGCGCTGGCCGCCCGGCCGGGGCGGCGGGTCATCGTCACCGACGACGACAACTTCCCGACCGACCGGTACGTCTTCGAGGGGATCGCCGCCCGGCACGGCTGCGAGCTGCGGATGATCCATACCGACATGGACGCCGGCCTGGATGAGAGGGTGCTGCGGGAGGCTGTGGACTCCAGCACGGCCGTGGTAAGCCTCTCGCACGTGGCCTACCGCAGCGCTGCGCTGGCCGACATGGCGCGGATCACCAGCCTGGTGCACGACGCCGGCGCACTCATGCTGTGGGACCTGTGCCACTCGGCTGGCTCGGTGCCGGTGCGGCTCGACGAATGCGGCGCGGACCTCGCGGTCGGCTGCACCTACAAGTACCTGAACGCCGGCCCTGGCGCCCCGGCGTTCCTGTACGTGCGCAAGGAACTGCAGCAGGAGCTGCGTCAGCCGATCTGGGGCTGGTTCGGCCAGCGCGACCTGTTCGCCATGGGCCCCGGCTACGACCCGCTGCCCGGCATCGACCGGTTCACCGCGGGCACCCCGCAGATCATCGGCATCGCCGCCGTGGAGCAGGGCGCCAAGCTGCTGGCCGAGGCCGGGATCGACCGCCTGCGCAACAAGGGAATCCAGCTCACCGAATACCTGATCACCCTGGCCGACGCCTGGCTGGCACCACTCGGCTGCTCGCTGGCCTCCCCCCGCGACCCGGCCAGGCGCGGCTCGCACGTCTGCATCCACCACCCGCAGGCCCGCCGCGTCTACCAGGCCCTCACCGCCCGGGGCGTGCTCATCGACTACCGCGAACCAGACCGGATGCGCTTCGGCCCAGCCCCCATCACCGCCCGCTTCGCCGACATCTGGGACGCCCTCGACCAAACCCGCCAGATCCTCACAAGCCCTGGCTTGTGAGGATCTGGCAGCGGCCAACGACGCCTAACGCCGGCAGGGCTCAGTCAGTTCCGACGACCCCGTCCGGGGAGGACTTGCCAGATCCGACGATCCCGTTCGGGGACGGGCCAGATCCGTTGATCCCGTCCGGGGAGGTGCCAGTCCCCTGGATCCCGCCTGGGGAGGACTTGCCAGTTCCGCCGATCCCGTCCGGGGAGGACTTACCAGTCCCGATAATCCCGTTCGGGGACGGCCCTGATCCGTTGATCACGTCCGGGGAGGACTTGCCCGATCCGATAATCCCGTTCGGGGACGGGCCAGATCCGTTGATCCCGTCCGGAGAGGACTTGCCAGACCCGGCAATCCCGTCCGGGGAGGACTTACCCGTCCCGATGATCCCATCTGGGGAGGTGCCAGTCCCCTGGATCCCGTTCGGGGAGGACTTGCCAGACCCGATAATCCCGTGCCGGGTTGACGATGCCGATGGTGCGTGAGTTGCGGTGGCGGCTTGAGCTGCCACGGAGGAGAGCAGGAGCGCCGCGCTACCCAGAGTCGCTAACAGCACCGGCCTGACGACGAGTGAACGTGACATACGTTTCCTTCCACGGAACGTCGGACATTGTGGGCTAAAATACCCGAACTTATGCCGAAGTATCAAGAACAGAACATTGCCGTCAGAAGGTAATTTTCTTTGTTAATAAAAATAATTCTGTCAACTACTGGGCCTGTTGTTAAACCTGGTGCGGTCACTCCCACTCGATGGTGGCGTGCGGTGGCTCGGCGGGAGCCAGAGACTGGGCCGCAGGGCGGCGCAGCAGGCGGGCGGCCAGGTGGGCCAGCTGGTGGGTTTCGGCTTCGGTGATGTGGCTGGCGAAGTTGCGCTGGACGGCGTCGAGGAAGGCGGGCTGAGCCACGGCGAAGACTGCCTGGCCCTGGGTGGAGAGCGTAGCGTGGACGGTCCTGCGATCCGCCGGGTCCCGCTCCCGGGTGAGCAGGCCGCGCTCTTCGAGCCGGTCGACGGTCTTGGTCACCGCGCTCTTGCCGATCGTGAGCAGCTCGGCGATGTCCACCATCCGCAGTTGCTGCCCGGGGGCCATGGCGACCTGGCAGAGCACCAGGTTCTCGGCCAGGGTAAGCCCGGCGCTGTGCTGCAGGTCCCGGTTCAGGGCGATACGCACGCGGTCGACCACCTCGCACACCGCGCTCCACGCCAGCAGCGCATCGGGTCGCTCATCAGTCACTCGTTCAGGTTAGCAGATAGTTGACAAGAGAACTATCCTCCTTATAACGTTCTCTATTAAATCGTCGTCTAGAGAACTGAAGGCAGATCATGACCGCTGAGCCGGATCGCAAGCGCTGGCACGTGATGGCCACGGCGAAGCGGGCCGCGGCGTCCTACCGGGCGAACCGGGAGGATCTAGAGCCTTTCATCCGGGTGGCCGCGGACCTCCTGGCGCTCGCCGCGCTCCTGCACCGACGGCGGTCCGCGCCCTCGTCTGAGGCTGCGGCCAAGGGCACCTGCGCCTGAGCGAGACCCGGAGCCGGGCCACCCGGCCTGCTGACCGGCGCACGCCGCCGTCCCGTCAACCCCCGAGGGGATATCCGATGAGTTCGACCCGTATTGCCGTGATCTACTACAGCGCGACTGGCAATGTGCACCGGCTGGCCTGCGCCGTCGCTGACGGCGCCGCGGAAGCGGGTGCCGATGTCCGCCTGCGCCGGGTCGCGGAACTGGCGCCCGACTACGCGATCGACATGAATCCCACCTGGCGGGCTCACCTGGAGGAGACCAGGGAAGCGATCGAGGAAGCGAGCGTGAACGACCTGGAGTGGGCCGATGGGTTCGCCTTCGGCTCGCCGACCCGGTTCGGGAACGTGGCCGCCCAGCTCAAGCAGTTCATCGACCAGACCGGCCCGCTGTGGATGGCCGGCCAGCTAGCCGACAAGCCCGCGACCTCGTTCACCTCGGCCATCAACCGCCACGGCGGCCAGGAGTCGACGCTGCTCTCGATGAACAACGTCTTCTACCACTGGGGCGCTGTGATCGTGCCGCCCGGCTACACCGACCCGCTGCTGTTCGCGGCGGGCGGCAACCCCTACGGAACGTCGTTCGTGTCCGGGATACAGGGCGCCCACCCCGGAGACGAGATCCTCGCCGCCGCCCGCTATCAGGGCCGGCGGCTGGCCGAGGTCACCAGCCACCTGCGGTCCTTCAGGCAAGCGACGCAGCTACAGTAGCCCCCCGCTCAGCGTCCTGGTCGGCCAGCAGGTCAAGCAGTTCGCCGGCCCAGCGGTCCGAGTAGCTCTCGTAGACCGGGAACCCGGTTTGCGGGTGGTCCGACCAGTGGTACACCACGCCCGGGTTGTGCCGGGCGAACCCGCCCGGCGCGAACAGGTGCGGGCTGCCCTGGATCGCTGAGCCCTGGGCTGCCCGCCAGTCCCGGTAGACCTCGGCCCGCCCGGCACCGCGGGCGATCGCGTCCGCCAGTGCGGCGGAGTCGACGTGTTCGCAATCCGCGGCGACGTCCAGCAGGACCGACGGGATGCTGATGCAGGCGTGGCCGCTGTAGAAGGCGGCTCTGAGGGCGGTGTCAAGTTCATCGCTGGCGCGCGGGCCGCCGACCGCTGGGTCCTTGGCCGCCTGCACCGCCTCGAGGGCGGGCAGCGTGGTCACCGGGTAGCTGGACTCCGCGGCGCGCCAGGGCCGCCAGCGCAGCTCCGGATGCCGTCCGCCGATCACGGTGACCTCGGCGTCGACGATGAACTTGGGTGTCGGCATCCGGTTGAACAGTTCCAGCGGGAACGCCCGGTGGCTCACCATGATCTGCTGGCTCCGGGCGGACGCCGCGGCGTGCAACGTGTGCAGGGCGAGTGTCGCCCACGGGCAGCCGATGTCCGACCAGACGGTCACGGTGCCCGGCTGCTGATCTGCAGTGTCGATATCAGGTTGGTAGGCCAT
The DNA here is from genome assembly GCA_036495485.1 of Streptosporangiaceae bacterium. Classification (GTDB taxonomy): domain Bacteria; phylum Actinomycetota; class Actinomycetes; order Streptosporangiales; family Streptosporangiaceae; genus PALSA-505. The sequence goes on from DASXMU010000124.1 coordinate 5,670, forward strand.
TTAGCGATGGTAGGGCGCGGCAGAGTTCCCCGGCGTGACGAAATAACGCCATAGTTCGCTTGGCCATGAACAATACCGGCCCTGGGGCGCGGCAATTTATTTAAATGCACACGTTTGCAGTCATCCTCATCGCATGATGATATCGTCGGCAGCAGAAAGAAACATCCGTTCCGGATCTCCCCGGACCTGGGGTTTTACCGGCCAGCACCGTCGCTGCCAGCAGCAATGCAAATTCACCGCCTGCCGGCGACGCGCTACGCCAGAGGATGGCGCTGCGGTTCACGCGATCACGTGATTACCCCCGATCCGCCTGTGGGCAGGCTCGACACATTGCCTGAGCAAGCCCATTGAGTGACGAAAAGATTCACTCCTCGCCGGAGATAGGCGGATCATCTGATGACTGCGACCTTGCATATGAGCGGCGCGGCCGTTCTGGAAACAGAAGCCGCGCGGGACGCGCCGCTGGCCCCGGCCACCGGCGCACAGCAGCCGCAATGGAGCGGCCACCCAGCTCTCGAGCGGATCAAGACGCTGCTTCGCGAGCTTCCGCCCATGGTCACGGCGGCCGAACTGGACCGGCTGCGGGCATCGCTGGCCCTCGTCGCCGGAGCGGGCGGAGTGCTCATCCAGCTCGGCGACTGCGCCGAAAGCCTGTATGAGTGCACGGTGCCCGACACGGTGGCCAAGCTGGCGGTGCTGGACCGTGTCGCCGATCACGCGGCCGGCCGCCTCGGCCTGCCGGTGGTCCGGGTGGGCCGGATCGCCGGGCAGTTCGCCAAGCCCCGGTCGCAGCCGGCCGAGATGCACGAGGGCCGCCAGATTCCGGTCTTCCGCGGGCACATGATCAACTCGGAGGTGCCGGCCGCCGAGGCGCGGCGCCACGATCCCTACCGCATGCTGTGGGCGTACCGGGCCGGGCGGAGGGTCAGCGGCCGGCTCACAGCGCGCCGCGAGGGCCACCTCCCAGCCGCCCGCGGCACGGGGCCGTGGTCCAGCCACGAGATGCTGGTCATCGACTACGAGACCAGCCTGCTGCGGATGGACTTCGACAGCGGCGTGATCCTGCTCGGCTCCACCCACTTCCCCTGGGTCGGGGAGCGGACCCGGGACCCCCGGGGTGCGCACGTGCGCCTGCTCGCCACCGTGCACAACCCGGTGGCTTGCAAGCTGGGCCCCAGTGCCGACCCGGCCGACGTGCTCGAACTGTGCGAACTGCTGGACCCGGAGCGGACCCCCGGACGGCTCACGCTGATCGTGCGGATGGGGGCGCAGGCCGTGACGGAGGCCCTGCCGCCGATCGCCGCCGCGGTCCGCCAGGCCGGGCACCCCGTCATCTGGATGTGCGACCCCATGCACGGCAACACGGTGCGGGCCGCGGCCGGGGTCAAGACCCGCCGGATGAGCGACATGGTGAGTGAGGCGAAAGGCTTCCGCGGCGTGCTGGAGCGGATGAAGCTGCACCCGGGCGGGCTTCACCTCGAGGTCGCCGCCACGCCGGTCACCGAGTGCGTCGGCGGTGGCATCGCCGACGACAGCTCCCTGCTGGCCCGGTACACCACTTTGTGCGACCCCAGGCTGAACTCCGCTCAGGCCGCCGAGCTTATCGACGCGTGGGCCTGATCGGTCATGGAAGTCATAGTCCAGAAATACGGCGGAAGTTCCCTCTCGACCTTCAGCAAGGTGCTGGCCATCGCCGAGCACACCGCCGCGGCGCGGATGGCGGGGCTGCCGCTGGCCGTCGTGGTCTCGGCACGCGGCGACACCACCGACGACCTGCTCCGGATGGTCCACGAGGTCAGCGGCCAGGCCCGCTCGCCCGAGGTCAGCCGCGAGATCGATCAGCTTCTCGCCACCGGGGAGTGTGCGTCCGCGGCTCTGCTCGCTCTGGCCATCGGACGGTTCGGGGTGCCCGCGGTGTCACTCACCGCGGGACAGGCCGGGATCCTCGCCCAGGGAACCCCGGGCAGCGGGGTGATCGCCGAGGTCGGCGCGGCGCGCGTCCGGCAGTTGCTGGCCGCGGGCTCGGTCCCGGTCGTAACCGGGTTCCAGGGGGTCACCCCGGGCGGCGACCTCATCACCCTGGGCCGGGGCGGCTCGGACACCACCGCGGTGGCGATGGCCGCAGGACTGGCCGCGCGCACCTGCGAGATCTACACCGACGTCGAGGGCATCTTCACCGCCGACCCCAGGATCGTCCCCGACGCCAGCAGGCTGCCGTCGGTCGATGCCGGGATCATGGCGGAAATGGCCTTTGCCGGCGCCCGTGTACTCCATTCCAGGGCGGTGGAACTCGCGGCCATCAGCGGCGTGGAAATCCACGTGCGCAGCTCTTTTACCCGGGGTCCAGGGACCCGGATTTCCCTGCCCGGATCCTCATTCCCAGACACCACCCGAACGGGAGGCGAATCCATGCTGGAAAACGACGGAGCGATTTCTGCCATCGTCCATGACCTCGACGTGGCCCGGGTGCTCGTGCATTCCCGGTCCGGCCGGACCGACCTGGCGGCCGACCTGCTGACCGCACTGGCGGGCCTCACCATCCCCATCGACATGGTCGCCCGATCGGGGCCCGCCGAGGAGGAGTTCCGGATGGGCTTCACCATCAGGCGCGGCGACACCGACCTGGTCCGGATGGCGCTGGCCGACGTCACCGAGCGGTGCGGGGCCTCGGTGCGGGTGGACGACGACCTGGGGAAGGTCTCGGTCGTCGGTGTGGGCCTGCTGAGCCGGCCGCAGTACGCGTCCCGGATGATCTCCGCCCTCGCGGGCGAGGGCATCAGCACAAGCTGGATATCGACCTCCCAGCTCAGAGCATCCGCCATCATCGCGCGGCACCGGGTGATCCGCGCCGTCGAGGTGCTGCACCACGAGTTCGCCCCGGATCTGGCCGCCCGCGACATCAGGCTGGCGGCGCTGGCACCGTCCGGCCGGCCGGCCAACTGACCCACGAAAGGAAGACCCATGCTCGTCAACACCAGTTTCGCCCGGGGGCTGCGGTTGCAGCGGCTGTACCGGCACGGGGACGGACGGCTCCTGGTCGTGCCCATGGACCATTCGGTCACCGACGGCCCGCTGACCGCTGGCCCGGCGATGGCACGCGGCATCGACACGCTGGTCGGGCAGATCGCGGGCAACGGCGCCGACGCGATCGTGCTGCACAAGGGCAGCCTCCGCCATGTCAGCCACCACGGTTTCAGCGACACCGCGCTCATCGTGCACCTGAGCGCCAGCACATCCCACGCGCCCGACCCGGACGCCAAGTACCTGGTGGCCAGCGTCGAAGAGTGCCTGCGGCTCGGCGCGGACGCGGTCAGCGTGCACGTCAACGTCGGCTCAGCGCAGGAGCGCCAGCAGATCGGCGACCTGGCCGCGGTCGCGGACGCGTGCGACCGGTGGAACGTGCCGCTGCTGGCCATGATGTACCCGCGCGGGCCCAAGGTGGACAACCCGCGCGATCCGGTGCTCGTCGCCCACGCGATCACGATCGCCGCCGACCTCGGCGCCGACATCGTCAAAACCCTGTACGTGGGGTCGCCAGCCACGATGGCTGACGTGGTGCGCTCGGTCAGCGTTCCCGTCATCGTGGCTGGCGGTCCACGCCAGGACGGCCCCGCCGTGCTGGCTTATGTCACCGACGCGCTGCGCGGCGGTGCGGCCGGTGTCGCCATGGGACGGAACGTGTTCCAGGCAGCCGACCCCGGCGCGATGACCCGGCGGCTCTGCGCCGTCATTCACCCGGGCTTCGACACGGTACCCGACCAGGCACCCGCCTGGCTCCAGCCGGTCGCCCAGTAGATCCGCAACTACCAGTACGAGGAGCCTCACGTGAAGATTAGCTGGCTGGACATCCGCGCGCTGAACGGCATCAAAGCCGCCGTCGTGGAGGAAGCGCTGCACGCCAGGATCGACGGCATCGTCGCCGACGACCCCGCCGACCTCCGCACTCTGCCGCCGACCGTGAAGAAGGTGCTCTTCCCCTGGGGGAAGGCGCTGCCCGACGACCTCGACGGCGTGGATGTCGTCATCGTCAACCCCGCCGAGCACGGCAGCACCACCGAGCTCTCGCTGCGCCACCCGCAGGCCGAGTTCGGGCGGTTCGTGGAGATCATCGACGCGGAGACCCTCGAGGAGGCCTGCCGGTCCGCCAGGACCGAGCAATGGAGCGTGCTGCTGTTCCGCGACCCGACCAAGATCCCGCTGGAGATAGTCATCGCGGCGGCCGCGCGGGCGACCGGCAACCTGGTGACGATCGCCACCGACACCGAGGAAGCCGGGATCATCTTCGGCGTGCTCGAGCACGGCTCCGATGGCGTGCTGATGGCTCCCCAGACCGTGGGCGACGCGTCCGCGCTCAAGACCGCCGCCACCCCCGGGTCGCCCGAGCTCGCCCTCACCGAACTCAAGATCACCGCCACCACCCACATCGGCATGGGCGAGCGCGCCTGCGTGGACACCTGCTCGTACCTGCGCAAGGACGAGGGCATCCTGGTCGGCTCCCACTCCAAGGGCATGATCTTGTGCGTCAGCGAGACGCACCCGCTGCCCTACATGCCGACCAGGCCGTTCCGGGTGAACGCCGGCGCCATCCACTCCTACACGCTGTCCCAGAACGAGCGGACCAGCTACCTCAGCGAACTGCGGTCCGGCAGCAAGGTGCTGGCGGTGGACGTGAAGGGCCAGACCCGGCTCGTCACGGTCGGCCGGGTCAAGATCGAGTCCCGCCCACTGCTGTCGGTCGACGCGGTGTCCGCCGACGGCCGGGCCGTCAACCTGATCCTCCAGGACGACTGGCACGTCCGGGTGCTCGGGCCGGGCGGGGTGGTGCTGAACAGCACCGAGCTCAAGCCCGGCGACTGCGTGCTCGGCTACCTGCCCGCCGAGGACCGGCATGTCGGCTATCCGATCAACGAGTTCTGCCTGGAGAAATGAACGGCCAATGACGATCACCGCTGTACGGCAGAAGACCGGGGTGATGGACTTCCACGCCCGGCTTCCCGGCCGCCCGGGAGCACCGGGACGGCTCCTCGCGGCCATGGATGAGCACGGGATCGACCGGGCGATCGTCACCTCGGCCGGCGTGATCGATCCCGACCTGATCTCCCGGCAGGTCATCTGCGGCGGGCACGTCGAGGCCGACGCGGACAACGGGGCGCTGCTCGCCCCGTGCGAGGAGTCGGCGGGCCGGCTGGTGCCGTTCTTCTTCGGCAACCCGCACCGCGAGCCGGAGGACTATGGCTCGCAGGCCGCCAGGTTCCGCGGGCTGGAGATATCGCCGGCCGTCCACGGGGTTGGCCTCACCGATCCGCGCACGCTCGGCCTGGTGGCCATCGCCGCTGAGTTCGGGCACCCGGTCTACGTCGTCTGCCTCGGCCGCGGCGGCGTGGGCGTCACCGACCTGGCCGAGCTGGCCCGCATCTTTCCCGCGGTCACCTTCGTTCTCGGGCATTGCGGGTTCGTCGGCATCGACCTGTACGCGCTCAACGTCGCCGCCCCCCAGCACAACATCGTCGCGGAGACGTCCGGCTGCTACACCGGCGTCGCGGCAGCCGCCGTCGAGCGCCTCGGCGCGGACCGGGTGCTCTTCGGCACCGACTATCCCATGCAGCACCCCAGCGTCGAACTGGCCAAGCTGCACGCCCTCGGCCTGGCCGCCGGGACGCGAGACAAGATCACCTGGCACAACGCCCATCGCTTGATCGGAGAGTGAGTAATCGTGACCGTACGTATCTCGCCGCTGCCGCAGATTGGACAGTGGCACAGTTTCGCGGAACTGGCGGATCTCCAGGACAAGTTCCTGGTCCAGGCGCTGGCGCGAGCGGCCGGGTCCCCCTTTTACACCACCAGGTTCGGCCCGGGGCCGCCGCCCGCCGACCGGTCGGATCTGAGCGGGCTCGCCTTCACCAGCAAGCAGGACCTGCGCGACAACTACCCGTTCGGGCTGCTCGCCGTGCCCCGGCAGGAGCTGGCCACCTATCACGAGTCCAGCGGCACCGCCGGGCAGCCCACTCCCTCGTACTACACCGCGGAGGACTGGGCCGACCTCGCCGAGCGGTACGCCAGGAAGTGGATCGGCATTTCGCCCGCTGACACCTTCCTGGTCCGCACCCCGTACGCCCTTATGATCACCGGCCACCTGGCCCACGCGGCGGCCCGGCTCCATGGCGCCACCGTGATCCCTGGCGACAACCGCTCGCTCGCCATGCCCTACTCCCGGGTGATCCGGGTCCTGCACGACCTCGGCGTGACGCTCACCTGGTCGATGCCGACCGAAACCCTGCTGTGGGCCGCCGCGGCCCGCGCCCGGGGGCTCGACCCCGGCAGCGACTTTCCCGCCCTGCGCGCGCTGTTCGTGGGCGGTGAGCCGCTGAGTGAAGTGCGGCGGCGCCGGATCAGCCAGATCTGGAACGTGCCGGTGATCCAGGAGTACGGCTCCACCGAGACCGGCAGCCTCGCCGGTGAGTGCCCGCACGGCCAGATGCACCTGTGGGCGGACCGGGTGCTGTTCGAAGTGCGCGATCCGCGCACCGGGGAGACCTCCCCCGATGGGACCGGGAGCCTGGTCGTCACACCGCTGTTCCACGCGGCCATGCCGCTGGTCCGCTACGACCTCGGGGACCACGTCGAGGTCAGCTACGACGACTGCCCGTGCGGCTGGGTGCTGCCGACCGTGCGGGTCGCTGGCCGGGCCGCGTTCGCCTACCCGGTGGGCACCGGGCAGGTGACCCAGCAGCAGATGGAGGAAATCGTGTTCAAGCTGGACCAGCGGTTCGGCGTCATGTTCTGGCGTGCCAGGGCCGAGCCGCGGGCGCTTCAGATCCAGATCGAGGTCGGCATGGAGTACGCGGCCGCCGCGGTGGCCGCCCTGATCGCCGCCGTGCGGTCGTCGGCCGGCGTGGAATGCCAGGTGACCGCGGTGCCGCCGGGGACGCTCGTGCCAGAGAAGGCACTCACCGGGGTGCACGACGTGGTGAAGCCCAGGAGCCTGTTCGGCCCGGGCGAGGACTGGGACAAGGCCCTTCTCTACTACTGACCATCAGCCAGGCAGCACAGCGAAAGTGAGGACACGATGTCGGCAAGCGGGATGCGGGTGGCCGTGGTGGGGGCCGGGATCGCCGGCCTGACGTTCGCGGCCGCCCTGATCCAGGCGGGAATCCAGTGCCAGGTCTACGAGCGGGCACCTGAGCTGGGTGAGGTCGGCGCGGGCATCCAGCTCTCGCCGAACGGCACCCGCCTGCTGCACCGGCTCGGCGCCGGGGCAGGGCTGCAAGCCCAGGCGGTGCGGCCCGCGGCCATCGAGATGCGCCGCTGGGACTCCGGCGGCCTGCTGATGCGCACCGCCCTGGGCCAGGCCTGCGCGGACATGTACCGGGGTCCGTACTACTGCCTGCACCGGGCCGATCTGCACGCCGTCCTGCTGGCCCTGCTGCCGGCGGACGTCATCCAGCTGGGGACCCGTTGCACAGGGGTCACCGGCACCGGCGGCGAGGCCGCGATCGAGTTCGCCGACGGCTCCGTCGCGACTGCCGATGTCGTGGTCGGTGCCGACGGCATCCACTCGGTGATCAGGCAAGCGCTGATCGACGACGAGCCACGGTTCGCCGGCCAGGCAATCTACCGGGGGCTGATCCCCGCGGCCCGGCTGCCGGGCCTGCTCGAAGAACCCCGGGTCCAGTTGTGGCTCGGCCCGGGGCAGCACTGCGTCTGCTACCCGATCTCGGCCGGCGACATGGTCAGCTTCATCGCCACCACCCCGGCCGGCGACTGGCGCGGTGAGTCCTGGACGGAGGAGGGCAAGGCCGCCGACATCATCCAGGCCTACCAGGGCTGGAACGACGACGTCCAGGCGGTTCTCGACGCGGCCGGCACCGTCACCCGCTGGGCGCTGCACGACCGGGCCCCTGTCGGCCGGTGGAGCGGGCAGCGGATCACCATTGTGGGCGACGCCGCTCACCCGATGCTGCCCTTCGGGGCGCAGGGCGCTAACCAGGCCATCGAGGACGCCATGACGCTGGCCGCGTGCCTGGGCGCCGCCACGCCGTCCGGGGTTCCGGCCGCCCTGGCGCGCTACGAGGAAATCCGCAGGCCCCGCACCGAGCACGTGCAGCGCACCATCCAGAGCAATGCCCGCAACCACCACTTCGCGGACGGCGAGGACCAGCGCGCCCGGGACCGGGCGATGGACGAGAACTGGGGCCTGCGCGGCCAGGCCTGGCTGTTCGGCTATGACGCACTCGAGGAGGTGGCCCGGTGAAGAACCTGTCAGGATCCGTGGTGCTGGTGACCGGGGCGGCCCAGGGCATCGGGGCCGCCGTGGCGCAGGCGTTCGGCAGCGAGGGCGCGATCGTGGCGGCGGCGGACGCCAACGCCAGCAAGCTCAGCCGTCAGGTCAACGTCCTGTGCGCGATGGGGCACAAGGTCATCGCCTACCCGGCCGACGTGCGCGACCCGGCGGCGGTCGCAAGCCTGGCCGACCGGGTGGAGCGGGACTGCGGCCCGGTGGACGTCCTGGTGAACGCCGCGGGCGTGCTGCGCACCGGCCCGCTGATCGACTTCACGGACGAGGACTGGAACACGGTGATGTCGGTCAACGTCACCGGCGTCTTCAACGTCTCCCGGACATTGGGCGCCCGGATGGCGGCGCGCGGCACCGGGACCATCGTCACCGTCGCCTCCAACGCCAGCGGGACGCCGCGGATGGACATGGGTGCCTACGCGGCGTCCAAGGCGGCCACGGCCATGTTCACCAGGTGCCTCGGACTGGAACTGGCCTCCCGCGGCATCCGGTGCAACGTGGTCTCCCCCGGGTCGACGGACACCCCCATGCTGCGCGGCATGTGGCATGGCGAGGACGAGACGCAGACCGTCATCGACGGCACCGCGTCCGCCTACCGGGTCGGTATCCCGCTGCGCAAGCTGGCCACGCCGGAGGACATCGCCAGCGCGGTCCTGTTCCTGGCCTCCGACCAGGCATCCCACATCACCATGCAGAACCTCTACGTCGACGGCGGCGCGGCGCTGCAGGCCTGAGCCGCCAGCAGGCATCGACCCTGCGCTTATTCAGAAGTTCGGGGTTCTTCAAAGAACTTCCTTCAGTGCTGCGATCGCCATCTGCACCGGCACTCGGACAGGCCCGAGGGCCTGCCCTCGCTAGCCGGTTTGAACAACCCCTCACTGGCCACCCGAAGGAGCAGATCATGGGCATCCCCCCCATCGCCCCCTACCCGATGCCGGCCGAAGCCGACATCCCCCCGGCCGAGGTCGCCTGGACCCCCGACCCACGGCGCGCGGTCGTGCTCGTGCACGACATGCAGCGGTACTTCATGACCGGGTTCGCTCCCGGCGGCTCGCCCGGCACCGAACTGGTCGCCAACATAAGGCTGCTGCTCGACGCGGCGCACGCCCAGGGCATGCCGGTCGCCTACACCGCTCAGCCGGGCAGCATGACCCGCGGCCAGCGCGGGCTGCTGCACGATTTCTGGGGCCCGGGGATGAGCTCCGACCCGCAGAACCGGGCGATCATCGATGAACTCGCCCCGGTCAGCGCGGACACCGTCCTCACCAAATGGCGTTACAGCGGCTTCCATCGCACCGGCCTGGCCGACTTCCTGGCCGCCCGGGGCCGCGATCAGCTCATCATCTGCGGCGTCTACGCACACATCGGCTGCCTGATGACCGCCTGCGACGCGTTCACGCTGGACGTGCAGCCGTTCTTCACCGCCGACGCGCTCGGCGACTTCTCCCGCGACGAGCACCTCCTGGCCATCCGTTACGCGGCCCAGCGCTGCGCCATGGTCTGCACCACCCGCCAGCTGCTCAGCCAGCTCCAGCTCACCCGGCCACTCGCGACAGTTGGCTAAACCCGCTCCAGCGCAT
>DASXMU010000125.1:0-5382 GCA_036495485.1 Streptosporangiaceae bacterium
CGTCTGGCACTTCAGGTCTTTCGCCCGCAAGCGGGCACGCATCCGGAAGTGGGCCACCGACCCCGATGGTCCCGAGGTAGTCCGCCTCACCAGGCCGCGTGATACCCAGCGCTGGCTCGGCACGCTTTCTTTGGCGGGCTCATCCTCGGCTTCCCCTTCAGCGGAGAGAAACTGAAGCGGTCTGGCTGAGCAGGTCGCGGACCTGAGTGGCGCTGGCATGGTTCAGTTCGCCGGGGTATCTCCAGCGCCTGCTGTCAGGTACTGCGGGGCGGCACCGTCCAGGTCGCGAGATGCCGGTGGCCCCTATAGCTGTTCATAGGGGCCACCGGGCGGGTGGGGCGCCAGGGGGTCGAACCCTGAACCCACGGGTTAAAAGCCCGCTGCTCTGCCATTGAGCTAACGCCCCCAGGGGCATCGGGCCGGAGGCCAATGCCTCCGGGCACGAAGCGTACCCACTTTCACCGGTCTCGTGCTGCCTCCTCTTGGTGACAGATGCCACGTGTTGGTGAAGAAGGGCTATCTGTAGGCGGACAGGCCGGTGATCGCCTGCCCCAGGGCGAGGGAATGGATCTCCTCGGTGCCCTCGTAGGTGAGAACGGATTCCAGGTTGGCGGCGTGCCTGATCACTGGGTACTCCAGCGTGACGCCGTTGGCGCCGAGGATGGTCCGCGCCTGCCTGGCGATATCGATAGCGGTGCGGACGTTCGCCATCTTGCCGAGGCTGACCTGCGGCGGGCTGAGCGGGCCGGCCTCCTTGAGCCTGCCGAGGTGCAGGGCGAGCAGCTGAGCCTTGGACAGGTCGGCCAGCATCCAGGCCAGCTTCGACTGGGTGATCTGGAAGCTCCCGATCGGCCGGCCGAACTGCTCGCGGGTGCGGGCGTATTCGGCGGCGGCCTCGAAACAGGTCCGCGCCGCGCCAGTGGCCCCCCAGATGATGCCGAACCGCGCCTCGGTCAGGCAGGACAGCGGTCCTTTCAGCCCCGTCACCCCGGGCAGCACGGCGTCGGCGGGCAGTTTGACGTCGTCGAAGTGCAGCTCGGAGGTGACGGAGGCGCGCAGCGACAGCTTTTTGTGGATGTTGCGTGCGGTGAAGCCGCGGGTTCCCTTGGGGACGAGGAAACCCCTGATGCCCTCCTCGGTGTTCGCCCAGACCACCGCGATATCCGCGACCGAACCATTGGTGATCCACATTTTGGTGCCGGACAGAGTCCATCCGGCACCGTTCGTGGTTGCCTTTGTCCTCATATTTCCCGGGTCGCTACCTTGATCCGGCTCCGTCAGCCCAAAGCAGCCGACTGCCTCGCCCGCCGCCATCCGGGGCAGCCATTCCTGCTTCTGCTCATCGGAGCCATACCTCCAGATCGGGTACATGGCGAGCGAGCCCTGCACGGACACCAGGCTGCGCAGGCCGGAGTCGCAGGCCTCCAGCTCCCGGCAGACGATGCCATAGGCCACCGGGCCCATGCCCGCGCAGCCGTATCCCGTCAGGTGCATGCCGAGCATGCCGAGCTTGCCGAGCTCGGGGGCGAGGTCGCGGGGGAGCGTGCCGGCCTCGAACCAGTCAGCGATGTGCGGTGCCACCCGTTCAGCAGCGAATGCGCGGGCGGTGTCGCGGACCAGACGTTCCTCCGGGGTGAGCTGGTCTTCGAGGCGGAGCAGGTCCGCGCCCTCGTGGCTTGATGGCATCGACGGTTCCTCCCTGGCTGGCAGTTCTGCTGGCATCCTTGCGTGGCCTGCGGCTTCAGGGTATTCGCAGGCCGTCTCCAGTAGGCATGGGGGCAAGGGAGCATGATCAGAGTATGAATGCATTCAGCGAAGGCAAGCGGATCTACCGCACTCGCGATGGCCGGGTAGTGGCCGGTGTCTGCTCGGGCTTGGCCGCGTACTTCGGCATCGACGCTACTCTCGTCAGGCTCGCGTTCGGCATCCTCACGATCTTCGGTGGCCTGGGCGCGCTGCTCTACCTCATCGCCTGGGTGATCGTGCCGGAGGAAGGCGAGGATACGTCGATCGTGGAAAACATCGTGAACAAGAAGCGGGACAGCTAGCTTCCTATTCTTCCGAGCGGGCCCGCATGCTGGCGATCATCGCTGAACGCCGGTGCGTCCATCCCATGGATAGCAGCGCCGCCGCGGTCAGGCCGAGCAGCCCGGACAGGGCCACGACCAGCTGCGGGCCGATGGCCTGGGCCGCTGCCCCGCCGACCAGGATGCCGACCCCCTGGGCGGCGAGCAGCCCGGACTGGGCCAGCCCGAAGGCCCGCGCCCGGCCAAAGTCCGGCACGCTCTGCACGAACGCAACAGCAGCGGCGAGCTGGTAAGCGCCGCCGAGACCAGACACCACCCAGAGCGTGAGCACGAGCCACAGCGGGGGATGCGCCGCGCTGCCGATGAGCGGGGCGCAGGACAGCATGGCCATCCAGCCCATCTGCCACATCCGGGTCGACGGGGAGAGCAGTCGGCTGAAGGTGAAGGCGCCGATCACGGTTCCCACCGGCATGGCGGCCATCAGCAGGCCGACGTCGAAGGTACTGCCGCCCAGCGCGTGGACGTAGGGGGCGGCCAGTCCCTCGGGGACGATGTAGAAGCCCGCCAGCCAGCCGAAGAGCACCAGCGAACGCAGCAGCGGGTTGCCGAAGACCAGGACCGCACCATCCCGGGTCACGGCCCACAGCGAGGGGCGATCGCTCTGGCCGCGGTCTGGCGCGGGGCGCTGCTTGACCCAGGTGACCACGATCAGCGCGGAGATCACGAACGACAGGGCGTCCAGGGCCAGCGTCCTGGACGGGTCGACGATGGTCACCACGGCGGCGCCGGCCACGAAGCCGAGAATCTGGCTGGACTGCTGGGTGATGTTGCCGACCGCCACCCCGACCGCATACTTATCGCCCGGCAGCACGCTGGGCAGCAACGCCGAACGTGCCGAGGAGAACGGCGGGCCGAGCAGCACCACGCCGAACAGCAGGATGCACAGCACGGCGAACGGCACCTTGGTCGCCATGGCGGCGACCAGCACGGCCCTGATGAGGTCGCAGACGATCATGATGCGCCGGCGGGGGAACAGGTCGGCGAGCCCGGACAGCAGCGGGCCGCCGATGATCGGCGGCAGGTAGGTAAGGGCGTAGGCGAGCGCGGTCAGGAAGGCTGAGCCGGTGTTGTGGTAAACAAGGATCGCGATCGCGACCTGGGCGAACTGGTCGCCAGCATAGGAGAGCACCTGCGCCGACCACAGGGCGCGGAACTCGCCGATGGCGAATACTTCGCGGTAGGACGCCTGCCGTTCCTGTGGGCGGCGATGCCGGCCCTGCTGGTCCTCGAGCAAGGCCAGGTCCGGCGCTTGGTTTGTTTCCTTTTCCTGGTCTTGACGGGTGGGCTGTCTTGCCTGCGGAGCTCGTATGGCCGCAGCATCCGTCTCCAGGCTGGCTGTCTGCGCGCCTGGCGGCATCTCTCCTGCTGACCCGTTCGCGGGTGCCTTCCCTATGCGTTGCCCGGCGCTTACTGCCTGGCCGTCTGCCTCCGCGCCCCGGGCGGTCTTGCCGCGCCTGGCTGTTCTTGGCTTCGGCACGGCCTGCTGCGCGTCATCCTGACGCTTGGTGGTGCCTCGTGCTGCCTTGCCTTGCTCGGGACCACTCCGTACGGGGACGCCCGGTGCGGATGTCCCGGCCGCTGCCGCGCCGACCGCTGGACCGGATGCGGGCGTGCTGGCCACCCGCTCTGGTGCCCCTCTCCTGCGCACTCGCGCGGCAGCCAAACCATGCTCGGTGACTGCGGGCAGAGGTGCTGTCAGCCTGGCTGGGCTGGACGACGGCCCGCTGGTCCCGAACCTGCGCTGCGCCGTGTCACGCGAGGTTCCCCCGTGCTCTTCTTCTGGCGGCACCCGGGCGCCCTAATCGAACTCCAGAGGGCCGTGGCATCGTCGGCACGGCGTGATTCTGCTGTTGTAGTTGCTCATCTGCGGGCTCCCGCTTGGGCTCCTTCCGTTATGGTCGCAGGGACGGCTATGGTCGCAGGGACGGCCTACAGTGCCCGGCGTCACTCTCAGTGACCACCAGAAACTGCGTGTCGTTGTGCTCATGTTGCCTACCGTGTCGGATTACTCACGACTTCGCAAGAGCCCAATGAAGGATCGTCGTGCTCTTGGACGCTACATTGCGCTACCTTCCCGTTGCTGAGCGGGGTCATTCGGCTCGCTTTGCTGTGGAACCGTTCCTCCCCTATGCTGAGACGGTTCCCGACGGCGGGCGCCAAGGGCCACGGCGGCTATGACCGCCGGAGCCCCCATCGTCTAGCGGCCTAGGACACCGCCCTTTCAAGGCGGCGGCACGGGTTCGAATCCCGTTGGGGGCACGGTTGCCGCCAGTCGGTAACGCAAGGTCCTGTAGAGCAGCTCGGAGTGCTCGCCACCCTGTCAAGGTGGAGGTCGCGGGTTCAAATCCCGTCAGGACCGCAGGGATGCGGTGTGTGCCTGATCTTGGCCTAGGGCCGGGGTGTCCGCCGTGGCATGAGCCAAGGTCCCGGTGAGGTCAGGTAGCTCAGTCGGTATGAGCGTCCGCCTGAAAAGCGGAAGGTCGACAGTTCGATCCTGTCCCTGACCACCAACTCTGAGCAGCCAAAACGCCCGGACCATGATCACAGTCTGGGCGTTTTGACGACAACGCTGACGACAACCGCCATATCCGACGATCCCACGTCACCGCTCAGGCGGAAGCGTGACAGCGAAACGGTTGCCGCCCTGGTGCGTCATCTCCAGACTGGGCGGTGCACCGTAAGGCCAGGAAGCGAGATGCGCACTACGGAGCCACCGGCCGATGGGCGCTCCGTTGAGGTGGCTACACGTCGTCCAGAATCTTGGCGTGAGTGTGGCCGTAACCTCCTCACCGCCAGGTAGCGACAAGATCACTTCTCGCCACTGGCGATCGAAGAAGCGGTCTCTGACATCCCTCGGTATGGCTAGCCCATATGCAACGTTCGGGGTCGAGTGCTTACCGTTCTTCCATGCCGTCACTCGCATGTGAGGGCCTCCTTTGGCCGATCCAGGGTGGCAGCGGAGAGGGTACATGCCAAGACATGATGGTGCCCCGATGACGTCACCGGGGCACCAAGTTCTGCGAGGGACTATCCGAGGGCATTCCCCAACTTCCCGAGCGCCTTGCGCTTCTCATCAAGTGAGACGTGCGCGTAGATCGTCATCGTGACCTCGATGTCGGAGTGGCCGACGATATCCCGGACGATGTGAGGCGGGACGCCCAGATCGAGCAGAAGCGTCACACATGTGTGACGAAGATCATGAAACCTGATGTCGCCGAGTCCAGCAGCCTGCCTGATTGATGCCCAGCTTCGGCGGAGGTTGTCTGGTTCCATTGGGGTTCCTCGCCGGGAGGGG
>DASXMU010000126.1:0-3403 GCA_036495485.1 Streptosporangiaceae bacterium
TCCGCCGTCGGCCTCCTGAGCGCCGCTCCCTCAAGCGTCGCGGCGTCAACGCAGGCTCTGAGCTGGACCCAGCAGATCCCGGCGGCGAGCCCGTCTGCCCGGTCAAACTCGACGATGGCCTATGACGCGGCCACCAGCACCACGGTGCTATTCGGCGGTCAGGGCACCGCCACGTTCGGTGACACCTGGACCTGGGATGGCACAACCTGGACCCAGCAGCACCCGGCGGCCAGCCCACCTAGCCGGGTCGCGCCGGTGCTGGCCTATGACACGGCCTCGGGCAATGCGGTGCTGTTCGGCGGCAATAACACCACCGGCGACCTTGACGACACCTGGACCTGGGGGTGACCCGACATGCCGGATTCTGGAATGGCACACCGCACGCCAGGTTCTGGCACAGCCCAGGCTTATGCAGTGAAGGGGTTGAGCACCTGGACTCCAGTCAGTTCGAAATCCTTGACGTTGCGGGTGACCACGGTCATTCCGTGCACCCGTGCCGTTGCCGCGATGAGCGCGTCAATCATTGGAAGTTCGGCACGCCGACGGACCGCAAGCCGTTTCACGGCAAGAACGCCTGGACCGATGTCAGGTCCAGCGTCAGGGGAAGCAACTTGATCCAGGCGGAAGTCAACATGCTGCGTGAGGTACTCGCCGACCTGCGCGACAAGGGTGGAGTCCTGGCGAAGCAGATCCGCGTAATCAGCCCCTACCGTGTCGTTGCCGGGAAGTCCCGCGAGATATTCCGGGAAGCCTTCCCGGGGACCAGTAATGACGACCTGGACCAGTGGATCGGTACCGTGCACAAGATGCAGGGTCGGGAGGCCGACGCGGTCATCCTGGTCCTCGGCGGCGACCCCGACAAGCCGGGCTCGCGCCGGTTCGCCCGGGAGACCCCCAATCTCCTGAACGTTGCCGTCACCCGCGCCAAGCGCCGCCTGTACGTCATCGGCAACCATGGGACCTGGGGCAGTGAACGCTACTTCAGCGCGCTCAAAGACCCCGCCATCCTCACCTACTACCCTCCGCGTTCCAGTAACTTCCCGTCAACGTGAGCTTCTCTGTGGCGGCGGCTGCACTATCGTCCGGTCACGGTGACCACCTGCAGGTTCGGGTCTGCGGCGATCTGCTGCGGGCAGAACCGGTCGGGCAGGAATTGCTTCTTGCTGAACAGTTTGGTCTGGTCGGCGAAGTGCGGCGACGTGGGGTTAGCCGACTCGGAGTAGGTTAGGATCGTGGAACCCACGGGGCACGAGGAGCCCGGCTGCCAGGTCACCACCTGGATGAATGACGAGCCGTCGTCGGGTGCGGTAAGCGAGTCGCCGGGCTCGGAGTTCTCGTAGATTGCGTTGAAGATCCCGTCCGGGTCGCCGGGGCCGCCTGGGATCGTGATGTGGCTGCCGTGGTAGGTGACGTACTGCACCGCGCCGAGGGTCGTGTCGATCGGGATGTGCGCCTTGTTGAGCTGCTCTATGGCGTCTCCCAGTGCCGTGTGGACCGTGGTGTTGGCGGTGTCCAGCCCGTTAGGCGTGGTCACCGGGTGGGACAGCTGGAACGGGTGGCTGAACGGCGAGGGGCTGGCCGCCTGCGCGAAGTTCCAGAACGCGGCGAACAGGACCGCCCCGCGTTGCGCGGCGTCGGACTTTCCATTCCAGTGGGCCAGCGTGCTGCACGCGTCGCCGAGCTTGACCTTGCCGCCGCTCGAGGTGGGCGCGAAACCACCCGCGGCCTGGAACTTGGCGCAGAGCTTCACCAGGCTGGACAGGGTGAGCTGGGCCGCGTAGGAGTCGCCGGACAGGTCGAGGCGGCGCATGGCGGCCAGCGTGAAGCCGGGCGTGCCCTGCCCATCGGTGCCGTCGATTCGCGCCTGCACCTGGATCAGGCCGATCCTGGTCCGCAGCGTGCGCGCGGTGCCCTCGGTACCGATGATCCGGGCGAACCCGGTCAGCGGGTGGTGTGGGTTGGCCAGCCAGTAGCTGTCGTTGGAGTTCGTGGCATAGTCGTGCCGCAGCAGGTACGGCTCGTGGCTGGGCCCGAAGATGCCGGGCGCGGCAGCGCCGGAGTCGTTCGCCCAGTCGCAGGACGTCTTGGCGCCGTTCAGGATCGGCAGCCCGAACTGGGCGAACGTGAGGCCGCCGAGCGGCGTGTCACACCGTTTCGCCTCGGCGTTGCTCACGTTCGGGATGTCGCCGATGTCCGCGTACAGGGCGAGGCCGGCCCGATCCGTCGCGATCGTGTTGACCCAGGGAATGCCCTGGTACTTCTTCAGGATGCTCAGCATCTGCTGCGTGCTCGACGCGCGGTCGAAGCCGAACCAGGTGTTAACCGCCCGGGCGAGATCGTTGGCGTTGGCGTCGCCGAAGGCGTATGCGGTGGTTTTGGTCCACTGCAGGGGTATGCCTTCGAGGCTGTTGAAGACCGGGCCGTAGCGGGTCCACCAGATGGTGTGCGTGACCCGGGCCAGCTTGCCGTTCGACTGCCTGGCCAGCACGGACACCTTGCGCGGGGTCATATCCACGGCCTTGCCGTTTTGCCGGTATTCCGTCGGGTGGCCCTTAACGAGGGTGAGCTGGAACGGGGTGAACCGGAACGCGGTCGACACGGTGTGACTCCACGCCACGTCGGCGTTGTGGCCGATGAGAATCAGCGGGACGCCGTACAGCGACGCCCCGGTGACGTTGATCTTGCCGGGGATGGTGAGCTGCGCCTGGTAGAAGCGCTCGGTGCCGATCCACGGGAAGTGCGGGTTGCCGAGCAGGAGGCCGAGGTGGTTCCTGGTGCCCGCAGACCCGATCGCGACCGCGTTGCTGCCCAGTTTGCTGGTGTGCACCCGCCAGGCGGCCGCCAGCGTCCGCGCGGTCCGCGCCGGGCTCATGGTGGCCGGCTGCCTGGCCTGGGCCGCCTTCGGCGGAGCCGCCTCGGTGATGCCCTGTATTACCACGTCACTGCTCGACTCCAGCATGAGCTGGTAGAAGCGCAAGTAGCTGTCGAACAGCGTGATCGGCTTCACCCAGGACTTGCCGCGGCACGTCGGGTCGGGAACCCCCTTCGCACCGCCGACGTGCGCCAGGTAGCTGTTGTACCCCTTGACGTAACCTTCTTCGGTCTGCTTTTCGTCCGGGTTGAGGCCCTGCTCAAGGTGCTGCACGATGTGGGAGTCGATGATCTGCTGGAAGTAAAAGTCGGACTCAAGGTTGTTCTCGGTAAAGCCATTGCCGCGCTGGATGTAGCTGCCATCCGGCCCGAAGTACCGGGACCGCTGCGCCTCGACCGTGATATAGTCGTTGGCCATCGTGCAGATGTTGTCCTTCGCGAACGCGTAGCTGTACCCGAAGCCGAGGTCCTCCCAGTTGTGCGCGAGGATGTGCGGGATTCCACCGGTGGTGTAGCGGATCTGGGCGGTCAG
>DASXMU010000127.1:0-4915 GCA_036495485.1 Streptosporangiaceae bacterium
GGCTGGAACGTCCAGCGCCGTGGGTTGTACCGTGAAGGCGTGTTACCAGGGTCACGGCCCGATGCCGACGAGCCCCACCAGGAGATTCTGGAGCGCTCGCCAGGCTGGTGGGCCACGCCGTTGCTGAACCGGGTGCCGCGCTGGCTGCTGCTGGTGGCCGCGACCGCGCTGCTGGCCGGTGGCGGTGCCGTGCTCATCACCAGCCAAGGCGGCCACGGGCCGGCCGGGCAGGCCGGGCGGCCCAGTCTGGGGCCGATCCGCGTGGTCCCCTTCATCCCGACGGCGTGCGGCCATTTCACCGGCGACCGGACGAGCCCCGGCGTGCCCAACGGCTACCGGGTGATCCTTGGCGCCGTCGCCGTGCCGCCGGTTTACGTCGGCCCGATGCAGCCGAACGGGAACGGGCCGTGGCGCTACTGGCGGAAGGTGGTGTTCGGGGTCAGGGGCGGCAGCCCGCCGGTGACACTCAGCATCCCGGCGACCCAGCAGCGCAATGCCGCCATCGACCTCGAAGTGGGCGGGATCGGCAGCATCTTCCACCTGCCGGGCTGCCCACCGTCGCACTTGTGGAATGCCACGGTGGGCGGCTTCTACCTGAAGGCACCCACCGCCTGCCTGCAGGTGCAGGTGCAGGTCGGGCGGCAGGACGCGACGGTCCTGTTCGGCCTCGGCCACCCCTGCCCGGCCACCGGGCAGCCGGTCCGCGCGCAGCCGATGGCCGCGGCGCAAGGGTAGGCCCGCGTGCCGCCCAGGTGTCCGGGCGGCACGCAAGCGCGGCGGTCAGTCCTCCTGCTCCCAGGTGTCCGGGCGGCACGCAAGCGCGGCGGTCAGTTCCCCTGCTCCCAGGTGAGCGCGAAGGCTGACTGGTTCGCGGCCTTGAACAGCGGGCCCGGCTGGGTGTCGATTCCGCTGGTGGTTGCGCCCAGGGCGACCGACTCGACGGTGGACCAGCGGGTGCTGGTCAGCCCGCCGGCCCTGCCCACGGCGTTCTGCACCTGGGCCGTGTCTTAGTGCTGCTCGCCGAAGTCGGCCGTCCCCTGGTAGGGCGCCGACGTGTAGCCCTCGGTTATCACCTCGGCGGAGTTGTTGTTGCAGGTGGAGGCGCAGGTTGTCGGGACGCTGAAGTTCTGGCCGGTGGTCTGGTCGGTGAGCTTCATGGTGTAGTTCCCGGAGCCGTTGTAGGTGACGCTGGAGCTGATCGCGTCACCCGGGTTGACCGCGAACTCCTCGGTGACCCCGGCCGGGAACATCTCATACCAGGCGAAGTAGGTGGGCGTTCCGCTCACGCAGAAGCTGCCGATGCCGTCCTGCTCCACGGTGCCGTCGGTCCATCCGTCCAGCCCCACCCAGTGGTAGGAGAACGCGTAGTTGGTGACCGAGCAGTTCACCGACGGCACGCTGTAGCTCGCCTGCACATACCGGAACGTCTTCGTCTTCCCGCTCTCTGGCAGGGCGACATAGCCCGACCAGTTGCCGGAATCCTCGATCGGGATGGACTGCGGGCTGACGGACGCGTGCCCCGGCAGGTGGATGGCCGGGCCCGTGGTGCCCTTGGTGACCGGCCGGGTTGCCGCGCCCGCCGAACCGCTCAGACCACTCGAGGCCAGGGCTGCCGCCACTGCGGCGCCGACCAGCACCGATTTCCAGATCGCCTTCATGAGCCCTCCCCATTATTGCCCGATATGCCCGATATCTACCGATAGGCAGGGATTCAGTATTTCATTCAAAAAAAGACTGTCAAGGACCTAATAATCGAGCTTACTTTCGGGTGGCGGCGTGGCTCAGTGATAAAAGTGCCGGACGCCGGTGAAGTAGAGGGTGATCCCGGCCGATTTCGCGGCGGTGATGGACAGCTCGTCGCGGATTGAGCCACCGGGCTCGGCCACGGCCCGCACCCCGGCCTCGATGAGCACCTCAAGGCCGTCCGGGAACGGGAAATAGGCATCGCTGGCCCCGGCCGAGCCGCGCGCCCGCTCCCCCGCCCGCGCCACCGCGAGCCTGGCCGAGTCGACCCGGTTGACCTGGCCCATGCCGATTCCCACGCTGGCGCCGCCGGAGGCGAGCAGGATCGCGTTGGACTTCACCGACCGGCACGCGCGCCACGCGAACGCGAGGTCGGCGAGCACGTCGCCGGTGGCTGGTTCCCCGGCCTTGAGCTCCCAGCCGGCCGGGGTGTCGCCCGGCTGGTCTACCCGGTCCCGGCACTGGACGAGCAGGCCGCCGTCGACCTGGCGCCATTCGGTGCCCCCGGCCGACCCGGCGGCGGGCGGCGGGCAGCGCAGCAGCCGCAGGTTCTTGCGCCCGGCCAGGATCTCAAGCGCCTCGTCGTCGAAGCCGGGCGCGACCAGCACCTCGGTGAAGATCCCGGCGACCTGGCTGGCCAGCGCGGCGGTCACCGGGCCGTTCACCGCGATCACGCCGCCGAACGCGGACTCGGGGTCGCAGGCGTGCGCCTTGCGGTGCGCCGCCGCGACGTCCGCGCCGACCGCGATGCCGCACGGGTTGGAGTGCTTGATGACCGCCACGCACGGCTCGGTGAAGTCGAACACGGCCCGCCGCGCGGCCGCCGCGTCCACGTAGTTGTTGTAAGACATCTGCTTGCCGTGCAACTGCTCCGCACCGGCGATACCGGCCGCCTGGCCGCCGCCCGCCAGGTACAGCGCCGCCCGCTGGTGCGGGTTCTCGCCGTAGCGCAGCACGTCCCTGCGGGACCAGGCCGCGGCGATGGTGTCCGGCCAGCCGGTCTCGCCCGCCGTCTCGTCGGGCGCGTACGCCGAGGCGAACCAGGACGCCACCGCCGCGTCGTAGGCGGCGATGCGGGCGAACGCACGGGCGGCGAGCCGGCGCCGCTGCGCCATCGTGAACCCGCCGAGCCGCACCGCCGCCAGCACCTCCGGGTACTGCGCGGGCTCGGTGATCACCGCGACGTTGGCGTGGTTCTTGGCAGCCGCCCGGATCATCGCTGGCCCGCCGATGTCGATCTGCTCCACGCAGCCGTCCGGCTGAGCTCCCGACGCCACGGTCTGCTCGAATGGATAAAGATTTGAGATGAGATAACCGAACGGTTTCACCGTCAGCTCGTCCATCTGACGCCGATGTTGTTCGAGGCGGACATCAGCCAGGAGGCCGGCGTGGATGGCCGGGTGCAGCGTCTTCACCCGGCCGTCGAGGCATTCGGGGAACCCGGTCAGGTCCTCGACCCTGGTCACGGGCACTCCGGCCGCTTCGATTGCGGTCGCGGTGCCACCGGTGGAGACGATCTCGACACCGGCCTCGTGCAGGCCGCGGGCCAGCCCGTCCAGGCCGGTCTTGTCGTGCACGCTGATCAGCGCCCGCTTGACTGGGGCTCGCTCGACCGGGGCCTGCTCGACTGGGGCCCGGCCAGTCTCGGTCCTTGCGTCATCGCTCGCGCTTGGCCTGGTCAATTGCCGATCCTCACCTTCCTGCCGTCGACGGACCACCCGTCGCGGACCATCCGGCCGACGGTCGTCACAAGGAGCGTGTGCTCGGCCACCTTGATCCGCTCGTGCAGCGACGCCTCATCGTCGTCGTCGTCGTGCACCGGCACGCACTGCTGGGCGATGACGGGCCCGTCGTCCACCCCCGCCGCCACCATGAAGATCGTGCAGCCGGTCACCTTGACCCCGTACTCAAGGGCGTCCCGCACGCCGTGCATGCCGGGGAACGACGGTAGCAGCGCGGGATGGCTGTTGATGAACCGGCCGCCGAAGGCGGCGAGGAACTCCGGCCCGGCCAGCTTCATGAAACCCGCCGATATCACCAGGTCAGGCTTTGCCGCGACACACGAGCCGGTCAGCGCGGCGTCCCAGTGCACCCTTTCTTTAAAATCCTTGACTTTATGACAGAAAGTGGCGATACCACGGTCGCGGGCACGGTCGAGCGCCAGGCAGCCGTCCCGGTCGGCGCCGACCGCCACCACCTGCGCCCCGTAGGACTCATCGGCGCACGCATCGAGCAGGGCCTGCAGGTTGGTCCCGGCTCCTGACACGAGCACGACCAAGCGCGCGTTCACCCCGTCACGATAACGGCAGCCGGGCAGTCAACTCCGGATGCGGGTTGTTCGTCTCTGACCGTCTCGGGGCACGCCACAATAGACGGGCAGCAGGTCATCAAGCTGGTCCCCACGAAGCGGATGACGGGCGCCCTGGCCGGAATCGTCTACGTCAGCCCAGAGAGCTATCTGCCGATATGCGTCTCCATATTGGGGACGCCCGGCGTGACGTCCGACTGGCGATGGCTGCCCGCCACCCCGGCCAACCTGGCCAAGCTCGTGACACAGGTCCCGGCTGGGTTCCGCTATGTCCCTCCGGCCAAATGGGGCCGTGGGGGCGTCCCGGATCCGCTGCCCCAAGAGCCCTTCTTCCTGCCGCCGTCGGCGGCGACCGGATAGCACGGCGTGTTCTTACGGCGAGCCGGGGAACGGTGCGGCTGGGTCGCTGGAGCCCAGACCGGGCCGTTCCCCGCTCTGCTCCGTTGCCTGGGCTTCGGCCTTGTCTGCGGCCCAGGGATCGAGGTAGATCCGGTGGCCGGAGAGATCGTCCGTCACATCCGCGGGCACGGTCGCCCAGGCGCCGGATGGCTGGACGTCACCCGAACCGGCCAGCGCATCAGGGCCGGCCTCGGAGATTCCGTGGCCGGCCATGGTGCCACCGGCCGCTGCCGTTCCGGCAGCCTCGGCAGGCTCCGCGAACGCGGCGGGCACGGTCACCGGTGTCAGGTATGCGCTCCGGATGCGCCTGCGGCGGATGAGCAGCCAGTTCACGAACCCGGCGGTGATGGCGGCCGACACGCCAAGCTCCAGGGCGGCGACGAGGGCGATCTCCCAGCCGGAGGGGCCGATCGTGGCCATCCGGCCGCTGCCGAGCGGGCCGCCGGACAGCCAGGCGAGCGCGCC
>DASXMU010000128.1:0-1890 GCA_036495485.1 Streptosporangiaceae bacterium
CGGCTCGCGGACACGCTCTCCTGACATCGCCGCCGATCGCCCGGCTGGCCGCCATGGCCGACCACTGCGCCGCCCGGCAAATTTCTTTTTGATCAAAGAAAAATAACCGGGCGGCGCGGAGGCGGACCTCCTGGCTGAGCGGAAACGGGCCGCCTCTTGACACCACGCTGGGGTTGACGGTGGCGATCGATGGCTGTATCACTGTCTTATGACTATAGATAAAGGGATCAGCCACGGATGGGCGGCCTGGCACCGAGCGCATCGTGCTGGGCGGCGGCTCGCGGCCCTGGGCATGGCGGGTGCTGTGGCCGCCGGCATCACGGCAGGCGCCGGGCCGATGGCATTGGGCGCGGCGAAGGCGGCGGCCAGCCCGGGCCACGTCGCCGTGGGCCAGTCGGGCGGCGTACGGTACCAGGCCACGATCGTGCGCACGGCGTATGGCGTGCCGCACATAACCGCGCACAGCTTCGGCTCGCTCGGGTACGGCTACGGTTTCGCGCTAGCCAGCGACGACCTGTGCATGATGGCTCAGATTTACGTCACGGTCGGGGGGAACAGGTCGCGCTTCTTCGGCCCCGGCGCGACTGTGCAGGGACCCGGCGGCGGCGAGATACCTAACCTGGACAGTGACATTTTCTGGCGGTCGGTGATCGGCCGGAAGCTCATCCCTCGGCTGCTGGCGGTGCGCACCGGAGCGGGCGCTATCGGGCCGCAAGTGCGCCGGCTGATGGCCGGTTACGTCGCGGGGTACAACGGTTATCTCGCATCGGTCGGTGGCGCCGGGGGTGTCCCCGACCCGACGTGCCGCGGCCAGGCCTGGGTCCAGCCGGTCACGATGCTCGACGCCTATCTCGCGGTCTATCAGGTCTCCGACCTCAGGGGCCTGTCCTCGGAGCCGGACGCCCTCGCGGAAGCACAGCCACCAGCCGCCACGACCGCCGGACGTGCCTATCCGGCCACGGCGTCCGCCCTGTCCACGCTGGCCTCGTCGGTGGTACGCGCCGCACCCGGCACCGGTGGCCTGCCCACCGCTTCACAACTGCGCAAGCTCGGCGGGCAGGGCGCGGGAAGCTTCCCCGGCACCGGCAGCAACGCGATCGCGGTCGGCTCGGCCGGCACCCGGGATCACCAGCACGGCATGCTGCTCGGCAACCCGCACATCCTGTGGCAGGGCGCGCTGCGCCTGTACCAGGTGCAGCTCACGATCCCCGGCACGATGAACGTCGAGGGCGCCACGCTCATCGGGATTCCGGTGGTCGTCATCGGGTTCACCTCCTCGGCGGCGTGGAGCGAGACCACGTCGCGCTCGTGGACGGCCGTGCCCTACCAGTTGACCCTGGTCCCCGGCCACCCCACCGAATACGTCTACAACGGACGGACCGTGGCCATGACCGCGCAGCCGGTCACCGTGCCGAAACAGGGCGGCCACGGCACGATCCGGCACACGGTCTGGTTCACCCGCTACGGCCCGGTGGTCAACCACTACATGGTCGCGGGGCTGCCCTGGACCACCAAGACCGCGTTCGCGCTGGCCGACGAGAACAGCGGCCTGCGGATCCTGAGCCAGTTCCTGGATGTCGACGAGGCGGGCTCGGCCGCCGCGGTGCTGGCATCCCTCAAGAAGTTCCAGGGCGTGCCCTGGAACAACACGGTCGTGGCCGATGCCACCGGCCACGCCCTGTACGCCGACATCCTGCCCGTACCGGACGTGACCAACGCCGAGGCGGCCAATTGTGACACCGCGATCGGAAAGGTCACGTTCAAGCAGGACGACCTGCCGGTCCTGGACGGCTCCCGGCCGTCCTGCGCCCTGGGCACCGGCCCCGGCGCTGCCGCGCCCGGCATCTTCGGCGGCGGCCAGGAGCCCACGCTGATGAGCCGGGACTTCGT
>DASXMU010000129.1:0-16165 GCA_036495485.1 Streptosporangiaceae bacterium
GGCATCGCCCCCGGCAGCTACCTGGTCCTCTCGCACGCCACGGCCGACAGCAGGCCGGAGTCGGCCAAGGGCGAGAAGGTGTACGAGCGGGCGACCACCTCCGTCCAGTCCCGCACCCGCGATCAGGTGGAAGCCATGATCGCCGGCCTCGAGCTGGTCGAACCTGGCCTGGTCTGGGGACCGCAGTGGCGGCCCGGGCCGGCGCCAGAACCCGATCCCGATCCCGGCCGTTCGCACGTCTACGTCGCGGTCGCCCGCAAGCCTGGCCCCTGACACCGCGCCCGGCAGGCCAGCGCCCTAGGCTGAGAATCATGAGATACCGACCGCTGGGTGATTCCGGGCTGCTCGTCTCTGTCGTGGGGCTGGGCTGCAACAATTTCGGCCGCAGGCTGGACGCCGACGCGGGCCGCGGCGTGGTCGACGCCGCGATCGAGGCGGGCATCACGCTGTTCGACACCGCGGACATGTACGGCGGGGCCGGCCAGTCCGAGGAGATCCTGGGCGAGCTGCTGACCGGACGGCGCGACCAGGTCGTGCTCGCCACCAAGTTCGGCCACCAGAAGGTGGACATGGGCTACGGCCCGGCAGCCGGCGCCAAGGGCGGGCGCGGCTACATCCGGCGGTCCGTCACCGAGTCGCTGCGCCGGCTGCGCACCGACTACATCGACCTCTATCAGCTGCACACCCCCGATCCGGTCACGCCCATCGAGGAGACGATCGCCGCGCTCGACGAGCTCGTGCGCGAGGGCAAGGTGCGCTACATCGGCCACTCCAACCTGTCCGGCTGGCAGCTCGCCGACGCCGCGCACCTGGCCACGCAGCTGACGGCCACCCCTTTCATCTCGGCGCAGAACCACTGGTCGCTGCTGGAGCGGGCGGCCGAGGCGGACGTCGTCCCCGCCGCGATCCACTTCGGGCTCGGCGTTCTGCCGTACTTCCCGCTCGCGAACGGGCTGCTTACCGGGAAGGTGCGGCGTGGCCACGGAGCACCGCCCGGCACCCGGCTGGCGCAGCGGGCGGGTTATATCACCGAGGAGAAGCTGGACCAGGTCGAGGCGCTGATCGACTGGGCGGGCGGGCAGGGCGTTTCGGTGCTCGACGTGGCGGTCGGCGGGCTGGCCGCGCTGCCCGGCTGCACCTCGGTCATCGCCGGGGCGATGAGCGCCGAGCAGGTCAAGATGAACGCGGCCGCGGGCAACTGGGTACCGACCGCGGAGCAGCTCACCGAGATCGGCCAGATCGTCCCGCCGCCAGCCGGGCCAGAGTAACCGCGGTCAGCCCTGACTGACCGCCGTCCGGTAGAGCGCGGCCACGTTCGGGCCGAAGGCGGGAGAGTAGGAGATCTGCGGCAGGTCGCCGCCCTGCTGGTAGCCGCCGATGACGCCGATCACCGTGCCGTCGGCGTCGCCGGGCCTGGCGGTGATCAGGAATGGGCCGCCGCTGGTGCCGTCGGTGTACTGGCCGCAGTCGAACTCGAGCTGGTGGGGGAGCGGCATGCTGGTGCGGTTGTGGCAGATGAGCGGCAGGTCGTGGCCGTCGGGGTAGCCGATCACCTGGACCGGCAGGCTGGTCGGCCGCTCGAAGGCGATGCCCTCGGCGCCGGTCACGTCCTGGATGCTGCCCCCATCGCGGGCAGGCTCCACGAGCAGGAAGGCGACGTCGTCGTCGATGCTGCCCGAGGCCGACCACGCCCGGTCGACGATGACCTTGCTGATCGTCCAGACCCCGTAGGGCTCGTCGCCGCCGGAGTAGCCGGGCACGAACTGGATCGCCCTGTTGTGGTGCGTCACGCAGTGCGCCGCGGTGATGGCCAGATCCCGGTGTGGGCTCCGCACCACGCTGGCCGTGCAGAAATGGTTGCCGAGCCCGCCCGAGCTGGTGGTGGAGAACAGCGCTCCCACCGCGGGAGTGCCGTGGAAGGGGACCCCGGTGGGCATTCCCGCCGGGGCGGGAGCGGAGGCCTTGCGCGGGATCGAGTTCATCGCTGCCGCCAGGCGCACCGCGAGCTTCGCGGCGCCGTGCGCCGCGGGAGTCATGGCAATGATCACAAGTGCGGTGAGGAGGGCCACGCCGGCCGCCCAGGTGCCCGGTTTGGCACGCCTGCCAGCCCGGTCGCCGGTCTCGCGTCGGCGCATCCATCCCTCCTGCCAGCCCTACCCGGCTCCCCGCCGCCGGCGCCCGATCCGGTGCGTTCGCCCACCTTAGGTGATTGTGCAGGTGAACACCTTGAAGCGCCATAGAGGAGCCTGGGAAGAACCTCAGCATTATGTGGAAAACGTCGCCGCCGCCACGCTGGCGGCTCCGTCGTGCGTCCGTGGTGCGCGCGCCGGACGGCCCTGGCGGGGGCCGCCCATGCGAAGGGCCGGTGATCGGCTGCTGCCGCCCGGCCCGGCTGGGGCTACTGCCACTCGTTGCGGTGCATGATGACCTCCTGGCTCTGCGAGGTTCGAAAATGGCTCGCCATGTTCGAACCGATTAGCCTTACCGGGCATTAGGGTAGGAACATTAGCCGCGAATCAGTCGTCTTGTCTTGACAGTTAGTCAGGTTTTCTGTGACCATGCGGCTTTAGTTACTTACCTGCTGTTACGTAATAGTCAGATCTTCGCCGCTCCGCCCGCGGGGAGTACCCATGGCTGCCATCCGCCGTCCTGGCGTGATGACCATTCCCTACCGCCGTGTGGCGGACAGCGTCACCCGCTGGCGGGTCTGGTCGCTGGCAGAGCCGCTCCGTACCCTCGTGCTCGGCGTCATCGTCGTGGCCGTGGCCGGGATCAGCATCGCCCCGGCCCGCACCGCGTGGCACCCGTCGGACATGGCCATCTTCCTGGCGCTGATGGGCTGCGGCTTCATCACTATCGAGTCGTCCCGCGGCGTGGCCGAGGTGCACGGGACCGTGAGCAGGGACCTGCAGACGGTCTGGTACCTGGCCATGGCGATCAACCTGCCGCCCGCCTATGCCCTGTTCGCCCCCGTGCCGCTGTGTGCGTACCGGATGTGGCGGGTGCGCAGCGGGTTCGCCTACCGCCGCATCTACAGCAACGCCACACTCAGCCTGGCCTACGGCGCGGCTTCGGTGCTCTTCCACGCCATCCCGCACTCGGTGGCCGGGCCCACGCCGGGGTCCGGCACGCACGTGCTCACCTGGACCGGCGTGGCGGCCGGCGTCGCCGCGCTGGCCTGGCTGATCAACAACGGCTTCCTGCTCGCCGCGATCAGGCTGTCCGACCGCGGCGCCCGGCTGCGGGATATGTTCGGCAACCGGGAGGCGTCCACCTCCGACCTGATCGAGCTGACCCTGGCGGCCTCGCTGTCCCTGGTCGTGGCCATCAACCCGGTGCTGATGGCGCTCTCGCTCCCGTCCATCGTGCTGTACCGGCGCTACCTGATGCACTCCCAGCTGGTCGCCCAGGCCAGGATCGACGACAAGACCGGCCTGCTCAAGGCGGGCACCTGGCAGCACGAGGGCGAGGTGGAGTTCGCCAGGGCACAGCGCACCGGCACTCCGCTGTCCATTGCGATGATCGACATCGATCACTTCAAGACGGTCAACGACACCGTCGGCCACCCGGCGGGCGACCGGGTGCTGCGCGGCATCGCCAGCGCGGTCCGCGACGACCTGCGCGGCTACGACCTCACCGGCCGGTACGGCGGCGATGAGTTCGCCATCCTGTTCCCGCACACCAGGGCGAACGAGGCCCGCCGGATCAGCGAGCGGCTCCGCGACAAGATCGCGGGCGATCCGGTGGTGATCGAGGACGGCAGCCACGCCGGGTACATCTTCCGGCTCACCGTGTCCATCGGGGTCGCCGCCGCGGACACGCCGTGCCGCTCGTTCAGCGAGCTGGTCGCCACCGCCGACGCCGCGCTCGGCCAGGCCAAGACCGCCGGCCGCAACCGGGTGGGCGTCCGCACCGATTCCGTCGGCCCAGGCGGCACGAAGCTCTCCTGACCGGACCGGGGCGCCCCGCTGGCGGTGCTCCCGCCGCTGAGGGTTTTTGTTTTTTTTATAGTCAAGATCATTATTTGCAACGGAAATGTCGCCTGTCAGCCGGACGCCACCGCTACCCGGTCGCGGGGCTGGCCCAGTCCCGGTCGCAGCGTGAGAGGATCGCGGTGCTGGACGATCTCCAAGGAGGCCTAGTAGATGAGAGCCGCTCTCTATGACCGAGTGGGCCCGGCCAGCGAGGTACTGCGGGTGCAGGAGGTGGACCGTCCGGAGCCCGGCCCCGGTGAGGTCCGGGTGCGGATCCACGTCTCCGGCGTCAACCCGACCGACTGGAAGAGCCGGTCCGGGGCGACCGCCCGGCCCATCGACCAGTTCCAGATCCCGAACCAGGACGGCGCCGGCGTCATCGACGCCGTAGGCGAGGGCGTCGACCAGGGCCGGGTGGGCGAGCGCGTCTGGGTCTGGCTGGCCGCTGGCGGCCGCCGCTGGGGGACAGCGGCCGAATGGACCGTGCAGCCACAGGACCGCGCCGTGCGGCTGCCCGGCTCCGCCTCCTTCGACCTCGGCGCCAGCCTCGGCGTCCCGGCAATGACCGCGCACCGCTGCCTGTTCGCCGACGGCCCGGTCGATGGCAAGACCATCCTGGTCGCCGGCGGCGCAGGCGCCGTCGGCCACTTCGCGATCGAACTGGCCAAGTGGGCGGGCGCCAGGGTCGTCAGCACGGTCAGCAGCAAGGAGAAGGCCGAGCTGGCCGCGGCGGCCGGCGCCGACCTGGTGGTCAACTACACCGGCACCGGTGCCCTGGACCAGATCCGCGCCTTCGCCCCCCGGATGGACCGGATCGTCGAGGTAGCACTCGGCCCCAACCTCCAGCTCGACCTCGCCCTGTCCGGCCCAGAGACGGTGATCGTCACCTACGCTGCCGACGGCCCCGACCCAGTGCTGCCGATCCGCGCCTGCATGTCCGCCAACGTGACGATCAGGTTCATGCTCCTGTACGGCGTCCCCGTCCCCGCGCTGCAGCAGGCCATCACCGACATCACCACCGCGCTGGAGGCCGGCGCGCTCAGCGGCCTTCCGGTGCACCGCTTCCCGCTGGACGACATCGCCGCCGCACACGAGGCGGTGGAGGGCCGCGCGGTCGGCAAGGTGGTCCTCGACCTGGCCTGACCGGAGCGAGTGGTGTCCGGTGCCCGCGCTTCGGCGGGCCGCCACCGGCATCGGCGCGGTGTTGCAGACGGGCCCGCCTCACCCCCCTTGCCGGTGAATCGCTTCCGGCCGGACGGTATCTCTGCGGCGCGCGAGGGACAGCGGACCACGCGGTGGGCATGGTTCTGCCCGGCCTGGCGTGACCTCCCTGGCGTGACCTCCCTGGCGTGACCTCCCCGGCGGGTCCCGCCGCCGATGAGTTTCGCTGGCTCCTGTGGTCTTACCGGGTGCGGCTATTTCTGATGTGCGAAGGAGCGCAACCATGACGGATGGACTGACGGCGGCGGGGCTGGAGCGGCTGCACGCCGTGATGGAGCGGCACGTTGGCGACGACCGGATTCCTGGCCTCGTCGCGCTGGTCGCGCACGGCGATCAGGTGCACGTGGAGACGCTGGGGACACTCACCATCGGCGGGCCGGCGGTCGCCAGGGACTCGCTGTTCCGGATTACCTCGATGACCAAGCCGATCACCGCGGCGGCGACGCTGGCGCTGATCGACGAGGGGCTGATCGGGCTGGACGAGCCGGCCGGTCGGCTGCTGCCCGAGCTGGCCGGGCGGCGGGTACTGCGCCGGATGGACGGGCCACTGGACGACACCGTGCCGGCCGCCCGCGCGATCACCACCCGGGACCTGCTGACCTTCACCTTTGGCTTCGGTTCCGGCACCGAGCTGTTCGCTGCGGAGAAGCCCTGGCCGGTTGTGGCCGCCGAGCAGGAGCTGCACCTGGCGGCGCTCGGCCCGCCCGACGTGGCCGGGCAGCCCGACCCGGACACCTGGATCGCGGGCTTCGGCTCGCTGCCGCTGATGGCCCAGCCGGGTGAGCGGTGGATGTACAACACCGGCGCCTCGGTCCTCGGCGTGCTGCTGGCCAGGGCGGCGGGCCAGCCGATAGCCGACGTGCTGCGCACCCGCATCTTCGAGCCGCTCGGCATGCGGGACACCGCCTTCTGGGCGGCCGACACGCAGCGGCTGGCCACCGCCTACCAGGGCACGCCGGACGGGCTGGCCGCCGTGGACAAGCCGGACGGCGCGTGGAGCCGGCCGCCGGCCTTCGGCGACGGGGCGGCCGGGCTGGTCTCGACCGTCGACGACCTGCTGGCCTTCGGCCGGATGCTGCTGCGCGGCGGCGGCCCGGTGCTGCCCGCCGGTGCGGTGGCGGCGATGACCACCGGTCAGCTCACCGAGGCGCAGAAGGCACACGGCGGGCTCGGCCCGGACTTCTTCGCCGGCAAGTCCTGGGGATACTGCCAGGCGGTGCTGGACAACGGCGCCTTCGGCTGGGCCGGCGGGTACGGCACGACCTGGCTGGCCGACCCAGCCAAGGACCTGATCGTCGTCGTGCTGACGCAGCGGCTGTTCGAGACGGCTGAGGGGCCCGCAATCCACCAGGAGATCCAGGACGCCGCATATGCTGCGATCGGGGAAACAATCTGACAGCATTCGGAGTATGCGCCGTATTATCTCCACCACGCTCGTAGTCTGCTGCGCTATGCTCGGGCTGTTCGCAGCGCCGGGTCCCGGAGCGATGGCCGCTGGTGTCAGCGGTGCGTCCAGCCCTGTCCGTTCGGTAATTTTCTTTCCCAGAAAATCAATGGCAGCCAGGGTGAGCTTTCATGCCTGGCGAACCGGGACGGCCTTCCTGAGCGGGGCGGGAGAGGGCATACGGGTGATCCCGGGGGACCGCGGGATCGTGATGTCGCAGCCGGTGGGGACCATGGCCCACCGTGACCCGGTCAAGAAGGACACCAAGAACTGGGAGTACAGCACCTGGACGACACCGGCGGTCAAGCTGAGCTTCGGCGCGACCGAGATGGTGTCGTCCTGGGACGCCCAGGTGCCGCAGGATGCCTGGCTGCGAATGCAGCTGCAGGCGACCATGCAGAACGGGCAGAAGACCCGCTGGCTGGACATGGGCAACTACGCCTACTCCGACACCGAGCTGGACCGGACCTCGGTCAGCCCGGTGGACAAGCCGTACGGCCAGGTGGAGACCGACACGTTCTTCTCCTATCCCGGTTACTCGGTGCACGCCTACCAGCTCAGGATCACCCTGCTGCGGCTGCCCGGCACGCACGTCTCGCCGCGGGTCTGGCAGGTTGGCGCGTTCGCCTCCCGGGTCCCGGCCCGCCAGACGGTGCCGCCCAGCAAGCCGGGGCCAGCGTCGAAGCGGGGCATCGTGCTGAACGTGCCGGAGTACTCGCAGAACGTGCACGACGGCCAGTACACCCGGTACGGCGGTGGCGGGGAGGCCTGGTGCAGCCCGACCTCCAACGAGATGGTGGACGAGTACTGGGGCATGCACCCCACCAGGCAGCAGATGTCCTGGATCAACCCCAGGTACCAGGACCCGAGCGTGGACTACGCGGCCCGCTACACGTACGACTACCTGTACCAGGGGACTGGCAACTGGCCGTTCAACGCCGCCTATGCCGCGCACTTCGGGCTCAACGCGGAGATCGTCCAGCTGCCGTCCATGGCCTATCTGGAAGACCTGGTCGCCCACGACATACCCGTGGTCACCTCGCAGGCCTTCGACGAAGGGCAGATCACCGGGGCCAGCTACAGCACCGCGGGGCACCTGTGGGTGGTGGCAGGCTTCACCAAGGCGGGCAACGTCATCGTGAACGACCCGGCCAACCCCTCGGACGCCACCGTGCGGCACGTCTTCAACCGCCGCCAGTTCGAGAACGTCTGGCTGCGGACGTACTGGAAGCGGGCGAACGGCACGACCGGCTTCGGCACCGGCGGAGTGGCCTACATCATCTGGCCGCACGGAATGAGCCTGCCGCCGAACCCCGACCCGGCCAATCCTGCCTGGTGATCCTGCCACACTGACCTACATGACAATGAGCGCGCAGGACGAGGTGGTCCGGCTCGCCTCCGAGCTGATCAGGATCGACACCACGAACTCCGGCGGCGGCCAGGCCCGGGAGCGGCCCGCCGCCGAGTACGTGGCTGCGGCGCTGGCCGAGGTGGGGCTCGAGCCCGTGCTGCTGGAGCGGACGCCCGGGCGGGGGAACGTGGTCGCCAGGCTGGAGGGTTCGGCTCCGGGGCGGCCCGCGCTCCTTGTGCACGGCCACCTGGATGTGGTGCCGGCGGAGCCGTCCGACTGGTCCGTGCATCCGTTCTCGGGAGAGGTGCGCGACGGTGTGCTGTGGGGGCGGGGCGCCGTGGACATGAAGAATGCGGTGGCGGTCGCTGTCGCGGTGGCGCGGGACCTGGTGCTCAGCGGGAGACGGCCGGTTCGCGATGTGGTGTTCGCGTTCACCGCGGACGAGGAAGACTCGGCTGCTGACGGGGCTGCGTGGCTAGCGGGGGAGCATGCTGACCTGTTCGAGGGGTGCACGGAGGGGATCGGGGAGTCGGGTGCGTTCACGTTTCATGCGGCTCCCGGGGTGCGGCTGTATCCGGTGGGGGCGGGGGAGCGGGGGACCGCGTGGCTGACGCTGACGGCGCGGGGGACTGCGGGGCATGGGTCGCGGCCCAATGCGCGCAATGCGGTGACTGCGCTGGCTGCGGCCGTGACGAGGATTGGTGAGCACCAGTGGCCGATCCGGGTGACGCCGACCGTGCGGGCGGCGCTGGTGGCGATCGCGGAGGCGCTAGGGGTGGAGGTGGGGAGGTTTGGTGTGGGTGGTGTGGGTGGTGCGGGTGTGGCTGCTGGGGGTGCGGGGAGTGCGTGTGTGGATGCTGGGGGTGTGGGTGGTGTGGGTGTGGATGCTGGGGGTGTGGGTGGTGTGGGTGTGGATGCTGCGGATGTGGAGGCGTTGCTGGCTCGGCTTGGGCCGGCGGTCAAGCTGATCGCACCCGTGCTGCGCAACAGCAGCAACCCGACCATGCTGCAGGCCGGGTACAAGATCAACGTGATTCCGGCGGCGGCCACCGCGCACGTGGACGGGCGGGTGCTGCCCGGCTGCGAGGAGGAGTTTCGCGCCGCATTGAACGAGCTGACCGGCCCGGACGTCGACTGGGAGTACTACCACGAGGAGGTCCCGCTGGAAGCGCCGCTCGACGCCCCGCTGGTCGCCCGGATGACCGATGCGCTGCTCGCCGAGGACCCCGGCTCGTGGGTCGTGCCCTACTGCATGGCCGGCGGGACCGACGCCAAGCACTTCTCCCAGCTGGGCATCGCGGGCTACGGGTTCACCCCGCTCGCACTGCCGCCCGGCTACGACTATCACGCGATGTTCCACGGCGTGGACGAACGTGTCCCGGTCTCCGCGCTGCAGTTCGGCGTCCGGGTGATGGACCGCCTTCTCACGGATGCTGGCTGAACTCATGACTCACGTGGCTCCCTACGGTTCCTGGTCCTCACCGATCTCGGCAGCGGACGTCGCCAGCGACAGCAGCCGGCGCGGCTGGCTCGGCTGGGTCGACGGTGAACTCTGGTGGACCGAGTCCCGGCCTGGCGAAGGCGGCCGGATCACTTTGATGCGCCAGGCTCCAGGCCCGGCGGCGGGGCTGGCCGTTGAGGTGCTGCCGGCGCCGTGGAACGTGCGCAGCCGGATCATCGAATACGGCGGTCATCCCTGGGCGGCGGCGAGCGCAGCCGGTGCCGTCGGCCACGCTGCTGGGGTGGTCGGCCACGCTGCCGGGGCGGCGGCGCGCGCTGCTGGGGTGGTTGGCCACGCTGCTGGGGCGGCGGCGCGCGCGGCTGGGGCGGTCGAGCTGATCGTCGTCTTCACCAACTGGAGTGACCAGCGGCTCTACCGGTTCGAGCTCAGCGAGCTCGGCGGGGCGGGTGAGCTGAGCGGTCCGGGTGGGCCGGGTGAGCTGAGCGGTCCGGGCGAGTCGAGCAGGCCGGGGAGCGCGCCGCGGCCGATCAGCCCGGTTCCGGAGCTCCCCTCTGGCATGCGGTTTGCTGAGCTGTTTATCAACCCGGCCCGGGATGAGGTCTGGTGCGTGCGCGAGACCCACGTCGGCCCCTCGCCAACCGACGTGCGGCGCGACATCGTGGCGATCCCGCTGGACGGGTCCGCCGCAGACGACCCCGGGCGGATCCGGGTACTGGCCGCCAGCCACCACTTCCTGAGCTGCCCCAGGCTGTCCCCGGACGGCGCACGGCTGTCGTGGATCGGCTGGGATCACCCGTCGATGCCATGGGACGAGACCACCCTGTGTGTGGCCCCGGTCTCCGGCGGCGAGACCGGCCCGGTGCAGGTGGTGGCCGGTGGTGGTGGTGGCCAGGCGATCGTCCAGGTGGAGTGGACCGGTCCGCGGACGCTGGTCTATGTGAGCGATCCGGACGGCTGGTGGAACCTGTTCCGGCTGGACCTGGACTCCGGCGAGGCGGCCACGGGACTATGCCCGCGGGAGGAGGAGTTCGGTGGCGCGCTGTGGCAGCTCGGCGGCCGGTGGATCGCGCCGCTGACCGGAGGGTCGATCGCGGCGATTCACGGCCGGGCCACCACCCGGCTGTCGGTGCTCGGCTCCGATGGGACGCTGCGGGAGATCGGCGCGCCGTATACCGAGTGGGCGCCGGTCCTGGTGGCGCATGGCACGCAGGTCGCGGGGGTGGCCGGAAGCACACAGCAGGCGCCCGGTGTGCTTGTCGCGGACTCGGCCGGAAGCACACGGCAGGAGCCCGGTGTGCTGGTCGCGGACACGTCCGGACACCCGCCCCGCCTGGCCAGCGCGGCCCACGAGGACGCCGTGGACACGTGCTACCTGCCCGAACCCGAGGCACGCACGTTCGTGGGCGCCGATGGCAGGGACATTCATGCCAACGTGTACCCACCGCGCAACCCGGGCTTCACCGGCCCAGCCGGCCGGCCTGCGCCGTACGTAGTCTGGGTGCACGGCGGGCCGACCAGCCGCGCGGCCATCGTGTACGACCTGGAGATCGCCTACTTCACCAGCCGTGGCATTGGCGTCGTCGAGGTGAACTACGGCGGTTCCACCGGGCACGGCCGCGCCTACCGGGAGCGGCTGGTGCGGAACTGGGGGCTGGTCGACGCGGCCGACTGCGCCGAGGTCGCCCTCGCCCTGGCTGCCGAGGGAACCGCCGACGCCGGGCGGCTGGCCATTCGTGGCGGCAGCGCCGGCGGCTGGACCAGCGCGTGCTCGATCGCCTCGGGCGAGCGTGTCTACCGGTGCGGGGTCATCTCCTACCCGATCCTCGACCTGGCCGGCTGGCGGACCGGCGAGACGCATGACTTCGAGTCGCGGTATCTGGAGAGCCTGGTCGGCCCGTGGCCGGCTGCGAAGGCTGTCTATCACGACCGCTCGCCAGTCAACAATGCGGACCGGATCGAGGTACCGTTCCTGCTGCTGCAGGGCCTGGAAGATGTGATCTGCCCGCCGCTGCAGTGTGAGCGGCTGCTGGACCGGATGGGCGGACGCGGGATTCCGCACGCTTACCTGACCTTCCCGGGGGAGCAGCATGGCTTCCGCAAGGCGGAGACGATCGTCACGGCCCTCGAGGCGGAGCTGTCTTTCCTCGGCCAGATACTGGGATTCGACCCGCCGGGAATCCCGCGGCTCACCCTGGTCACGTGACCGTCGGCCTGCGCGTGCGATCGACCCGGACGGAGCCCGCCAGGCCATCCAGACTGTCCAGGTTGTTTGGGTTATCCAGGATGTCCCGGCGGCCTGAGCGGCTGCGGCCTGGCAGCCGCGTCGCCGTGGTGGCGCCGAGCAGCCGCAACGATGCAGACCTGGTGACTGCGGGCTGCGCGGTGCTGACCGGCTGGGACCTGGAGGTGGAGGTCGCACCGCACGCGCTGGCCAGCCATCCGGACCTTTCCTATCTAGCCGGGAACGATGCGGGCCGCGCCGCCGACCTGCAGCGGGCCTGGCTCGACCCGGGGATCGAGGCCGTGCTGTGCGCACGCGGTGGCTACGGCGCGCAGCGCATCGCCGACCAGCTCGACTGGGCGGCGATGGCCGCGGTGCCGCCGAAGATCTTCACGGGGTTCAGTGACATCACCGCACTGCACGAGGCGTTCGCACTCAGGCTCGGCGTGCCGACCCTGCACGCGCCCAACATCGGTGCCGCGTCGTTCGCGGAGTTCCCCAACGCTCAGGAGTCGCTGCGGAGGGCGCTGTTCGAGCCAGAGCGCCTCGTGCTCAGCTCCGATGGCACGGATTGCCTGGTGGGCGGCCGGGCGGCCGGGCTCACCGCGGGCGGCAACCTCACCATACTCGTGGCCGGCCTGGGCACCCCGGACAGCAGGCAGCCAGCAGCCACGGGCAGCGGCAGCCCGGGCGGTGGATTCGATGGCTGCATTCTGCTGCTGGAAGACGTGCGTGAGGAGTGCTACCGGCTGGACCGCATGCTCACCCAGTTGCTGCGTTCCGGCGCGCTGGACGGGGTCGCGGGCTTGGCGCTCGGTACCTGGGCAGGCTGCGGGGAGCCGGAGGCTGTCCGGCAGGTGATGGAGGACAGGCTGGGTGGGCTGGGCGTGCCGGTGGCCTGGGGCATGGGGTTCGGCCATATCGCTCCGCAGCCCACCATCCCGCTGGGCGTGCCGGCCGAACTGGACGCGGACAACGGCACGCTGACCTTTCTTGAACCCGCCGTGGCCTGACCTCGACCCCTGAGCGGCCTGATCCCCGGCCTGAGCCGGGCCTGACCCACGGGGCCTGGGTAATTCGTTCGCTTCCAGAACCTGTGGATGCGGCTGTGGACAAGCCAGTGGACAGTCCCTCTGACCGGGGGATAACGCTCCGTGCCATGTGGATGACGTGTGGGTAGCGGTATCCGGTATCCCGGCGGGGCGGTGAGCTACCAGAGAACGGGCTGGCCATGAGCCGGGATGGGCAGCGGTATGAACTTGCCATGGCCGATCACCCCGATCCGGGCCTTAGCTGTTCGCTGTTGTGCTATCAGCACCGAGCCTGTCGCGTTGGCCCACAGAATAGCTTTATAGATCTGCGGGCCCGGATACACGGGCGTCATCGTGGCCGCGCTCGACACAATCTCGGTGATGCCGCCGACCGCATTAGCAGTGACCACCGTGCCATTGGCGATCAGTATCGCCTGAAGGGTTTTTCCTGGCAGTTGCATACCGTTGGTGGAAAAGTGGCCGCCGGGAGCGGTGGTATCGAACCTGCTGTAATACGGCATATGGTTGGTGCCGCTCAGCCAGTTGTACCCGAGGATCCGGTCGTTACCCCAGGAAACGAGGACGCTTTGGTTGAAGGCGCCGGTGGGGTTGCCTATGTCCTGCTCGCTGAACCAGGGCCGGGTTGCGCCTGTGTTCAGGTTGTAGATCTGAATGCGCAGCATGGACTGCGCGGGCCGTCCGCTATCGCAGACCGGGTCGTAGGCGACGGCCAGTTCGTCTCCATCCGGCGCCAGCGCCAGCGAGCAAAAAGCCTTGGGGATAACGTTTATTCTCAGCTGGGTCAATTTTACCCTGCCGTTTTCCGGATCGATATGGAGCAACGCAAGATTGAGGCCGCCCCGGACGAGAGGTTCACCAATGAGGAAGGAGCGGTCATCGGCCGATCCTGCGAGGGTCATCAAGCTGGTATACGGACGGGGTGGCTTGACCGTCGCGAGAGTCTGTCCGGTAGCGGTGGATCCGACAATCACGTTGGCTTGGCTGCCGCCAGTGCTGGTTACAAAATATGGCGGCGTTTCCTCGGGCCCGCTGGCCGGGGCGACGGCCAGTTGGCCGTTGGTCTTGCGGATGGCAGGGCCAGCGATGGCCAGGGATGTCGCGATCGCGACAATGACGGCCGTCGCTGCCGCGAGGGGGATGAGCCAGGCGCGCGTCCGCCGCCAGAGTTCCCGCCCCGCCGGGGTGCGGACGGGCTGGGCTGGCAGTTGGAGCGGAGGCATGCTGCCGTCAGGGAACCGTTCGGTCAGGGCGTGCGAGGCGGCCCGGAATCTGTCTTCGACCTCGGCGGTCATGGCGTTCTCGGCGTGCTTCACCGGTCCACTCCTAGCTGCTTGCCCAGAGCGACGATGCCCCGGGAGATAGTCGACTTCACGGACCCCCGGCTGGTCCCCATCGCCTCGGCGATCTCCGCCTCGTTGAGGTCGGCGAAGTACCGCAGCGTCAGCGCCTCGCGCTGCCGGGGTGCGAGCCGGCGCAGCCCAGCCAGCAGGACCCGGTGTTCCTCGCCGATCAGGGCGTCGGCTTCGGCCGACGGCGTGGCCAGCTCATCGAACTGGACGCGGGTCCGCCTGGCCCGGTAACGCAGCGCCGAACGGCAGCCATTCAGCACCGACGACCGCAGGTAAACCAGCGCTTTGTCCGGATTGGCTAGGCGTGCCCAGCGCCGGTACAGACCGCAGAACGCCTCCTGCACAACGTCCTCGGCCGCACCCCGGTCCCGGAGAATCACCATCGCCAGCCGGACCAGGCCGCCGGCGTGCGCACCATACAAGGCGGTCACGGCCTGTTCGGCATCCGCCGGATCGTATGTGCCAGGCTCGATCACCACGTCATCGCCGCCGTGGTCCAGCTCAGCCAGCTCAGCTCGCATCTTGGTCTCCCACATAGGAGACGACGCCTGCGAGCCCGTCTGGTTGCTTCGGCCTCCCACCCGAACCCGCCGGACTCGCTGGTCGCGCCCAGAGTCGTCTGCACCAGCCAAACCCGCCCGGTCGCGCTGGACTCGCCCACGCTCCGCACGGGCTTGGGGTGGCTGTGGACGTGGCTGTGGATAAGGAGGTGGAGAATTTATCGGTTCGGGGGATAACAGCAAGCATCATGTGGATGACGTGTGGATAAACGGAATTTATTGAGATTGTTTGGCTTCACCTCTTGCGTGGGCCTTCATAAGGCAGTAGAAATATCCCCATCGCTGGAACGGGAACCACGTTCGGGGAAACCTGGGCAACGTAGGGGATATCGGGAAACTGGTATTTCAGGCGGGTTCTGGCCCCGGTGAGACGGTTGAGCAATGCGGGGCTTGCTGCGCCAGTGGCAGGTCAGTGCGGTGAGACTAGGCTGAGGCCCCTCCATCTCATGCATGGAGGGGCCTCGCTGTGTTATGGGTTAGGTGAGTCGGGGTGGCCACAAGGTTTATGCCAATACCTGGCAGCCCGCCTGACATCCTGTGGACACGGCTGTGGATAAGCCGGTGGAAAATCTCCTGTCCCAGGGGAAAACTACGTGTGACACGTGGATGACGTGTGGATAGATGTAATTTCTTTAGATTGCTGACCTGGATCCCTTGCGCTGGCCCTTCGTGAAGCAGTAGAAATACTTCATCGCAGGAAACGGGGATCACGCCAAAGGGGACACCTTGGCAACGCAAAAAGGACTGGCACGCTGGTGCTTTGCGCGGATTTCTGGCCCCGGCGACCGGTTGAGCAGAGGCGCGACTGCTGGTTGATCGGCAGGTTGGCGCGGCGTGGCCGGGCTGAGGTCCCTCCATCTCATGCATGGAGGGACCTCATCTGATTCATTCCCAAATTTCTGCCCGGCCAATCCTGCGGGCGTTTAATGCGGCCGGAATATCTGGCACCTAGAGTGTGAGTGTGGTCGCTCCGCTGTTTGCCTTTGCTGGAGTCTCGGCTGTGGTCATCATGACGCCAGGCCCGGACACTGTGGTGACGATCGGTGGCACGCTGAGCAGGGGGCGTCGCGGTGGTGTCCTCACCGCACTCGGGGTGTTCTGCAGCCAGGCCGTGTGGACACTGGCCGCCAGCGCTGGCCTCTCGGCTCTGCTGGTGTCTTCCGCGCCAGCGTTCCTGGCCGTGAAGTACGCAGGCGCCGCCTATCTTGCCTTCCTCGGCATCCAGGCGTTCTGGTCGGCCATCAGAAACAAGCGAGCCAGCAGCAACGGCGGTCGCAAGCCGGACGGTGACGCGGCATTGAGCGGGGCGCCGCATCGGCCTGACGACTGGAGCAACTTCCGGCGAGGTCTGCTGAGCGATCTCAGCAACCCCAAGATGGCGGTGTTCTTCACCGGCCTCCTGCCGCAGTTCGGTTCTAGCTTCGCCGCGCTCGTGTTGCTCGGGCTCGTGTTCTGCGCCATGACCTTCATCTGGCTCTGCAGCTACTCGCTGGCCGTGGCCAGGATGGGGGATCTGCTCCGCCGTTCCAGG
>DASXMU010000130.1:0-22861 GCA_036495485.1 Streptosporangiaceae bacterium
CTTTGACATCACTGGGTGGTGGTCGGTGGCCCATTGACGCCATGGGGGGTGTTGCTGGTGGCCTGTGGTGTGGGTGGCACTTTGACATCACTGGGTGGTGGTCGGTGGCCCATTGACGCCATGGGGGGTGATGCTGGTGGCCACGGCGGGTGTGCGCCGCCGGTCAGGGGCGGGGGGAGCCGTCGGTGGATTGCCTGGCTGGTTTGCGGTCCAGCTTTTCGATGATCAGGCGGTAGAACTGGCGGGGGCGGCCGGGCTGGGGGGTGCGGCTTGGCGGGAGGGGCCAGGCCAGGCCCTCGTCTACCAGGGTGCGCAGCAGGCGGCGAGCGGT
Organism: Streptosporangiaceae bacterium; assembly: GCA_036495485.1. Lineage (GTDB taxonomy): Bacteria > Actinomycetota > Actinomycetes > Streptosporangiales > Streptosporangiaceae > PALSA-505. The sequence goes on from DASXMU010000130.1 coordinate 332, forward strand.
GCGGGGGGTGACGCCCAGGAGGCGGCCAGCCATTTCGGCGTCTACGACCAGGGCGGCGTCGGCTCCGGCTAGCTTGTCGGCCAGGCGGGAGAGGGTTTCGATGCCTTTGGGCCTGCCGTGCTGTGCGGGGAGGGTGGGCTGGCGGGGGGCCGGGACCAGAGCTCTGCCCTCGCGGTCCAGGGCGAACATGCCGGCTCGCTGGCCTGATTGGGAGCGGCCCAGGGCGGCGCGGGCGTGGGCTTCGGCCTCGTGAGCAGTGCGGCCCATGCCTACGCCTACGTCCAGGGCTATGCTCAGGCCGGAGCGGGCGCGTTCGGTGAAGGGCGGGACGCGAAAGCCGTCGGTCGCGGGATAGAGGGAGCCCCGGGTGGCCGTGACGTGGAAGCAATAGTCGCCCATCGGGCTGACCGTGGCCTGGATGCGCTGGGCTTCCTGGACCAGGAAACGGTGCACCGTCAGCCGCAGTTCCTCCCGCGATTGGCGGGGAGCCGAACGGCGCTGGGTGTCCCGTAGCGTCGGCACTTCCACGACTACGAGGGCGAGCTGGGCTTCCTCTAGCCTGCGCTGGCTGCCCAGCAGGGTGGCGGTGCGCAGGCCGGACCGGATCGCGCTGTTGGTGGGCTTGACGGTGATCGCCGGAACGCCCGCCGCCGAGAGGCGCTCAGCTACCGAGTTCAGGCAGGTGAAGGCCGCTGTGATCTCGCCACGACGCCAGAGGCGCTCGTGGAAGGCGGCCAGGGTGGCGGCGCTGCCGATGTCCTCGCGGATGTGCACATGTTGCGATGGGAAGCCGAACTCGGCGTAGGCATCTTCTACATCAGCCCGGTTGAGCACGTCCACGCTGACCTTGGCCAGGTCGTAACTGCCAGCTTGCACGGCCCGCAGCAGGGCGCCGTAGAGGGCGCTGCCGTTCAGGGGCACGCAGGTGGCGGGGCCGGCCAGCACGCCGGCCTTGCGTGCGTACTCCTGCGGGACGGGGCTGGCGAACAGGCAGACGTCCACCACCGGGCCGAGGCGCAGGACCTTGTCCGCGGCTTCCTGCTCGTCCCGGTAGGCGGCTGCGACCAGGCGCCTGGCGACGCCGCCGCCCGAACCAGCCTGGCCGCCGCCGGCCAGGCCCCCGGACGTGGCCGGCGCGGTGCCGGTGGGCGGCGTGCCGGACAGCATGATCCGTTCTACCAGCTCATGCGGTCCGACGACACCGATGGCCAGATCGCCGGTGGGCTGCCGCTGCGTGGTCATCCCCGGCTGCCGGGTGGCGCAGCGGACGCGGCCGGGTGCACGCGGGCGCATGTCCTTCTCGTCGGAGCTGTAATGCGCGGCGTGCTGGGCACCTCAACCGTTCCCCCGGCTACGGTTGCAATCTTCTCCCGAGCACACAATGTCCGGCCCATCTACGCGGAGCGACTGCCCGATTCTACATTCTGTAACTCGCCAGGAAGATCACAAAACAGAACTCCCGACGTGAATAGGCACATCGACGTCCGATGTCCTGGCCGGGGAGGAAGGGCAGAAGCTGAACCATCAGCCCCTGCGCGCGACCGGTAAGTTTGCGTTCTCCACGGTGATCTGCGCGCCGAGCGCGGTCAGCCTGGCCGCGATCGCCGCGTGACCCCGGTCGATCAGGTAGCCGGGAGCGACCACGGTCTCGCCGTCGGCGGCCAGCCCGGCCAGGATGAGGGCCACGCCAGAGCGCAGGTCGTGCGCCACGACCTCGGTCCCCTTGAGCGGGGTGGGTCCGTGCACGATGAGGGCTCCGTTGTCCACCTCGATCTTGGCGCCCATCTTGCTGAGCTCGCCGCTGAGCTGGTAACGGCCGTCGAAGATCGTCTCGCGGATGTAGCTGGTGCCGTCGGCCAGGCAGCTCAGCGCCATGACCGGTGACTGCAGGTCGGTGGCGAAGCCTGGGTACGGGCTGGTGATCACGTTGATGGGGCGGAGCGGGTGCGCCTGGCGGACCTGCAGCACGGCGCCGTGGGTGGCGAACTCGACGCCCATCTGCTCCAGCTTCCAGCGGACCACGCCGAAGTGCTCGAGCGACCCGCCGACCAGGCTCAGCTCGCCACCGGTGATGGCCGCGGCCATGGCGAACACGCCGGCGTCGATCCGGTCGGGCATGACCGTGTGCTCTACGGCGGACAGCTCGCTGACGCCATCGACCGTGACGAAGCCGGTGCCGCCGCCGCTGATCCTGGCACCCATCTTGGTGAGGAACGCGATCACGTCGAGCACCTCGGGCTCGAGTGCGGTGTTGTCGATCACGGTGGTGCCCGGGGCCAGCGAGGCCGCCATGATCAGGTTCTCGGTGCCGGTGTGCGAGGGGGTGTCCAGGTACAGGTGGGCGCCGCGGAGCTGCCCGGCCTGGATGTGGATCATGTTCTCGCCCTCGGTCACGATGGCGCCGAGCCGGGCGAAGCCGCGGTAGTGGAAGTCGAGGCTCCGGCTGCCCAGGTTGCAGCCGCCGATGCCCTCGAGGATCGCCTCGCCGAGCCGGTGCAGCAGGGCTGGCACGAACAGCACCGACCCGCGGAACCTGCGGGCGATCTCGGCCGGCAGCACGGGGCTGGTGAGCCGGGAGGCGTCAACCACCAGGATGCGTTCCGCCTCGTGGAACTCGACCAGGGCGCCGACCGCCTGGGCCAGCTCCACCGCGCGGCGGATGTCCTCGATGACCGGCACGTTCCGCAGTACGGTCCGCCCCTTGGATGCGAGCAGCGATGCCGCGATCATCTTGAGAGCGGCATTCTTGGCGCCCTGGATGAAGACGGTGCCCTCCAGCGGGGCACCCCCTCGCACGCGGTAGCGGGTCTCGGAACCCATGGTCATCTCGTTGCAACTCCTGTCCGGGAGGTCTGTGGCCCTTGCGCCTATTCAGATATCCACGTTCTTCAACGGACTCGCTGCCCCTCACGGGGGCCGGGGGGGACCCCCCGGGTTGGTACTGCGGACTCCGGCGAAGCTGCCCGGAGGACAGCGAGCATGGCTGCCCGTCTCGGCCGCGAAGCGGGCGCAGCCTCAGAACCTAATCCAGTATTCCATCGCCTGTATGCCATCCCGAGTATTCCATCGCGAGCCGTGTGCGGCTGACACCTCGGCCGATCCGGCCAGCGGCGCGGCGCGGTCAGGTGAGCCGCTCCAGGCGGCCGAATACTTCGCCAATTCTTTCGATGTAGTGCTCTGGCCTGCATATATCGTCCAGCCGTTGCTCATCGAGCCGCTGACCGCGTGCGGTAGCCAGGGCGCGGAGCGTGGCGCGAAATGGGGTCCCTGTGTCCCAGGTCTCCATCGCGGCCTCCTGGACCAGGGTGTACGCGTTCTCCCGGCTCAGGCCGGCGCTGACGAGCTCGAGCAGCACGGCCGAGGTGTACATGAGCCCACCGGTGGCGTCCAGGTTGGCCCGCATCCGCGCCACATCCACCACCAGGCCCTCGATCAGCCCGGTGGTCAGCGCCAGCAGGTAGTCGGTGGCGATCGAGGCGTCGGGCAGCGCCACCCGCTCCGCGCTCGAATGTGAGATATCCCGCTCGTGCCACAGCGGCACGCCCTCCATCACGGGCGTGACCTGGGCGCGGACGATCCGGGCGAGCCCGCAGATCCGCTCGGACCTGATCGGGTTCTTCTTGTGCGGCATGGCCGACGAGCCCTTCTGGCCCGCCCGGAACGGCTCGGCCAGCTCGCGCACCTCGGTCCGCTGCCCGTGCCTGATCTCGAGCGCCACCGCTTCGCAGACCGACGCGGTGATCGCGAGCACGCTCACCCACTCCGAGATCCCGTCGCGGAACACCACCTGACTGGCCACCGGCGCCGCCCGCAGCCCCAGAGCGGGCATCACCTCGGCCTCGATCTCAGGGGCGATGTTCGAGTAGCTGCCCACCGGGCCGGACAGCTTGCCGACGGCGACCGCGTCCCTGGCGCGCACCAGCCGGTCGCGGCAGCGGGCCATGGCGAACGCGAAGTCAGCGACCCGGTGGCCCCAGACGTCCGGCTCGGCGTGCACGCCATGCGTCCGGCCCGCCCTGATGGTGCCACGATGGGCGAGCGCGTGATCGCGGAGCGCGGCGGTCAGCGTGCCGGCCTTGGCGATCAGCAGGTCGGTCGCCTCGGTGAGCTGGATGGCGAGCGCCGTGTCGAGCAGGTCAGACGAGGTCATGCCATAGTGCACGTAGGCGGCGGCCTCGCGCGGCACCGTGTTGTCCGCCCAGGCTGTGAGGAAGGCGATCACGTCGTGATCGGTTACCGCCTCGGCGGCGGCGACCGCCTCGGCCGTCGGCGGCGCGGCCTTCCTGACCGGCTCCACCGACCCGGCCGGGACCGTGCCCGCGCGGGCGTGCGCCTCCAGCACGAGCGTTTCTACCTGGCACCACAGCTCGTACTTGTGGGATTCGCTCCAGACCCGGCCCATCTCGGGCAGGGTGTACCGGCCGATCATGGGTGGGTCTCCTCCGCGTGGGCTTTCCGCGCGCTGGCGAGGCGGTCGTTGGCGGTATTGACGGCCTCAGGTGGCGGTGGATGGGCGCATCGACCCCCTGGCTGGGGGTGGGTTAGGGGCACTGGGTGGGGGTGGCGGCGATGTCGTGGCGGTACCAGGAGCCGGGCAGGTGGACGGTTCTGGCGGCCTGGTAGGCGGCGGCGCGGGCGGTCGCCAGGTCGGGGCCGGTGCCCACGGCGTTGAGCACACGGCCGCCGGTGGAGATGATGTGACCGGCCTCGTCCCGCGTGGTGCCCGCGTGGAGCACGTAGCTGGATGGGGTCCGTTCGGTGTCTTTCTTTTTCATAAGAAATTCGACGACATCGCCGGTGGACGGGTTTCCTGGGTAACCGGCGGCGGCGATCACCACCGTTACCGCGGCGCCCGGGTGCCAGCGCAGCGGCGGGGCGCCGGCCAGGGAGGTGGCCGCGGCGGCGTGCAGGAGGGCGGTTGGGGGGGTGGCGAGGCGGTCGAGGATGACCTGGGTTTCCGGGTCGCCGAAGCGGGCGTTGAACTCCACGACCTTGGGGCCGCGGGTGGTGAGAGCGAGGCCGGCGTAGAGGAGGCCGCGGTAGGGGGTGCCGCGGCGGCGGAGCTCGGTGACGGCGGGGGCGATCACCGTGTCCATGATCTCGCTGGTCAGGGCGCTGGGGAGCCAAGGGAGCGGGGTGTAGGCTCCCATGCCGCCGGTGTTCGGGCCATGGTCGCCGTCGTGGGCGCGCTTGAAGTCCTGGGCGGGCAGCAGGGGGATGGCGGTTGTGCCGTCGCAGAGGGCGAACAGGGACAGCTCGGGGCCGTCTAGGTATTCCTCGATGACGACTGTGGCGCAGTGCCGCGCGTGCTCCAGGGCGGCTTGGCGGTCGCGGGTGACCAGGACGCCTTTGCCGCTGGCCAGGCCGTCGTCCTTGACGACGTAGGGCGGGCCGAACTCGTCGAGAGCGGCGGCGGCCTGGGCTGCTGTTCCGCAATAGCGGGCGGTGGCGGTGGGGATGCCTGCCGCCGCCATTACGCCCTTGGCGAAGGACTTGGAGCCCTCGATCATGGCTGCGGCTGCGGTGGGGCCGAAGCAGGTGATGCCCTTGGCGGTGAGCGCATCCACCGCGCCGGCCACCAGGGGGGCCTCGGGACCGACGACGACCAGGTCGGCGGCCAACCGGGCAGCCAGCTCGGTGATCGCGGCCGGGTCGGTGGCAGCCACCGGATGAAGGTCGGCGAGGGCGGCGATGCCGGCGTTGCCTGGAGCGGCATGCAGGCTCGTGACCTCGGGATCTCTGGCCAGGGCCCGGGTCAGGGCGTGCTCACGGCCGCCGGACCCGATGACGAGGACTCGCACGGCCGCGAGCCTACCTGCGACTGGGCGGTCGCGTGGGAGGGTCGCCGGGGCGGTGGGCGGACCTGGGGCCGTGGGCGGCGGCCGGACCGAGGGCGGGCTGTCCGGCCTGGCGCGGGTTGGCTTCAGGCCAGCGGGCGGAGCTGGAGGGTCTGGTCGCGGCGGGGGCCGACCCCGATGGCGGCGACCGGGGCGCCCGCCATGTCCTCCAGCGTCTTGACGTAGGCCTGCGCGTTGCGCGGCAGGTCAGCGAACTCCCGGGCGGCGGAGATGTCCTCCCACCAGCCGTCCAGGTACTCATAGACCGGCCGGGCGTGGTGGAACTCGGTCTGGGTCATCGGGATTTCGCCGTGCCGGGTGCCGTCGATGTCGTAGGCGACGCAAACCGGCACCTTGTCCAGGCCGGACAGCACGTCCAGCTTGGTGATGAAGTAGTCCGTGATGCCGTTCACCCGGGTCGCGTACCGGCCGATCACGGCGTCGAACCAGCCGGTGCGGCGCGCCCGCCCGGTGGTGACGCCGAATTCCATGCCGGTCTTGCGCAGCCACTCGCCCTGGGCGCCGGTCAGCTCGGTGGGGAACGGGCCGGCGCCCACCCGGGTGGTGTACGCCTTGAGGATCCCGATCACCTTGGTAATCCTGGTCGGGCCGATGCTGGCGCCCGCGCAGGCGCCACCGGCGGTCGGTGAGGAGGACGTGACGAACGGGTAGGTTCCGTGGTCTACGTCAAGCAGGGTGGCCTGGGCACCTTCGAGCAGGATCGTATTGCCCGCGTCGAGGGCCTTGTTGAGAACGAGCCCCGTGTCGGCGGTGTAGGGCCGCAGCCGGGCGCCGTAGTCCACGTACTCCCCGGCCACCGCCTCGGCATCGATGCCCCGGCGGTTGTAGACCTTGGCCAGCACCTGGTTCTTTTCGCGCAGCACGAGGTCGAGCTTCTGCCGCAGGATGCCCGGGTCGAACAGGTCCTGGACGCGGATCCCCATCCGGGCGACCTTGTCGCCGTAGGTCGGCCCGATGCCGCGCCCGGTGGTGCCGATCCTGGCGTTGCCCAGGTAGCGTTCGGTCACCTTGTCCAGCGCGCGGTGGTGCGGCATGATCAGGTGCGCGTTTGCCGAGATCAGCAGCCGTTCGCAGGAGATCCCGCGGTCCGTCAGGCCGTCGATCTCCTCGAACAGGACCTTCGGGTCGATCACCACGCCGTTGCCGATGACGGGGACCACCTGCGGCGAGAGCACGCCGGATGGCAGCAGGTGCAGCGCGTAGCTCTCCTCGCCGATGACCACCGTGTGCCCGGCGTTGTTCCCGCCCTGGTAGCGGACGACATAGTCGACCTGGTCGCCGAGCAGATCGGTTGCCTTGCCCTTGCCTTCGTCGCCCCACTGGGCGCCTACGAGCACGATGGCCGGCATGTGGCGAGCCCTATCCGCCGAGCGCGGCGGCGGCCTCGGCGCTGCTGTCGCGCAGGAAGCTGGCACACCGCTCGGCCTCGTCGTCCTCGCCGATGGTCTCGGCCGCCTTGCCCAGCATGTACAGCGACCGCAGGAACCCACGGTTCGGCTCGTGCTCCCAGGGGACCGGGCCGTGGCCACGCCACCCGGAACGGCGGAGCTGGTCAAGGCCGCGGTGGTAGCCGGTCCGCGCGTAGGCGTAGGCCTGCACGGCCTCGCCGTTGGCGAAGGCCCGCTCGGCCAGTGTGGCCCAGGCGGCCGAATGCTCCGGGAACCTGGCGGCGACCTGGGTGGGGTCGGTCCCCTCGCTAAGCATCCGGTCGGCCTCGTCGTTGCTGATCAGGAAGGTCGCCGGCGGCCCGGCGAACAAGTTATCGTGCTCCATCGGCCCGGCTCTCAGCTCTCTGCTCTCAACTTAGGCGCTGGCCGGCCGACAGCAGGTCTTCGCAGGCCTGCTTCACCCGGTCGCACATGGATGCCTCGGCGGCCTTGCCCCAGGAGCGCGGGTCGTAGGCCTTCTTGCTGCCCACGTCGCCGTCCACCTTGAGCACGCCGTCGTAGTTGGTGAACATGTGCCCGGCGACCGGCCTGGTGAAGGCGTACTGCATGTCGGTGTCCACGTTCATCTTGACGACCCCGTAGGAGATCGCCTCGTGGATCTCGCTGAGCGCGGAGCCGGAGCCGCCGTGGAACACCAGGTCGAACGGCTTGTCCTTGCCGTACTTGGCGCCGGCCGCGGCCTGGATGTCGTTCAGCACCGAGGGCCGCAGCTTCACGTGACCCGGCTTGTACACGCCGTGCACGTTGCCGAAGGTCGCGGCCAGGATGTAACGGCCACGCTCGCCGAGCCCGAGGGCGTCGGCCGTGGCCAGGGCGTCCTCCGGGGTGCTGTACAGCTTCTCGTTGATCTCGCCCACGATGCCGTCCTCCTCACCGCCGACGACCCCGATCTCCAGCTCCATCACGGTGCGCGCCTTGGCGCACTCGTCCAGCAGCTCGGATGCGATCCGCAGGTTCTCATCCAGCGGCACGGCGGAGCCGTCCCACATGTGCGACTGGAACAGCGGTTCCGCGCCGCGGGCGACCCGCTCCTGGGACAGCATGACCAGCGGCCGCATGAACCCGTCCAGCTTGCCCTCGGGGCAGTGGTCGGTGTGCAGCGCCACCTGCACCGGGTACCTGGCGGCGACGACGTGCGCGAACTCGGCCAGGGCGGCCGAGCCGGTGACCATGTCCTTGACGCCCTGCCCGGAGAGGTACTCGGCGCCTCCGGTGGAGACCTGGACGATGCCGTCGCTGCCGGCGTCGGCGAGCCCGCGCAGCGCGGCGTTCAGCGTCTGGCTGGAGGTGACGTTGATCGCCGGGTAGGCGAAGCCGTGCTCCTTGGCACGGTCAAGCATCTGCGCGTAGACCTCTGGGGTCGCGATAGGCATGGAATCCGCTCCCTGTCGTCGTTGGTGCCGTGCTCAGTTCAAAGTTCGCATTCGTCAAAGTTGGCTGACTGGTTACTGTGGCGCTGACCTGACCCGATCACTCGCGCGGACCTTCCGGGTCCGCACTCGCGATGCGGTTTTGATAACGCTCAGGGCCCAGTATTCCCGAACCGGGCTGAGGTGGGGGCGACCGCCGGCTCTGCTACCCGAAGCACCGCCCGAGACACTACCCCAGGCCGAAGTCGGTCAGTTCGTAGGCGGCGTAGTAGGGCAGGCCTGCCTCGCGCACCCGCTCCCTGGCGCCGCGGTCCACGACCACGGCCACGCCGGCCACCTCGGCGCCTGCCTCGCGCAGCGCGGCCACGGCCGACAGCACCGAGTTTCCCGTTGTCGAGGTGTCCTCGACGGCGAGCACCCGGCGCCCGGCGACATCCGGGCCCTCGATCCGGCGCCGGGTTCCGTGCTCCTTGCCGGCCTTGCGGACCACGAACGCATCCAGTGGCCGCCGCCGCGCGGCGGCGGCGTGCATCATCGCAGTGGCCACCGGGTCGGCGCCCAGGGTGAGGCCGCCGACGGCGTCGTAGGGCAGGTCCGCCGTCAGATCCAGCATCACCCGGCCCGCCAGCGGCCCGCCGCGGCCGCTGAGCAGCACGCGCCGCAGGTCGATGTACCAGCTTGCCCGCTGGCCCGACGACAGGACGAAGTCGCCGTGCACGATCCCGCGCTGCCTTATCTCATCGAGCAGTTCCTCGTGATCAGCCACGGAAGCCGAGCTTAGCCAGGTCGCCAGGCGGGGTGCCTCTATGTTCTTTGTCGAGCCCGCCCGACGGACCCAACCCGGTCGATGTGACATGGCTGGGGTCAGGTGCCCCGGTCACCACCACAAGGGCGCCGGGCAGGAGGGGTTCACAGACTGGCCAGGATATTCCGCTCCCGGGCCGGGTCGAGCCCGATCCCTGCCCGCTGTGCAGGCTCACCGGCTGGCTTGGCCTTGGCGGCTGAGTCGCTGCACAGCCAGCCCCAGGTGTCCCGGACGGTGCTGGACAGCGGCCGGTACCGCATCCCGGCGAGCTGAGCGCGGTCACCCGATGCGGCCCAGGTGCCGGCCAGGTCCGGGGTGTCGGGGACCCACAGCGGAAGCTCGGTGTAAGGCTCGACACCCGCGGCGAGCAGCACGTCGTCCGGCACCCAGACCAGCTCGGCCGGCGCTGGCGCGTCAGCGTGCGCGCTGACCGCGTCAAGGCAGGCGGCCATCAGGTCGCCGAACGTGCAGCCGAGCGGCCCGGGAACGTTCACGATCCCGGCGATCCTGCGGCGGATGCTGTCCACCATCCAGGACGCCAGGTCGCGGGCGTCGGTCAGCCGGACCGGCCGGTCCGGCCGGCCGGGAGCGAGCACCCGGCCGCCCTGCGCCAGCCTGGTCAGCCACCAGGGCAGCCGGCCCACGTCGTCGTGCGGGCCGGCGAGCACGCCGGGGCGCACGATCAGGTGCCTGCCCGGAAAGGCTTCCGCCACGGCCCGCTCGGAGCCCGCCTTGAGCGGGCCGTAGCCCAGCGTCTCCTGGCTGCCCACGGCGGTGGGCGGGCACTCATAGGTGGGGGATTCCTCGGTCACTGGCTGGCGCGGCCTGTCGGTGTACACCGACAGGCTGGACACGTAGGTGTAGTGGCCGACGTGGCCGGCCAGCAGCCGGGCGGACGCGGCCACGTGGGCCGGGGCGATGGCCGAGGTGTCGATCACCGCGTCCCAGTCCCTGGCGCCCAGGGCGGTCAGATCCCCTGGGCTCGTCCGGTCTCCGTGCACCGACTCGGCACCGGGTCTTGGCTCACCGTGCTGTCCCCTGGTGAACGTCGTCACGTCGTGACCACGGGAGACTGCCTGATCAACGATGGCTCGCCCGATGAAACCGGTCCCCCCCAGCACGAGAATCCGCATGACGCGACATTCTGCCGATCCTTGTCGAATTCGCGGAACGGCTTACGCCATGAGCGGACTTGAATACTCTGTGGAGAGCGCCCGTGGGTTTGCACCCCACCCGCGCGGTGGGCTGGCTGGGCACTGGAGATGTCTCGCATCGAGGAAGGACGGTGTCAGGTGGACCGCTGCGCGCTGTTCGTGGACGCCGGCTACGTACTCGCCGATGGTGCGATGGCCGCCCAGGGGACCAATCACAGGGAATCCGTCTCCTGGGACTACGCCGGGCTACTGCAGTACCTCGCAGGTGTGGCCACCGACCGCACCGGCCTGCAACTGCTGCGCTGTTACTGGTATGAGGCTACCGTCGATGGGCGCCGGACTCCCGAGCACGACACGCTGGCAGATCTTCCGGGTCTGCTGCTGAGGCTGGGCCGGATGCGGCCGGGCAAGCGCGAAGGCGTCGAAACCGAGATGCACCGCGACCTCACCACCCTGGCCCGCAACCGTGCCGTCAGCGACGTGCTGCTGATCAGCGCCGAGGAAGATCTCGCTCCGGTCATCGCGGACGTGCAGGATCTCGGGCTGCGGGTGATCCTGGTGCACATCTCGGTGGACGGCAACTGGACGGTCTCCCGCTCGCTCCGGCAGCAGTGCGACGCCATCGTCGAGATCAACGGGGCGCAGTTGCGGCCGTTCACGGGGCTGGCCGGTGGCTCCGATCCCGTTCGCTACGGCGAGCAGTACGCGGCCGTCTACGGCGGCGGGCAGCTGTCCAACGGGCACGCCGCGGGCGCCGCCGCCGGCAGCCACCAGTTGTTCTCGCCAGGCTCAACCGGATCGCATCCGGCCCCGCCGGCGATCTACACGGCCCCGGTCGTCGCCGAGTACCAGCCTCCGGCCCCGCCGCAGCTTCCAGGCCGCCAGCCGCAACCCGAGCCGCGCCCGGCCGTCGATGGTGCCCAGCCGGCCGAGCCCACGCCGCGCGGCCTGCACGAGAGCCCGGCCGCGCCGGTCACGCAGGGTCCGCCGTCGGTCAATTCGGGCCCGCAGCCGTTGCTGGGACAGCCGGGACAGCCGGCCCAGATTCAGCAGCCGCCGCAGTCACTGCAAGGACAGTTCCAGCCGGGGCAGTCCCAGCCGGGGCAGGCGCTGCCCGGCCAGCCGCAGCCACTGCCACCGCAGCCGTTGCCAGGCCAGCCGCTCTATCCGCCGCTCAGCCCGGCGTCCTTCCGCGAGCCGGCCAGCCTGGCGCAGCCACCCGTCGCGCCGCAGCCGCCTGCCGCGCCGGAGGTTCCGGCGGCGCAGGGCCCTCAAGCTCCGGTGGCACCTGCGCCGGCACCCCCCGTGCCGCCAAGCACGTCTGGGCAGCGGGCTGCCCCGCAGTCCCCTTATGAGCCGTCGGGCCAGGGCACGTTTGCCGACGCGGGGCCGCAGTTCCCGCCCGCTCCAGCTGAGCAATTCTCGCCCGCTCCAGCTGAGCAGTTCTCGCCCGCTCCAGCCGAGCAGTTCAGCAGCGCGCCGACCGGCCTGCCCACCCGGCGCGGCACCCAGGGTCAGACGCAGGGGCAGACGGCCCAGGGACCAGCCCTCCAGCCGCAGCGTGCGCCGCTGCCATCTCGCCCGCCGCAGGCGGCCCGCAGCCCGGCCCAGCGGCCGGTGCCCACGGCGCCCGCGAGCTATGTCTCGCCGCAGGCGCCCTACAACCCGGCGCCCGCACCCGCGCCCGGGCAGCCCGCCGCTCCCGCCGCCACGGATACCCCGGTCACCGATACCGTTCAGGCTGCCCACGCCGAAGGCTTCGAGTTCGGTGAGTCGGTGGCACGCGAAGCTCCGGCGCTCTGGCTCGAGGCCGTGCTCGCCAGGAAGCCGCGCATGCCGACAGACCTGGAAGCGCGCCTCCTGCAGGGTTCGGTGCTGCCGATCGACTCCCTGCTGCACGACGAGGTAAGGCACGCGCTTCGCCAGGGCTTCTGGGACGCTCTCGAACGTTCCCGCAGGTAGACGTAGACCGAGGCGGCCAACCCTGCTCACTGGCCTGCGGCCAGTTTCGCCGTTGCCCGCAGCATTTTCCCGGGGGGCCGAGCCCCCTGGACCCCCTCGCTGGTGGCTGGGGTTGGTGGTTCTTGGGCCCTTGCTGGTGGCTGGGGTTGGTGGTTCTGGACCCTTGATGGTGGCTGGGGTTGGTGGCTTGCGGACCCCTACGCTGGTGGCTCGCGGGCTGGTGGCTGGGCGTCTGGGATCCCCTGGTTTGGTGGCTTAGCGGCCACGAGCGTGAAGTTTGAGTGACACTCCTGCCTATTACCCGGCATTAGACCAGCCTGGAAGGGTACTTTCGCACCGTGGCCATGCTGTCTCGTGAGGAATTTGACGCCCTCGAGTTCGGTGCTGCCCGGACTGGTGACCACCGGGCGGCTGCCGTCCGGATGGGCGAACTCGCCGATGCCTGCAGTCAGGCCGGCGAGCTGACCCGTGCCGAGGCGTACCTTCGGGCAGGCGAGCAGTGGCTGCTCGCCGACGACCCGCAAGCCGCCGCCGCCGGGTTCCGCAGAGCCCTTGCCGATGGCGGCGGAGCGTTCACGGACGCACGGGTCTCGCTGGCCCGGGCGCTCTTCCAGCTCGGCAGCACCGGCGAGGCGCGCGAGCTGATCAGCCAGCTCGAGGCCGGGGGGCGCAGCGACCCCCGGCTGTGCGACCTGGTCGCTGAGCTGCTGGTCGAGCAGTCCGACCTGATCGGCGCCCTCGACTGGGCGAACACCGGGGTTGAGCTGTGCCTGGCCGGGCCGGGTGGTGGGCTGATGAACGGGCACGGCGACTCCGCGCCCACGGGGGTCCCGCCCGGCGCCGACAGGACCGAGCTGCGCCTGCTGCTGAGCCTGCGCTACCGGATCCGCAATGACATGGGCCTGGCCGAGGACAACTACGACAAGCTCCTCGACGAGCTGTAGGCCGCCTGCTTTCCTGGCGCGGAGCCCGGCCCAAAGCCAATGGCCCGGCCCAAAGCCAAGGGCCCGGCCCAGCAGGGAAACCCCGCCAGGCCGGGCCGCTAGCCGGTGCCTCAGATCCTGGCTGCTGAGCGGACTATGAGCTGGTCGGCGCCCTCGTCCAGGTCCACCTCGACGGTGTCGCCGTCGGTGATGTCGCCGGCCAGCAGGGCCCGGGCGAGCTGGTCACCGATGGCCGACTGCACCAGCCGGCGCAGCGGCCGCGCGCCGAACTGCGGGTCGAAGCCGGTCAGCGCCAGCCACTCCCTGGCGGCTGGCGTCACTATGAGCGTGAGCCTGCGGTCGGCGAGCCGCTTGGCCAGCCGGTCCACCTGCAGGTCGACGATCCGGCTGAGCTCGGTCGTGGACAGCGAATCGAAGATGATGATGTCGTCGAGCCGGTTCAGGAACTCGGGCTTGAACGTGGCGCGGACCACGGACATCACCGCGTCCTTGCGCGCGCTCTCGTCCAGCGCCTGGTCCGAGATGAACTGTGAGCCCAGGTTGGATGTCATGATCAGGATGCTGTTGCGGAAGTCGACGGTCCGGCCCTGGCCATCGGTGAGCCTGCCGTCGTCGAGCACCTGCAGCAGCACGTCGAAGACCTCCGGGTGCGCCTTCTCGACCTCGTCGAGCAGCACGACGGTGTACGGCCTGCGGCGGACCGCCTCGGTGAGCTGCCCGCCCTCCTCATAGCCGATGTAACCGGGCGGCGCACCGACCAGCCTGGCCACGGAGTGCTTCTCCCCGTACTCGCTCATGTCGATGCGGACCATGGCCCGCTCGTCGTCGAAGAGGAACTCCGCCAGCGCCTTGGCCAGCTCGGTCTTGCCGACGCCGGTCGGCCCGAGGAACAGGAACGACCCGTCCGGCCGGTCGGGGTCGGCGACGCCGGCACGCGCCCGGCGCACCGCGTCCGACACCGCCTGCACGGCGCTGGCCTGGCCAACCAGGCGCTTGCCCAGCTCCTCCTCCATCCGCAGCAGCTTGCCGGTCTCGCCTTCGAGCAGGCGGCCCGCCGGGATGCCGGTCCACGAGGACACGACGTCGGCCACGTCGTCCGGGCCGACCTCCTCCTTGACCATCGGCGCACCGTCACCGCCGACCGCGTCGGCGCCCGGGGCGGCCGCGGCCTCGGCCAGCTCGCGTTCCAGCGTGGGGATCTCGCCATACTTCAGCCTGGACGCGGTCTCGAGCTCACCGTCCCGCTCGGCGCGCTCGACCTGGGTCCGCAGATCGTCGATGCGCTTCTTCAGCTCACCGACCCGGTTGAGGCCTGCCTTCTCCCGGTCCCACCTGGCGACCAGGGCGGTGAGCTGCTCCTGCCGGTCGGCCAGGTCGCGCCGGATCCGTTCGAGCCGGTCCTTGCTCGCGGCGTCGGTCTCCTTGCTGAGCGCGAGCTCCTCCATCTTCATCCGGTCGACCGAGCGCTGCAGTTCGTCGATCTCCACCGGCCGCGAGTCGATCTCCATCCGGAGTCTGGAGGCGGCCTCGTCGACCAGGTCGATCGCCTTGTCCGGCAGGAACCGCGCGGTGATGTAGCGGTCGGACAGCGCCGCCGCCGCGACAAGCGCGGCGTCAGAGATCTGCACCTGGTGGTGCGCCTCGTAGCGCCCCTTGAGCCCGCGCAGGATCGCGATCGTGTCCTCCACCGAGGGCTCGCCCACGAAGACCTGCTGGAACCGCCGCTCCAGGGCCGGGTCCTTCTCGATCCGCTGGCGGTACTCATCCAGCGTGGTGGCGCCGACCATGCGCAGCTCACCGCGGGCCAGCATCGGCTTGAGCATGTTGCCGGCGTCCATGGCACCCTCGGCGGCGCCGGCCCCGACGACCGTGTGCAGCTCGTCGATGAAGGTGATGACCTGGCCTTCGCTCTGCTTGATCTCGTTCAGCACGGCCTTGAGCCGCTCTTCGAACTCACCCCGGTACTTCGCCCCGGCCACCATCGCGCCGAGGTCGAGCGCGATCAGCCGCTTGCCGCGCAGCGACTCGGGCACGTCACCGGCCACGATGCGCTGGGCGAGCCCTTCGACGACCGCCGTCTTGCCGACCCCAGGCTCGCCGATGAGGACCGGGTTGTTCTTGGTCCGCCTGGAGAGCACCTGGATGACCCGCCGGATCTCGGCGTCGCGGCCGATCACCGGGTCGAGGCCGCCGGCCCGTGCGCTCTCGGTCAGGTCGATGCCGTACTTCTCCAGCGCCTGGTAGGTACCCTCGGGGTCCTGCGAGGTGACCCGCGTGTGCCCGCGCACCTTCTCGAACGCATCGAGCAGCGCGTCGGGCCCGGCACCGGCCTGCTTGAGCAGGGCGGCCACGTCGCCGCCGCTGGTCGCCAGGCCCACCAGCAGGTGCTCGGTGGAAACGAACTCATCGCCGAGCTGCCTAGCCCGCTCCGCCGCGGTGTTGATCGAGGCCAGCAGCGGCCGGGACGTCTCCGGCGCGCTCGCCGTCGCACCGGCTACCCGGGGCAGCCGGCCGAGCAACTGCTGTGTGTCACGCTGCACCTGCGCCGGATCCGCGCCGACCGCCCGCAGCAGCGGCGCCGCGGTGCCGTCGGCCTGCTCGATCAGGGCGGCGAGCAGGTGCGGCGGCATCACCTGTGGGTGGCCATCCGACGCCGCTCGCCGGATCGCGGTGGTCAGCGCTTCCTGGCTCTTGCGGGTGAGCTTCTCGTCCATTCTTCCTGTGACTTCTTCCTATAAGCCCGGTGATAGCGCAGCCGAGCCGTGAAACGCCCCTGAGGCAGGGCGGTTTACTTTCTTTGATCTGATGAAGGTGGCTGTATCCAGGTGGTGGGCTGCGCGTGCCGGATGGGCACCAGGTCGGCACCCGTCACCCGGCTCCGCCGCAGCTCGGCCAGCCGGGCCGCGACGGCCCGGGTGGACTCGAGCTCGGTGCGCAGCCGGGCGATCTCCCCATGCAGCTCGACAGCCACCTGGTGGGCCTGTTCGAGTTCGAGCGTCAGTTCCAGGATCCGCTTGATCCCGGACAGGTTGACTCCCTCTTCCTGAGAGAGCCGCTGCACCTGGCGCAGGGCCAGGATGTCGCGCATCGAGTAGCGGCGGCCCCGCCCGGGAGCCCGGCCGGGCGAGACCAGCCCGAGCCGGTCGTAGGCGCGCAGCGTCTGCGGATGCAAACCGGATAGCTGGGCAGCCACGGAGATGACATACACCGGCGTGTCGTCAGACATCTGGTCGAACGGGCTGGTCACGTCATCGCCTCCCCTCATCCGGTAATGCGGTGGGCCTAACCACGTCAGCCCCTTGCCTGCTGGAGCAGTTCGGCGCGCGGGTCTTCGCCCGCGGTCGCCTCGCGGAAGGCCTCCAGCGCGGCGCGTGCCTTGCCGTCCAGCTTCGGCGGGACCACCACTTCGACGGTGACATGCACGTCGCCGAGTACCCCGTCCGAGCTGCGGCGGAACCCCTTGCCCCGGAGCCGGAGCACCTTGCCGTTCGGCGTGCCAGCCGGAATCCGGACGGTGAGCGGCACGCCGTGCAGCGACGGCACCTTGATCTCCGCGCCGAGCGCCGCCTCGGCGAACGTCACCGGCACGGTCACCGTCAGGTTGTTCCCGGACCGGTGGAACACCTTGTCCGGCGTCACGTGCACCCGAACGTACAGGTCGCCGGCCGGGCCGCCACGCTCGCCCGGGACTCCCTTGCCCTTGAGCCTGATCCGCTGGCCGTCGTCCACCCCGGCCGGGATGCGCGCCTGGATGGTCCTGGTGCTCATCGCCCGGCCGCTACCCGAGCACACCGTGCAGGGGTCATCGACCACCATGCCGCGGCCCCGGCAGGTACGGCACGGCTCGGACAGCGCGAACCCACCAAGGTTCTTGCTGTCCTGGCCCGTTCCGTCACAGGTCGGGCAGACCCGCGGCACGGTGCCCGCCTTGGCGCCCGTGCCGTGACATGTCTGGCATGGGCCCTCGGCGGGCAGCCGCAGCGCGACCGTGGTCCCGTCGATGGACTGAGCGAACGTGAGCGTGGTCTCCGACTCGATGTCGGCGCCGCGCCGCGGCCGTGGCTGTGTGCCACGGTTGCCGAACACCCCGCCGAGGAGGTCGCCGAGCCTGCCGCCCGTCGTGTTGCTGCCGCCACCGCCGAACAGGTCGCCCAGGTCGAAGTTGTATCCGCCCTGGCCGGGCTGCCCGCCCGGCATCCGCAGCCCGCTGCCGAACAGGGAGCGTGCCTCGTCGTACTCCTTGCGCCGTTTCTCGTCCGACAGGACGGTGTGCGCCTCGGAGATCTCCTTGAAGCGTTCCTCTGCCGAGGAGTCGCCCTTGTTCGCGTCCGGGTGGTATTTCCTCGCCAGCTTGCGGTAGGACGTCTTGATCTCATCGGCCGACGCGGTCTTGGAGACGCCGAGGATCTTGTAATAGTCCTTCTCGAGGAAGTCCTTAGTGCTCAACTGGTCCCTCCTCGCCTGTGGTCAGTTTCCGCTGTCCGCAGGCGCCTTGTCTGGCGACGTGCTGCCTGCCTCATCGCTGAGCTTCCCGGCAGCCGCTTCCGGTGCCTCGTCGTCCGCTCCGCCGGAGTTGTCGCCGCCGGGCTCGGCGACTTCCACCCTGGCCGGGCGCAGGATCCGCTCGCCTATCTTGTATCCAGGCTGCAGGATCCGGACGCAGGTAGCCAGGTCCACTTCGTCGGAATACGAGTGCATCAGGGCCTCGTGCACCACCGGGTCGAAGGGGTCACCCTTCTCCCCGTAGGTCACCAGGCCGAGTTTGGCCACCGCCGACTCCAGCGACTCGGCGACTGACTTGAACCCGCCGGACAGCTCGCCGTGTTCCCTGGCCCGGCCGATGTCGTCCAGAACCGGGAGCAACTCGGTCAGCACGCTGGCGAGCGCCTGCTCCCTGACGGCTGTCCGGTCCCGCTCGACCAGCTTGCGGTAGTTGGCGTACTCTGCCTGGAGCCGCTGCAGGTCAGCAGTCCGCTCGTCGAGCTGGGCACGTATGGCGGCCGTCTCGTCCGCGGCGCTTGCCGTCGCGGTGTCACCCAGCCCAGCCGCGTGCTTGCCGGACCCTGGCTGGCCGGTCACCGTTCCTCCTGCTGTCTGCGCGGGGCCGGACTGGTCAGGCTCCCTGACCAGTCCGGTGTCCGGGTCGATCCGCCTGCGATCGCGGATCACCGGTCCCGCATTGTCCTCGGATGAGCTCATCAGGCGGCGCCGCCCTCCTCGCCAGCGTGCCTGCCCTCATCGACGATCTCGGCGTCCACGACTTCCTCGTCGCCGGCGGCCGTGTCGGCCTCCGGCGCCGTGGTGCCCGTGCCCGCGCCCGCGTTGGCGGCCTGCGCCTGGGCGTAGATCGCCTGGCCC
Source organism: Streptosporangiaceae bacterium (assembly GCA_036495485.1). Lineage (GTDB taxonomy): Bacteria > Actinomycetota > Actinomycetes > Streptosporangiales > Streptosporangiaceae > PALSA-505. The sequence goes on from DASXMU010000130.1 coordinate 19,231, forward strand.
ATCTTCTGGCTGACCTGGGCAGCGTGCTCGCTGGCTGTGCGGATGGCCTCGGTGTCCGTGCCCTCCAGCGTCTTCTTCAGATCGTCGACCGCGGTCTGCACCTCGGACCTGACGTCCTCGGGGATCTTGTCGGTGTTCTCGCCGAGGAACTTCTCGGTCTGGTAGGCCAGGCTCTCGCCCTGGTTGCGGACCTCGGCTTCCTCGCGGCGCTGGCGGTCCTCTTCGGCGTACTTCTCCGCGTCGGCCATCATCTTCTCGATGTCATCCTTGGGCAGCGCCGAGCCACCGGAGATGGTGACCGACTGCTGCTTGCCGGTGCCGAGGTCCTTGGCCGCCACGCTGACGATGCCGTTGGCGTCGATGTCGAAGGTGACCTCGATCTGCGGCATGCCGCGGGGCGCCGGGGCGATGCCGGCCAGCTCGAAGGTGCCGAGCTTCTTGTTGTAGGCGGCGATCTCACGCTCGCCCTGGAAGACCTGGATCAGCACCGACGGCTGGTTGTCGTCCGCGGTGGTGAAGGTCTCCGACCGCTTGGTCGGGATCGTGGTGTTGCGCTCGATGAGCTTGGCGAAGATGCCGCCCTTGGTCTCGATGCCCAGCGACAGCGGGGTCACGTCGAGCAGCAGCACGTCCTTGACCTCGCCCTTGAGCACACCGGCCTGCAGGCAGGCGCCCACGGCGACGACCTCGTCCGGGTTGACGCCCTTGTTGGGCTCCTTGCCGCCGGTCAGCTCCTTGACCACATCCACGACGGCCGGCATCCGGGTGGAGCCGCCGACGAGCACGACGTGGTGGATGTCGCCGACCTTGATCCCGGCGTCCTTGATCACCTGCTGGAACGGTGACTTGCACCGGTCGAGCAGGCTGGCGGTCATCTTCTGGAACTCAGCCCTGGTGAGCTTGGCGTCCAGGTGCAGCGGGCCGCTCTCGGAGTGGGTGATGTAGGGCAGGTTGATCGTGGTCTCGGTGGAGCTGGACAGCTCGACCTTGGCCTTCTCCGCGGACTCACGCAGCCGCTGGAGCGCCATCTTGTCCTTGGACAGGTCGACGCCGTAACCGTTCTTGAAGTCCTTCACCAGCCAGTCGACGATGGTCTGGTCCCAGTCGTCGCCGCCGAGGTGGTTGTCACCGTTGGTCGCCTTGACCTCGACCACGCCCTCGCCGACCTCGAGCAGCGAGACGTCGAAGGTGCCGCCGCCCAGGTCGAAGACCAGGATGGTGGCCTCGCCCTCCTTCTCCAGGTGGTAGGCCAGCGCCGCCGCGGTGGGCTCGTTGATGATGCGGAGCACGTTCAGCCCCGCGATCTGGCCGGCCTCCTTGGTGGCCTGCCGCTGCGCGTCGTTGAAGTACGCGGGGACGGTGATCACCGCGTCGGTGATCTTCTCACCCAGGTACGCCTCGGCGTCCCTCTTCAGCTTCTGCAGGATGAAGGCGCTGATCTGCTGCGGGGTGAACTTCTTACCGTCGATGCTGACGGTCCAGTCGGTGCCCATGTGCCGCTTGACCGACCGGATCGTCCGGTCCACGTTGGTCACGGCCTGCCGCTTGGCGACCTCACCGACGAGGACCTCGGCGTTCTTGGCGAATGCGACCACGGACGGAGTAGTCCGGGAGCCCTCCGCGTTGGCGATGACCGTAGGGTCCCCGCCCTCGAGGATGGCGACTACGGAGTTGGTCGTCCCCAGGTCAATCCCTACCGCACGTGCCATGTGTAGTCCCTATTATCTGATCGTTGGTTAAGTTGAGCCGTTCCGGCGCAAGATTGCCATGTTGCCACCGGCAAGTCAACTGACTTGAGCCCAACACGCTCAACTTTTCTAACGAACGGCTGCCAAGGATGATTCCCGCCGGTCCCGGCGCAGCACGGGCGGGCCACGATCTACTACAACGCCGCCCCCCACGTGCGGTGGTTCCGCAACTACCTGGTCAACGACCTGTCGGTGGACCCGACGGGCATCCCGGTCCACCGCCACCTGGTCGTTCTTCTCAGGTAAGACTGGGGGACGGTCGCTCTGCCGCTGCTCACGGTGCGGGCAGGCGGACCCTTCAGCTCCTCAGGAAGTGTGCCCGCTGGCAGGTCCGGCCGGCTGAATTTGAATGCAGAAGAAATTCCGGACGGTGCCCATCTGACCAGTCTCGCGCTGGCTGCATCTTCCGATGACGGAAAGACCTGGCGGCCGGTCCACGTGTACCGGGCGGGCAAGAGCTGGCTGGCCCTGCTCACCACCCCAGCGGGCAATGGGTACGTCTCGCTGCGCACCTCGGCCAGCGACTCCGCCGGTGACACCGCCGTGATCAGCACGACCCGCGCGTTCGCAGTGACAGCATCTCCTAGTGCGCACCGGCCTGGACATGTGACCAGACAGCTCCATACAGTAATTTTGCCCAGGTCCTGTCCAAGTCACATGGGTATGGGTTTTCCAGCACAATGACAGTGAGGAAAACATCATGGGCAAGCACGACGCGCCGGAGGAAAAGCCGAAGCCGATCAAGCTTCCGAAGCCGAACGCAGATGGCGACAAACCGATCAAGAAGGGTGGTAAGTGAGGGCGATCAGCGAGTACATCGACCGCCTGGCGAATGCTCTCACCGAATCAGGGCATCTGACCGACCCGAAATGGCGTTCGACTCTGCACGCCGTACCCCGGCACCTGTTCGCCCCGGCGCTGGCCTGGTCAGAGGCAGACGGGCAGAACCAGCTAGTCGACCGGGACCAGGATGAGGCCGCCTGGCTGAGCACGGTGTACTCGGACACGTCGATCATCACGCAGCTCGATGACGGTGCGACGCCGCTGGAGGCTGGCGGCGATAACTACACGTCATCCCTATCGGCGCCCGGCGTTGTGGTGGCCTTCCTGGAACTGCTCAATCCATATGATCGTCACAGGGTGCTGGAAATCGGCACTGGAACGGGCTGGACGGCTGCCCTGCTCGCCCACCGGGTTGGACATGAGAACGTCACCAGCGTTGAAGTTGACGCGTCATTGGGTAAGCAGGCGGCAGCCAACCTGGAAGCGGCCGGGTTCTTCCCGAACCTGATCATCGGAGATGGGGCCACGGTGCGGCCCGATGGTGGTCCATTCGACCGGGTCCACGTCACCTGCGGAGTCTCCATGCTGCCGTATGCGTGGGTGGAGCAGACCAGGCCGGGCGGGGTCATCGCGTTCCCTTACGTGCCCGGATTTGCCTATGGTCACAAGGCGCGGCTTACGGTGACGAATGACGGCCGGGCCATCGGCAGATTCTCCGGAGATGCCGGATACATGATGCTCCGGTCCCAGCGCTTCGGCGGTTACATGGTCACAGACGCCGAACCCGGACAGACGACCACACGGATAGATCCGCGCACTATCGCGTGGGATTCCTACGGTTGCGATGTGGCGATGGCCGGAATGCTGCCCGGCGTGATCACGGTGGAGGAGGTGGCCGGGGGCGGGTCATTCTGTCTTCAGTTGCACGAGCCCGCTGGATCGTGGGCGCGCGCCGCCTACGAGCCCGGTAACGACGTCTACCGGGTCGAACAGGCCGGGGGCCGGCGCCTGTGGGACGAGGTTGAAGCCGCCTACTTCACCTGGCTTGGGTGGGGCAGCCCCGGACGTGGCCGCTTCGGCATGACCGTACTGCCAAACGG
>DASXMU010000131.1:0-2786 GCA_036495485.1 Streptosporangiaceae bacterium
TTCGACCTGGGCGGCCACTCCCTGCTCGCGGCAGTGCTCGTCGCCCGGCTGGTGAAGCAGCTCGGCGTCAAGGTCAGCCTCAAAACCTTCGTCAGCAACTCCTCCGTCCACGCCATCAGCGCCTATCTGGACCGTCACGACACCTAGCGCGGGTGGGTCCAGCGCCGCCAGACGAGGTGGGCATGTCAGCGCAGGGGGGTACGCGGGGAGATGATCAGGCGCAACTGACGGAGCTGGGCGCGAGTCAGCGCTGCGAGGTGGGGCCGGCGAGCAGTCTCCAGTCCTGGTCAGGCTCGCGAACGGCGCCGGTCAGGATTCGCCGCAGCCCGGCGGCCAAGCCCTCCACCGTGCTCTCGTCGAACTCGTCGAGGTTGAACAGCACGCCTCCGTACAGCCCGGCGGACGGTTCCGCGTACAGATTCCACACCATGCCGCTCGGGATGTCTGCCCCCTGCGACGGCCGCTCCATCGCCGGACGGGCGCCCTCCGCAATGGGGAAAGAGAGATAATTGCTGAACTGCCCCTGCATATTGGAGATAATGAACTGTGACGTGCGAAGGTCTTCGCGTGGCTTTATGAAGCCTGGAAAAGCCTCCTCTATCACGTTAACCGGGAGCTCGTGTGCAATGGCGTCGACGAAGGTCTCCCTGGTGGCCAGGACGATATCGCGGAAGCTCGTGCAGTCGGCGATGTCGGTGCGGAAGGGCACGCAGTTGAAGAACAGCCCCATGGTGTTCTGGAACTGCTCCTCACCCCGGCCAGCGGTGAATGCCCGTATCGCCAGGTCGGTGTCGCCAGTGAGCTTGTGGGCCAGGACGTAGAAAGCCGAGAGCATGACCGTGAACGGGGTGCTGCGGGTAGCCGTGGCAAGAGTGGAGACTCCGTTAATGACCTCGTGCCCGATGTCGTGGATGTGCAGCGAGTAGGGCCTGGAGTAGCTCGGCGGGTGCCCGTGGTCGTTCGGCATGTTGAATTCACGCGCGCCGTCGAGCTTGTGCTGCCAGTATCTCGGCGCACCGTCTTCGGCTGTGCTGGTAGCGCTGGCGCGCTGCCACTGCGCGTACTCGCGGTATTGCCGTACCTGCGGCAGCTTCGGCGGGATGCCGGTGCGCCGGGCCGTGTAGAAGGCTCCGAGGTCGCGGAAGATGACCTGCACCGACCAGGCATCCGATACTGAGTGGTGCACGGTCACGACCAGGATGCTGTCGCGGTCGTCGAACCTGCACAGCAGCGCCTTCATCAGCGGTACCTCGCGGGCGCTGATGGAGCCCGCCGCGGCCTCACGCATCAGTTCCTGGACGGCCTGGTCCCTGGACTTGCCGTTGACCGTCGGCAGGTCCCTGACCTCCAGCGGCACCTGGCACGGTGGGAACACCTTCTGGTAGGGCGGATCGGCGTCCCTGATCACTAGCGTGCGGAGCAGCTCATGGCGGGCGACCACGTCATCGAGCGCGCCCTGGAGCACCGGGAGATCCACGTGGCCGGTGACGCGGACCGCGCTGGCCATCATGAACGTGGTGCCGAACGTTCCGCCAGCATCCCCTTGGTCGAAGGTGAGGAACCATTCCTGGGTGAAAGACAGCTGGTACCGCTTCGGCTCCTGGTCCAGCGCAAGCGAGGATTCCGTCATTCCCGCCCCACCTTCCACCTGTGTGCACGCGCTGTGTGCTCGCGCACGGATTAGCTACCGGCCGCGCCCTCACGCTCGCATAGCGCAAAGGCCACCGCACCTTCCTGCTTGCGCGGCCCCGGGCGTGCCAGCGTCGCGGGCGCCGGAGGCTGGTCCGTGCGCAATGCCGAAGGTACTGGCGGGCGGCGCGCAACCCCCCGCTGATCACGTTTATTGCCGCGGGTGCTATTGATTAGCCGTGCGGAAGGACGGGTAACAGAGTTTCGGAGCGGAGTTTCGCCATGTGATCTGGTGATAATGACAGACCGGCAGGGGGACGGTCGGGAAGGACCCCGATGGCGCAGCGCCCCAATGGAACCGACGGCTCCGCGACGGCCGGCCAGGTGGCGAACAGACGGCAGGTAACCCTTGCCGCGCTCGCGAGCGTGGTCGGCACCTCGATCGAGTGGTACGACTTCTTCCTCTACGGAACGGCCGCGGCGATCGTGTTCCCGTCCGTCTTCTTCCCGCATTCCAGCTCCTACTCCGGCACCCTGGAGTCGTTCGCCACGTACGCGGTCGGGTTCGCGGCCCGTCCGGTAGGTGCGGCGATCTTCGGCCATTGGGGAGACCGGCTGGGCCGCAAGGCGACGCTGATCGTGACCCTGCTGATGATGGGTATCGGCAGCGCCCTCGTCGGCGCGCTCCCCGGCACCGGGAGCATCGGCGTCGCGGCGCCCATCCTGCTCGTCGTGCTGCGGGTCGTCCAGGGCATCGCGGTGGGCGGCGAGTGGAGCGGCTCGGTGCTGCTTTCCATGGAGTGGGGCAACCAGCGCCGGCGCGGGCTGATGGCGAGCTGGCCTCAGATCGGCGTGCCGGTTGGCCTGCTGCTCGGCACCGGGGCGATGACGGCGATCGCGCTTTCCGCCGAGGGTGCGTTCAAGGCATGGGCCTGGCGGATCCCGTTCCTGGCGAGCCTGGTGCTCGTGGCGATCGGGCTGTGGGTGCGGCTGAAGGTCATGGAGACGCCGCTGTTCGACCAGCTGGTCAAGGAGCGGACGGTGGCCAAGATCCCGGTGGCCGAGGTGATCCGGCGGCACCCGAAGGAGATCGTGCTCAGCGCGCTGCTGCGGATGTCGGAGCAGGCGCCCTTCTACATCTACACCACGTTCGCGCT
>DASXMU010000132.1:0-3745 GCA_036495485.1 Streptosporangiaceae bacterium
CGGTGACGCTGCGATGCGCGGAGCGGCGGAGCTTGCGGTTGGTCAGCTCAGCGAACCAGCGTTCCACGAGGTTGATCCAGGACGAGCTGGTGGGCGTGAAGTGCAGGTGGAAGCGGGGGTGGCGCAGCAGCCACTTCTTCACCGCCGGGGTCTTATGGGTGGCATAGTTATCGCAGATCAGGTGCAGCTCCAGCCCGCCGGGGACGGCGTCGTCGATGAGCTGGAGGAACCGCAGGAACTCCTGGTGGCGGTGCCGCCGGCAGGGCTGGGCGATCACCGCGCCGCTGGCCACCTCCAGGGCCGCGAACAAGCTGGTGGTGCCGTTGCGCACATAGTCATGCGTCATCCGCGCTGGGGTGGTGGGCAGCATGGGCAGGCACGGGGCGGTGCGGTCCAGGGCCTGAATCTGGCTCTTTTCATCCACGCACAAGACCAGCGCTTTGTCTGGCGGGTCGAGGTAAAGGCCGACGACGTCGCGGACCTTCTCGATGAACTGCGGGTCAGTGGACAGCTTCCAGGTCTGGGCTAAATGCGGCTTGAGGCCGAACGCCCGCCAGATCCGCGAGATGGCCGGCTGCGACATGCCCGTCGCCGCCGCCATCGACCGGGTCGACCAGTGCGTGTCCTGCCCCGGGCCGCGCTCTTCGAGGGTCTTGGTGATCACCAGCTCGACCTGCTCATCGGTGATCGTCCGCCGCGCCCCGGGCCGCCGCTCATCACCCAGGCCCTCCAGCCGCGCGGCGGCGAACCGCGTCCGCCACTTGCGCACGGTGTCCCGCGTGACTCCCAGCGCGGCGGCAACCTGCGTGTTCGACTCGCCGTCCGCGCAGGCCAGCACGATCCGCGACCGCAACGCCAGAGCCTGCGACGTCTTGCGCCGCCGGGCCCACCCCTCCAGAACCTGCCGCTCCTCGGCGCTCAGCACCAGCGGCACCAGCTTCGGACTCGCCATATCCGAAAGCGTAATTGGTGAGGACGAATCTCTGACTCAGGACACTAGATCCGCTCAAGCCGAGAAGACAGACCGCCCGCCTTCATCGGCGCACCGCCCAGGGCCCGCCACAGTTTTCGCCGCCCTCATCTCCCGGGCTGGGGCGGGGCACTCAGCTAGATGGGTGGTGGCGGGCACGCAACAGCGCAGCAACACCTTCCGCAGAAAGGGCACTCCGCTGGGCCAGCGCGATCGCACCCTCAGTCCCTGCCCGCTCTCCCAGCTTGCTTGCTTCGATGGGCAGGGACCGGGTCGCCAGTGGCAGCGCCCGGTCGTAGATCCCGCTGCGGATGCCCGCCAGCAGGGCTTCATCGGGAGGCGCGAGCGCTCCGCCGATGACGATCGCGGAGGGGTTGGCAAAGCTGACGAGAGTGGCCAGCACCCCGCCGATGTGCTGAGCTGCTACCCGGATTTCCTGACGGGCCAACGGGTTGCCGTTCGCTACCAGTTCGGCTACGCCACGGGCGATTTTCGTGCCGAGCCCCTTGCCCGCGAGCCGCTGAGCGAGCGCATGACCGCCGGCGACTGCCTCCAGACAGCCCAGGTTCCCGCACCGGCAGAGGGCATCGCTGTCCGGTACGCGAATGTGGCCGATGTCCCCAGCGGCGCCGTTGGCACCCCGGTGAAGCTGACCACCCAGGATGATGCCACAGCCGATACCCGTGCCGATCTTGACGAAAAGCAGGTGGTCGAGAGCGGGATAAACCTTGTGATGCTCGCCGAGCGCCATCAGGTTCACGAGGCGTCATCGATGCGCTGTACGCCTGCGGCTACGACGGCACCGTCGCCATCGAGCACGAGGATCCCATCTGGAGCGGCAGCGAGGAACGTGTCCACGCCGACCTGGAAATCGCCCGGCGTACCTTGCAGCCGCTCATTGTCGTATGACTGCCTGACACCCTGATCACCCCGGCCTGGCCGCGTTTCCCTCGCACCACTCCCGGAACGGCACGCATGTGAGATGTCTGCGATCCTGACCTCAGCGCTCGGCATCTTGTATCTGGTAGCGGTACTGGCTGCCGCGTCGGTAGCCCTTATGGCCGGCGACGCACAACGACGTGCAGACGCAAGAAAAGTGCTCTTCCTGCTGCTATCCGCGCTCCCCCAGTTCCGACGTAACAAGTAGCCGTTTGCTCCCCGGCCGCTCAGGCCGGGGAGCGCAGTACCTGGCGGACCCGGAGCCTGGTGCCGGTGCGCAGGATGGCGCGTTCGTAGATGGTGCCGGCCACCCGGGCCATGAACACCGTGGACACTATGGTGATAGCCGCCGACAGGGCGATCTGCCAGGCCGGAGCCGCGCCGACCGCGACCAGGACCGGCATCGCCACCGGCGCGGTGAACGGGATGAACGCCAGCACGTGGAAGACCACGTTGACCCCGTTGGCGTAGATCACCGTGTAGGACAGCACGTAGGCCAGGATCAGCGGGATCTGCAGCGGCATGCTGGCGTTGTAGGCGTCGGCCTGGCGGGTGATCAGCGACCCGGCCGCCGCGTAGGCCGTGCAGTAGAAGGCGTAGCCGAGCAGCAGCCACAGCGCCGCGGCCGGGATCACCCCGGCCGCGGTCCCGTGCACCGCCGGGGAGCCGAACGCGTACCCCAGCCCCAGGTACAGGGCCAGCATGGCGGCGATCTGGCCGAGCGCCAGCAGGCCCATGCCGGTGACCTTGCCGGCCAGCAACTGGACCGGCCGCAGCGTGGTCAGCAGCACCTCGACGACCCGGCTGGCCTTCTCCTCGCCGACCCCGATCGTGATCCGCACGCCGTAGGTCAGGATGAGCACGTAGATCAGGATCGCGGCCGCCAGGCCGGATATCCGGCTCTCCAGGCCGCGCGGCGGCGCACTGAGGCTGTGCACCGGCAGCGCGACGCCTTTGCTGGCCAGGCTCGCCGCCGCCGTGGGCGGCAGCTCGGCGTAGAGCTTCGCCAGGCCGCCGACCTGCGACAGGGCCCCGGGCAGTGTGGAGCCCGGCGACGAGGAGCCCAGCGCCGCCTGCTTCTTGACCAGCACCTCGCGGTCGCCGTTCAGCACGGCGTCCAGGGTCCCGGCGCGCAGCCTGGTCTCTCCAGCCGCCACCGATGGCAGCGTCACCACGATGACCTTCGTTCCCGAGATCCGCCCGGCCTCGTGGGCGACCTGGGTGAGGGCAGCGGCATTGCCCCCAACGATCCCCACCGTGGCGGTCGACTGCTTGCCGTGCAGCAGCGCCGGGATGATCGCCCCGGCGGCCACCGCGATCAGCAGGATCACCGAGGCGATCCAGAACGAGCGCGCCCTGGCACGATCGCGCAGTTCCCGCGCCGCCACCAGCCGGGTCAGCTCCCACCACTGCCTGTTCATGACCGCGCCTCTCCCGTGGTTACCCGCTCGCCATCGCCAGCGGCTGGCGCCGAAGCGCCAACCGCATCCCGGAACACCTCGGACAGCTTGCGCCGCTCGAAGCCGAACTGCTCCACCGGCCCCGCCGCCCTGGCCCGGTCCAGCACCACCTGGGCGTCTTCGCGGCTGGCCAGCGACAGCAGGACGGTCCCATGCTTGACGTTCTCCACCTGGGCGGCCCGGCCGAGATCGCCGGCCCAGTGCCCGGCCTCGTCACCGGCCACCCGGACGCTGATCCGCAGCCGGCCGGACACGCCAAGCTCGGCTACGCTCCCCTGGACCACCAGCCGCCCGTGGTCGATGATCGCCACCGACTCGCACAGGTGCTCGACCAGGTCAAGCTGGTGGCTGGAGAACAGCAGCGTCACCCCGGCGG
>DASXMU010000133.1:0-7791 GCA_036495485.1 Streptosporangiaceae bacterium
CAGCGACCTGACGGTCACCGTGTCGCCGGGCTCGACGGCCAGGACCGGCGGCTTCGCCGGGCTGAACACGTCGGTGACAGACCCGGGCGCCGGGGCGATCGCGTGCGCAGTCATGTTCGGCCTCCAGGGAGCAGGCTAACCCCTTATACCCTCATTTTTTCCGAACGGGGAGGCGCGCACCGTTCGGAAAAATGAACTTTTCGGTTCTCGGCGTACAGGCTTCCTGGGTGCCGATGAATTCCTTAACACGCACGGCCATATCGGCCCGGGAGGAATTCCGGAATCAGCCGACTTCGAGCGTGACGTCGATGTTGCCGCGGGTCGCGTTGGAGTACGGGCAGACCTGGTGCGCGGCCTCGGCCAGCGACCGGGCCTGGTCCGGGTCGGTACCGGGGATCGTGACTTTGATAGCGACCGCCAGGCCGTAGGCGCCGCCGGGAATCGGGCCGATGGTGACGTCGGTCTCGACCGTAGAGGCGCCGGTGTCCACGCCCGCGCGGCGCCCGACCACGCCCAGCGCGCTCTGGAAGCAGGCGGCGTAGCCCGCCGCGAAGAGCTGCTCGGGGTTGGTGGCACCGCCGGGGCCGCCCATCTCGGCCGGCGGCTGCAGGTCGACGCTGAGTATCCCGTCGTCGGTGGCGGCATGGCCGGCCCGGCCGCCGGTGACCGTCGCACGGGCGGTGTAGAGGCCCTTGGTCAGCTGGGTAGTCACGTGTACTCCTCGGGGTCGAGAGCCGCCGGTCAGTGCGGCCGCGCGGCCGTACCCAGGCACAGCCGCGAGGGCGGCCGCAGTATTCCGCCCGGCCGTGTGGCGGCGCGTGGTAATTACTAAGCACATTAGTCGATTTGCAGGTCAGTCGTTTTGTGCGTGATTGCTCGCTATTCCGACATGACCGCCCCGAATAACATTTCCTTAATCATCGTGTAAGCGACTATTCAGGCATTAGCCAACGCGTGAATCTTACATAGCGGAGTACGCGCTCATAGACAAGTCATATTTATCTGTCGGCACCGGTTATGCATGCTTCGCCGTCATCTGCGAAAGCATTCGTTGCAGTCGTTTCGCGAAAACGACGAAGACAACGAGGGGGCCGCCCTGATGACAACGATTGATCACGCCACCGACCGCGACACCGCTTCCGCCAGCCGCCCGGTGCTGCGCAGCGACTACCAGCGTTCCGTCGCCGCGTACTGGAACAGGGAGAAGGACCCGGTCAACATCCGGCTCGGTGAGGTTGACGGCCTGTATCACCATCATTACGGCATCGGCGACTACGACCCGGCCGTGCTGGAGGCGCCGGCCGAGACCAGGGACGACGCGATCATCGCCGAGATGCACCGGCTGGAGACCGCGCAAGCCGACCTGCTGCTCGACTACCTCGGTGACATCGACCCCACGCACCGGCTGATGGACGGCGGATCCGGGCGCGGCGGCACCAGCTTCATGGCCAACCAGCGGTTCGGCTGCCAGGTCGACGGGGTCACGATCTCGGAGACCCAGGTCGAATTCGCCAACGCCCAGGCACGCCAGCGGGGCGTGGCGGACCAGGTGCGGTTCCACTTCCGCAACATGCTCGACACCGGCTTCGAGGCCGGATCCCGCCAGGGAATCTGGACCAACGAAACCACCATGTACGTTGACCTGTACCAGCTATTCAGCGAATTCGCCCGGCTGCTCGGCTACAGCGGCCGGTATGTGTGCATCACCGGCTGCTATAACGATGTCACCGGCGGCCGGTCCAGGGCGGTCAGCCAGATCGACCAGCACTACACCTGCGATATCCACCCGCGCAGCGACTATTTCAAGGCCCTGGCCGCCAATGACTTCGTCCCGATCAACGTCGTCGACCTCACCGCCCTGACCATCCCCTACTGGGAACTGAGGGCCAAGTCGCCGGTTGCCACGGGTATCGAAGAGCCCTTCCTCACCGCGTACCGCGAAGGGAGTTTCCACTATCTGCTCATCGCGGCCGACTACGTCGGCCCATGACGACCCGGCATAGGGAGGATTCGATATAGGCCGTGCAGGTTCGCAGGAGGTGCTCATGACCGGCCGGGAACGAGAACTCACCAGGCTGCTGGCTGGGCCGTCTGGCTTGGGCACCTCCGCGTGCCGTTTTCCACCTGCACAGCGCACTGGCGAGCCTCAGTCCGGCGGCGGCGCCGAGCCTGCCACTGCCGAGGCTGAACCCGAGGCTGCCGCCGGGGCTGAGATTGCCGGCCCGCAGGCCGATCTTGGCGCCGAGGTCGCCGAGGCTGCCGAGGCCCTGGAACCGGCGGACCGCCCCAGCTCCGACGGCCCGCCCGGCGCCTGTGAGCTGGTGCGCCGGGATATCTACGCGCCGATTCCATACGTGGAGCGGGAATGGGGTGATGGCACATACCCACCGCTGTACTGCCCGGCGACCGTCCGCGTCGACGGGGAACTCGGCGAGGAGGTCAACCGGCGCCTGGTGGCCTGGGCCGGGAAGGCCGGGATCTACGCCACCCAGCTGGACACGTTCCGGGATGCCGGGTTCGGCCAGCTTGCCATGCTCACCCACCCCGACAGCGACGACCCGGACATGCTGCTCGTCGCCGCCCAGATGAACGCCGCCTGGTGGGCGGCCGACGACTACTACGCCGACGAGACCCCGCTGGGCGCCACCCCGACCGAGCTGCCCCCGCGGCTGTCGCTGGTGATGGCGGCCATGGACCCGCCGCCGCCCGCCGGGCAGTACACCAGCCAGCTCGACGATGCGCTGGCGGCCGATCCAGTGCTCGTCGCGATCAGCTCCGCCACCGCCCACATGACCCGGCACGCCACCCCATCTCAGGTCATGCGGGCACGCCACGCAACAGCCCAGATGTATGTGAGCTGGGCCTCCTACGCGGCCTGGCGCTACCTCGGGAAACTGCCCCCGGTCTGGCGGTACCTCGCGGCCCGGCAGCATGACAGCTTCTACACCTCGATGACGCTCATCGACATCGTCGCCGGTTACGAGCTCAACGCGGATCTGTTCGGCGAGCGGCGGGTTCGCCGCGCCCTGCTGCAGGCGGGCACTGCCGCGGTCATCGTCAACGACCTGCACTCGGTCGCCAGGGAAGCGGCGGACGAACTGCCGGACTCCAACCTGGTTCTGCTGATCGCCGCCGAAGAGAACTGCTCCATCCGGGAGGCGACCGCACGCACGATCGAGCTGCACAATGACTTCGTCCGGAGCTTCGAAGCCGCCCAGCGCCGGCTCGCGGCCGTCCCATCCGTGGAGCTCCAGCGGTTCCTGCGGGGCGCACAGGCATGGATGGGCGGCGGGTTCGAGTGGCACAGCACCACCAGCCGCTATAAGTGAATGGTATTCGTTGTGTAATCCAGGCGATGGAGGTGCCGATGACCGGCCGCGAACACATGCTCGTCGAATTGGTCGACGAGACCGGGACGGCCGTCGGTGCCTGCTCGGTCGCCGAGGCGCACAGTGCGCCGGGGCAGCGTCACCGGGCGTTCTCTGTGCTGCTCTATGACTCCGGCGGGCGGGTGCTGCTGCAGCAGCGCGCCGCGGTCAAGACCCGCTTCGCCTCCCGCTGGTCCAACACCTGCTGCGGGCACCCGGAGCCGGGCGAGGACAAGCTGGCCGCGGCGGCCAGGCGGCTGTCCGCGGAGCTCGGGCTGACCACCGGCCACACCACGCCGCTCACCGAGATAGGGGTCTTTCCCTACCGGGCGGCCGACCCCGGTTCCGGGCGGGTCGAGCTCGAATGGGACCACGTTCTGGTCGCCACGCTGACCGGCGGCACCCCGGCGCCTGACGAGGCAGAGGTGTCCGACTACAGCTGGGTCTCCCCGGCCTCGCTGCGAGCCGGGATCGCCGCCAACCCCGACGCCTACACGCCCTGGCTGCCCGGCGTGCTGGACGTCGCCAGCGCACGCGGATAGCGAGCCCGCCCAGCTCCAGCCTTACCGTATTTCCCTGGCTGCCATCATGAGCAGGGACGGCACCAGATCCGTGGACCGGCGGACCACCCAGGCCGTCCCCTTGGTGGCCAGCCAGCCGAACTGCGCCAGGCGGGTCGGCGGCGGGTTCTTCGGCTCGGGGTCTGGCGCCGGGCCGATCGGAAGCCCGGCCTCGGCCAGCCGGCTGTGGAACCGCCGGGCGATGTGCCGGTGGCCGCGTTCGCTCGGGTGCAGCCGGTCCACGGCCCACATCCGCCGGTCGTAGGTCTCGGTGTCGCGGGCGGCGTCGAAGTGCAGCGTGCCGAACCGCTCGGCCACCATGTCCATCACCGCGTTGATCTCGGCTGCCCGCCGGGCCAGCGGCCTGGCCAGGGCGCCGGGCAGCCCGAGCATCCAGCCGGGGTCGGGCAGCCGCATGGTGAGCACCTCCGCGCCGGCGGCGCGCAGTGCCCCGACGGTGTGCGTGGCGGCGGCAGCGATGCGGGCCGGGTCGAAGCCCGACCGGAGTGTGTCGTTCACGCCGAATACCACGCTGGCCACGTCCGGGCGGAGCAGCAGCGCCTGGGGAAGCTGATCGTGCTCGATCTCGGTCGCGCAGGCCCCGTTGGTCGCCAGGATGTGCAGATCCGGGTCGGCCAGGCCCTCGGCGAGCAGCGCGGCCCAGCCGCGCCAGGCCCAGCGGCCCGGGCCGGCCTGGCCGGCCAGGCGCACCGGGTCGCCGACACCGAGGGTGATGGAGTCGCCGAGCGCAGTGAATGTCGTCATGCCGGGGATCCTGCCGCGAGTGATACCGCCGAGGCGGCCGCCAGGACGGATTCGTAATGGTCGATCAGCTCGTCGCAGCGGGAACCCCAGGTCCGGGTGGCCACGCTGAGCCGGGCGGCGTGGCTCTGCGCCGCCCGCAGCACCGGGTCGTCCACCAGTTTGGACACGCCGCAGGCTAGCGCGTGCGCGTCGCCGGGAGCGACCAGGAAGCCGGTGACCCCCTCGTCCACCAGGTCGATCGGGCCGCCCGCGGCCGGTGCCACGACCGGCAGGCCGCTCGCCGCGGCCTCCTGCAGTGTGTTGCCGAACGTGTCGTGCGGTCCGCTGTGCACGAACACGTCGAGGCTGGCATAGATGGCCGCGAGGTCGTCGCCTTGCCGCTGGCCGAGGAACACCGCTCCGGGCAGCATCCGCCGCGCCTCGGCCCCGGCCGGCCCGCCGCCGACGATCACCAGGCGCACCCCGGGCAGCGCCGCGACCCCGGACAGCAGGTCGAGCCGCTTCTCCGCGGCCAGCCGGCCGACATAGCCGACGATGACCTCGCCCGAGGGTGCCAGCTCGGCGCGCAGAGCGGCGCTGCGCCTGGCCGGGTGGAAGCGGCTGGTGTCCACGCCCCGGCCCCACACGTCCACCCGCTGCACGCCGTGGGCGCGCAGGTCACCGGCGGTGGCGGTGGAGGGGGCCAGCGTCAGGCCGGCCGCGTTGTGCAGCCGGCGCACCCACCGCCAGCAGATCTTCTCGCCGGTGGAGCCGGTGTGGTATGTGCGAGCGTAGGCGGCCATGTCCGTCGCGTACACGGCCACGGTTGGCAGCCCGAGCCGCTGGGCGGCGGCACAGCCACTGGCACCGAGGACGAAGGGCCCGGCCAGGTGCACCAGGTCGGTGCCGTGCTCGGTCATGGCCGCCTGGACCCGGCGCCCGGGCAGGCCCACCCGCAGCCCCGGATAGACCGGGACCGGCATCGATGGCACCCGCACCACGGGGTAACCGAGCGAGCCGTCGGGGCGGGGCAGCCCGCCGGCGGGCTCCGGCGCGATGATGAGCGGCTCATGACCGCGGCTGGCCAGCTGCTCGCTGACCCGGACGGCGGTATGGGCAACGCCATTGACGTCGGGGGGAAAGGACTCGGTGACATACGCGATGCGCACGCACACACCATCACCGACGTAACCCCATGCAACCGTCGCGTAGCCGCGACATTCAGGCAAACAGTAGATGACATCTGTGCTCTTGAACGCGCAGGCCAGCGAGCGTTATGCGTCCTCACCCAGCTCTGCGCCCTCGTCTCGCGCCGAGGCAGCGCCCGCCTCGGCCTCCGCCTCCGTACGCGCCGGGACGCCGCCTGCCTACGCCAGGGCCTCCCGCCGCATCTCGCGCAGCCTGCGTCCCCGACCCCACGCTCGACGTGCCCAACGGCGGGGAAGGGCCGCGGATCCGCTGGTGATCGTCAGCCCGTACGCCAGGCCGGCCTACACCGACACCTCATCGGCGTCGTTCGCGTCCATCCTCGCCTACGTCGAGCACACCTACGGCCTGCCCGCGCTCGGGGTGAACGACATGCACGCCTACGACCTGTCCGGCGCGTTCGACTACGGCCAGGCGCCGCGGAACCCCATCCCGATGGTGACCCGCCCCGTTCCCCCCGGCGACCGCATCGACTGGTCCCAGGCCAACGAGGACACCTGAGCTTTCACCAGCAAAGCCCGCGTGGCGGCCGGTCGTTGATTTCTCCTGAAAGGACCAGGAAAATTACGCGGCGAACCCGCCGCGTTCCAGGGTCCGCAGGACGGCGAGGGCCGCGTTGCAGGCGGCCACGTTCGGCGAGATGCCGTGCGGCCGTCGCTGCCGCGCAGCACGGCGCAGCGATCCGGCGTCGCCTTCTGGGCCGGCGGCTGCCGTCAGCAGCACCCGGTATCTCCAGGCCGCGGGGGCCCTGCTGACGGCCCGCACCTGACCACGGTGTGCGAGTCCGGCGAAGTGCACAGGATTAAGCGGCATCAGGGGGGCATACTGGACGAGTGATCGGGGCCGCTTTCGAAGCTACGCTGACGCGGGCTCAAAGCGGTGATGAGGCGGCCTTCACTGGCCTTTTCCGCGACGTGCAGCCTGCTCTGCTGCGTTACCTGCGGGTCGTCGCACCCGAGGCGGCCGAGGATGTGGCCGGGGACACCTGGCTGCAGGTGGTGACCGGGCTGGCTGGCTTCCGGGGTGAGGAGCTCGCGTTCCGGGGCTGGCTGTTCACCATCGCCCGGCACCGTGCGGCCGACTGGGGCCGCGCGCGGTCCCGCCGCCAGACGGTCCCGATGGCCGACCCCGAAGCCCTGGAACGGCTGAGCGCGCCGGACACCGCCGATGTCGCGCTGGAGCGGATGGCCACCCGGGCCGCTTTGGCCGCGGTCGTGGCGCTGCCCAGGGATCAGGCCGAGATCATCATGCTGCGCGTGGTGGCGGGGCTCGACACCAGCCAGGTCGCCAGCATCGTCGGCAAGTCCCCTGGCGCCGTGCGGGTCGCCGCCCACCGCGCCCTTCGCCGCCTGGCGCAAACTGCCGACCGGGCGGGTGTAACGCTTTGAGCCCCCAGGACGCTTCATCAGGCGAGATGCCTGGGTCCCCTTCCCCGGGCCGGCTCAGCCGTGAGCGTGAAGAGCTGGCACTGGACATGATTCTCGACGGGCTGTCCCTGCCCCCTGAAGCCCCTCGGGAGATGTACGTGCTGCCTCATATGCTGGCGGACTTGTCCGGCACGGCGGGGCCCGACGAGCTGACCGGGGAGGCAGCAGCCCTCTCCCGGTTCAAGGTCTGTTTCTCCCCGGTCAGCGTCTCATCTCCGGTCTCCGCGCCGGCGCCGCGCAGGCGCTCCTGGCATGGGTCACACCGCTCCCGGCTGGCCGCCGCCATGGTCGCCGTGACGTTCGTGCTGGGCGGTGCCGCCGCGGCCTCCGCCGACATGCTCCCCGCCCCGGTCCAGAACCTGGTCCACCGGGTGTTCCCGGTGCCGTCAGCCCGTCCGGCCCCGCGCCACCCATCCCGCGTCACGCCGCCCGGCCACCCGGGTAATCCGCATTCCGCGGTGCCTGGGACGGCGAGGCGGCACGGCA
>DASXMU010000134.1:0-49329 GCA_036495485.1 Streptosporangiaceae bacterium
TAATAGGGTGCAGTCATGGAGATGCGAGTTCTTGGCACTACGGGCGTCAGGGTCAGTCCGCTCTGCCTCGGCGCGATGATGTTCGGCGCGTGGGGCAACACCGACCATGACGATTCCATGCGGATCATCGACCGGGCACTGGACGCCGGGATCAACTTCATCGACACCGCGGACGTCTACTCGGCTGGTGAGTCCGAGGAAATCGTCGGGAAGGCGCTGGCTGGCGGCCAGCGGGACCGCATCGTGCTGGCCACCAAGGCGCACGGCCGGATGGGCGACGACCCGAACGAGCAGGGCAACTCGCGGCGCTGGCTCATCCGCGAGTGCGAGAACAGCCTGCGCAGGCTGGGCACCGACTACATCGACCTGTACCAGATCCACCGGCCCGACCCGAGCGCCGACGTCGACGAGACACTGGCCGCACTCACCGACCTGATCAGGGCCGGCAAGATCCGCTACGCCGGCAGCTCGACGTTCCCCCCGTCGCAGATCGTCGAGGCACAATGGACCGCCGAGCGGCGCGGCCGGGAGCGGTTCGTCAGCGAGCAGCCGCCGTACTCGATCATGGTGCGCGGCGTCGAAGATGAGGTGCTGCCGGTCTGCCGCCGCTACGGGATGGGTGTCATCCCGTGGAGCCCGCTGGCCGGTGGCTGGCTGTCGGGCCGCTACCGCAAGGACGCCGACCTCCCGGCCAGCACCCGGGCGGGCCGGATACCGCAGCGGTTCGACATGGACCTGCCGGGCAACCAGGCCAAACTGGAGGCGGCCGAGCAGCTGGCCATCCTGGCCGATGAGGCTGGCCTTTCCGTAGTGCACCTGGCGATCGCCTTCGTGATCAACCACCCGGCCGTCACCTCGGCCATCATCGGCCCGCGCACCATGGAACATCTGGAGAGCCAGCTCGGCGCCGCCGACGTCGTGCTGACCCGCGACGTTCTGAACCGGATCGACGAGATCGTCCCGCCAGGCACCAACCTCAACCGCCCCGACCGTGGCTACGAACCTCCCAGCCTGACCAAGCCGGGCCTGCGCCGCCGTCGTCACTGACGGCAGGGGTGGTCAACTGTTCGCGCAAGCAAAGCAGTTGACCACGATAGCGAATATGTGTACGATTTTGCTGTCTGGCTCGGTGGTGGAGTTGTGACTGCGCCCGGCCAGAGGATCGAAGCAGCCCGCCGGATAGCTCCCGGTGGGCCGACGCAGAGAGCTGCCCACCCGCTGCGGCCGGTCGAGTGGAATCTGACGTTCCACGAGGCAGCCAGGCATCCTGCCCGGGAGCAAGACTTGTCCTGGCCTGCTTGGCAGGCGGCGGCTCGCTTGCGCTTGCTTGGGCCAGAGCGGCCAGGCCGCGCTCCTGCTCCACTGACCTGGACAGTGTTCCGGTGAGCGCGAACGGTTCGCTGGGCACCGTTCGGCGATTTTCTTTCTTTCCCCAAAAGCTTGGTGGCATAAGGAAGAACGGAAGGACGGAAGGGACGGGCAGAAGCCGGGCTGCTTCCCCGGGAACCCAACCTTGCCGGCGAGGTGCCTTCAGATTTAGACTGAATGTTCAGTCAAAATTTGAGGAGCGGCACCGTGACCAGCCCGGACGCCAGGGTTCGCCAGGAGAGCAAGCTTGCTGAGGTTATCGCGGAGCAGGAGGCGATCTTCCTGCGGCGGCAGCCGGAGTCGGGGCGGATGGCCGTGCGGGCGGGTGAGTCGCTGGCCGGGGGGGTCACGTCGAGCTGGCAGATTACGGTGCCGCAGGCAGTTTGGCTGAGCCATGGGCGGGGGGGCAAGGTCTACGACGTCGATGGTAACGAGTATGTCGATCTGCATGGCGGGTACGGAGCGGCGCTGGCAGGGCACGCGCATCCGGCGATGGTGGCGGCTATCCGCGCCCAGGCCGGGCTGGGCACGCATTTCGCGCAGCCGACGCCGACTGCGGTGGTGGTCGCCGAGGAACTGGCGCGGCGGTTCGGGCTGCCGCAGTGGCGGTTTGCCAACTCGGGGACCGAGGCGACGATGGACGCCGTGCACCTTATGCGCTCGGTCACCGGGCGGGACCTGATTATCAAGGTGGAGGGCTGCTACCACGGGCATCATGACTCGGTGCAGGTGTCGGTCGCGCCGGACGCCGACGAGGTCGGGCCGGCGCACAAGCCCGCGCAGTCACCGGCCAGCAGCGGGATTCCGGCGGCGATCACCAAGCTGACGCTGATCGCCGGGTTCAACGACCTTGACAGTGTTGCCCGGCTGCTCGACGAGCACCGGGGCCAGATCGCCGGGATGATCATCGAGCCGATCATGATGAACGCGGGCATCATTTTGCCCGAGCCTGGTTATCTTGCCGGGCTGCGCGATCTGCTGCACGAGCATGATGCGCTGCTCACCTTCGACGAGGTTAAGACCGGGCTGACGGTCGGGCCTGGCGGGGTCACCGAGCTGTCTGGGGTGCTGCCGGACGTTATCTGCCTGGCGAAGTCGGTCGGCGGGGGTGTGGCCGTCGCCGCGATCGGGGGCAGCGCGGAGGTGATGGAGCACGTGGCCAGCGGGGACTACGAGATGGTCGGCACGTTCAACGGCAACCCGCTGGCCATGGCCGGCGTCAGGGCGATGCTCTGCGAGGTCGCCACACAAGAGGCGTATCAGCGGATCGAACTGCTGCGGTCGCGGGCGGTGGCCGGGATCGAGTGCATCATCGCGGATGCTGGGCTGCAGGCGCATGTGGTGTCGGCGGGAGCGAAGGGGTGCGTGGTGTTCTCGCCCGAGCCGGTCCGGGACTACCGGGACTACCTGGCGGTGGACGACCGGTACAGCCACGCGCACTGGCTGTTCCAGCACAACGGCGGCGTCTTCCTGCCGCCCTGGGGCAAGAGCGAGCAGTGGCTGATCTCGGTGCAGCACGAGACAGCGGACATCGACCGGCTGATCAGCAACTTCGGCACGTTCGCGGCGGCGATCGGTCACGGCCGTGATCTTGGGCCTGGGCTGACGACGCCGGTTATGGGAGATTTGGCCTGATGGTGCACCCGCGAGAGGGCTGGCAGGGCGACGCGAGCCGTCGCCCGCGGGTGACCCGCCGTGGGTTCCTCACCAGGAGCGCGGGAGCCGCGCTGGCCGCCACCGGGGCGGGGGCGCTGCTCGACGCGTGCGCGCCGGCCGTGGCCGGATTCGGCAGCTTGCCGTTGCCCCGGCCCAGCAACCCGGTGACCTGGCCTGTTTTCGCCGGCAACCCGCCGGTCAAGTCCGGCTTGCAGCCCGAGCCCGGTGCCACGCTGAACATTTACACCTGGGTTGCGTACATCAACCAGGCCGTCGTCAACAACTTCGCCAAGCGGTACAAGTGCAAGGCGCAGATCACCACGTTCAACACGATGGACGAGGCGCTGGCCAAGCTGCGCAACGGGCTGAAGTTCGACGTCCTGGTCGGCGCCACCGTCGACGTGCTCGGCCAGCTGATCGAGTCCAAGCTGGTGCAGCCGCTGAACCACAGCTACATCCCGAACATCACCCAGGCCTGGCCGGACTTCACCAACCCCTACTACGACCGGCGCTGGCAGTACACCGTCCCGTACACGATCTACACGACCGGCATCTCGTGGCGGAAGGACCTCGTGCACGAGAACCCGTACGCCATGAAGAACGGCTGGGCGATGCCGTGGCAGAGCAAGTACCGGGGCAAGGTCGCGATCCTGGACGACTACCGCGAGGGCATCAGCCTCGGGCTGATGAAGAACGGGATCTACGACCTCAACACCACCGACCGGGGCCAGATCGCGCTGTCGCGGCGGACGCTGGAAGAGCTGTCCAGCCTGGTCAACGTGCGCATCGACAACAATGACTACACCGAGGTCCCGGACGCGGACACCTGGATCCACCACGCCTGGTCGGGTGACATGGCCGCGGCCGCGTCCTACATGCCCAAGGGCGTGCCGGTGGACGTGGTCGGCTACTGGTTCCCCACCGATGGCCGGGGCCCGGTGGCGAACGACACGATCATGCTGCTGCAGTCCTCGGCCAGCCCGGTGCTCTCCCACCTGTTCCTCAACTACATGTGCGACCTGCACAACGTGCTGGACAACATCAGCTTCAACGGGTACATGCAGCCGTTCACCGGGGTGACGCCGCAGGTCCTGGTCAAGGAGCAGATCCTGCCGCCGAGCCTGATGTCCACCGTGGTGCTGCCGTCCTACTTCCGGCGCGGGATCGGTGAGCTGCAGCTTCCGGTGGACACCGACGCGCTCTGGCAGCAGGCCTGGCTCGTGGTCAGCAACGGGATCTGAGGCGACAGTGGCAAGCCGGGCGACGGACGGCAACGGGGGGAGAAAGAACCTGTTCTGGGCCGCGCTCGCGGCGCCCGGGATCATCTGGCTCATCCTGCTGTTCATCGTGCCGTTCTACACGGTGCTGGCGATCGCCATGGGCCAGCTCAACCGGCTGTTCGAGTCGCCGATCGCGGTCTGGAACCCGGTGGACTGGAGCTCATCCAACGTCATCAACGCGTTCCATGACCTGGTGGGCAGCACGTCGTTCGCCGGGCCGATCGTGATCAGGACGGTCATCTACGTGGCCGTGGCATCGCTGCTGTGCCTGCTGATCGGCTACCCGGCCGCCTACTTCGTGGCCAGGTTCGCCGGGCGGCGCAAGGCGCTGTTCCTGGTGCTGCTGATCGCGCCGTTCTGGATCAGCTACATGATGCGCATGCTGGCCTGGGTCGACCTGCTGCAGTCCAACGGCTACCTGAACCGCGCGCTGACCTTCCTGGGCCTGGCCTCGCACCAGGTCAACTGGCTGGGCGGGATGTCGGTCACGGTCGTGCTCGGCCTGGCATACGGCTACATCCCCTACCTCATCCTCGTGCTCTACGCCGGGCTGGACCGGATCGACCCGTCGCTGATCGAGGCAGGCCGGGATCTGGGCCTGGGCCGGGTGCGGACGTTCCTGCGGGTCACGCTGCCGTTGTCCCGGCAGCCGATCCTGACCGGCCTGCTGATCACCATCCTGCCGATGCTGGGCGACTACTACACCAACCAGCTGCTCTCCGGTGCGGCCAGCACGTCCATGGTCGGCAACCTGATCCAGGGACAGCTCGGCACGCCGGGCCTGGAGGGGCAGGGCGCCGTGCTGTCGCTGTTGCTGCTGCTGATCCTGCTGGTGCCGATGATCTACTACGTGGTGGCGACCAACCGCTCGTCCAGGGACGTGGCCTGATGGCGACGGCGACGGTCAAGCCCGAGCGCACCGGGGCACGGCGGCTGATCCCCCGGGCCAATCCCTGGCGGCATCCGTGGTTCCTGGAGGGCTTCACCTGGCTGTACCTGATCTGGTCGCTGGTGCCGATCGCGCTGGCCGTGCTGTTCTCGTTCAACAAGGGGAAGTCGCAGAGCGCCTGGCAGGGGTTCTCCTGGCGCTGGTACTTCAGCGACCCGGTCAACTCCGTGCTGCACAACCCGCAGCTGCACGCCGCCGTGCTGCAGACGATCCGGCTGTCGGTCTATACGACCATCATCGCGGTGCCGCTGGGCGTCGCGTTCGCGCTCGGCATCAATCGCTGGCGCGGCTACACCTCGTCGACTTTCAACTTCGTGATGATCCTGTCGTTCGTCATCCCGGAGCTGATCTTCGGTGTCTCGATGTTCTTCGTGTTCACCGCGCTGTTCACCGCCGTGCCCCTCGGCACGCTGGCGGAGATCCTGGGGCTGGTCACCTGGAACGTGAGCTGGCCGGCGATCATCGTCCAGGCCAGGCTGGTCACGCTGGGAAAGCAGTACGAAGAGGCGGCCGCCGATCTTGGCGCCAATCAGTTCCAGACCATGCGCCGGGTGATGCTGCCGCTGCTCGGCCCGGCCATCTTCGCCAGCGCCGTCCTGGTGTTCTCCGGGGTGATCGACGACTTCGTCATCGTCGACCTGCTGTCGTCGAACTCCGGCAACACGCCGATGTCGGTGATCATCTACTCCACCAAGCACGGCGGCAACGGCGGCCCGGCGCTGAACGCCCTGGGCACGATCATGCTGGCCATGTCGTTCGTCATCGCGGTTCTCGGCTACATCGGCTACCGGTGGCTGACCCGGGGCGAACGCGGCAGCAGCATGTCCGCGCTCACCACGATTGCTGGCGCCGAAGGCTAGGCGGCTCTCGCAAGGGCGACCGGCGGGGCGATGGCGCGGCCGTCGGGGAGCAGTTCCCCGGCGTCGTCGAACAGCACGACACCGTTGCAGAGCAGGCTCCAGCCCTGCTCCGGGTGCTGGGCGACCACCCGGGCGGCGACGTGATCGGGTGCCTGCACGCCGGGGCAGCGGGGCCAGTGCTGGCACGCCGCGTGCCGCAGCGGGACTGATAGCTTCTGCATGGCTCCTCCAGGGATCGACCGTTACATCGATCCTGCACTCGGATGGAGTGCCAAACATCTGCCATCCGACCCATGTTGGCGGGTCGAAGGTCCTATCGTTTCCGGTCGCGGCGCAACTGGTCGAGGACCTCGGCGGGATTCTCGGCGGTGACCCGGATCATCGCGCGCATGGCGTCGGCCAGGGCGACCCGGGGGACGCCGAGTTCCACCGCGGCCGAGTCGGCCCACTGGGTGAGCTGGCGGTACAGCTCGGGGCTCAGGTCGAGGGTGATCCTGACCGGCTTCGACCTGATCGCGGTCCGGCCCGCCGGGGGAGCGTTGGGCTCGGTTCGCCTGGCCGCAGCGGCCGCCATCTGCGCCTTACGCTGCTCCCGCTGGGTGGTCATGACCGCACCGAGCAGAGCGGTGCGCAGCGGTCGGCCAGCTCGCGGGCCACGCTTCGCCATATCCCGCGGCCCGCGTCGGGAATCGGCATGCCGAAGCTCTGGGCGTAGACCTCGAGCCGTGGCACGGCCGTCTCCAGCACGTCGTAGCCGAGGCTCTGCAGTGCCTCGCGGGCATCGGTGGTGGAGTTCGCCCGGGAGATGCAGCGGTTCAGCAGGATGGCCGACCGGGCCGGTGTCCGCCGGTCCGAGGCGATCTCCGCGATCTCCTCGCGGACCGGCGAGGTGCGGTTGATCTCGATCGGGCTCGGCGCGCACGGGATCAGGATCTCGTCGGCGTAGCGCAGCGCGGACTGGGCGATGGCCGCGTGGTCCTCGAGCTGGGGCGCGTCGATGATCACCACGTCATCGTCGTGCGCTATCTCGGGTATCCGGCGGTGCATCTCGCGCGATGGCAGTGCCACGATCCGGAACGGGAACCCCTCCCTGGGCGGCATCCCCGGGCTCATGGCCGCCAGATCGGACCACTCCAGGGCGCTGCCGGATGGGTCGGCATCCACCAGGAGCACGCTGTTTCCCGCCTGGGCGAAGATGTGCGCCAGCCAGACCGCTGAGGTGGTCTTGCCCGTGCCCGGCTTGAGGTTTGCCAGGGCGAGGCTTAGACCAGTCATCCACGCATTATCACAGCGCTCGCGGCATAACGGTACCCGCGCGCGGGTATGGCTGGCCGTCCGGCCTGGCCTGGGTTGTGGAAACCGTACCGTATCGCAGTGATTACTGCATCTTTGCCAGCAGTGGAATAGTTTCCCACAGGCTGTGTATATCTATCCCGGCTTCTGGATAAAGCCGCAGGCAGACCGCCTTCCAGCCTGTGAGCAGTTGACCCCGTTCAGGTAGCGACCAGCGGGCCCTCGTCGGCGATCTGGGCCGCTCCGGCGCTCCCGCCGAGCACGCGCAGCGCGTCCGGTGCCAGGTACACGTGCACCGGCGTGCCCTGGGCCAGGGTGAGCGCCGGGTGGTCCCCGTCGTTCTGGATCAGCGCCTGCAGCGGAACTCCCGGTCCCAGCCGCAGCATCACCTGCGTAGCCGCGCCCAGGAAGACCAGCCGCTCCACCATGCCGGGCACCCGGTTCGGCCCGTCGCTGCCGTGCGGTTCGATCCTGACCCGCTCCGGCCGGATGGCCACGTGCGCGGCGCCCACGCAGCCGGTGGCGCCACGCTCCGCGGTCAGCCGGGTCTCGCCGAGCCTGACCTCGCAGCCGGCCCCAGGCCCGTGCCCGGTCGCCTCGACCTCCATCAGGTTCGACACCCCGAGGAAGTCGGCCACGTAGGCATCGGCGGGCTCCTCGTACACCTCGCGTGGCGTGCCGATCTGCACGATCCGGCCGGAGTTCATCACCGCCAGCCGGTCGGACATGGTGAGCGCCTCCTCCTGGTCGTGGGTCACGTACAGGAAGGTGATGCCCACCCGCTCCTGCAGCGCCTTCAGCTCGAGCTTGAGCGAGCGGCGCAGCTTGGCGTCCAGGGCGCCGAGCGGCTCGTCGAGCAGCAGCACGGCCGGGTTGAGCACCAGCGCGCGGGCCAGCGCCACCCGCTGCTGCTGGCCACCGGACAGCAAGCCGGGCCGGCGCTTGGCATAGGCGCCCATGCTCACCAGGTCCAGCGCCGCGTTCACCCGGCTCTTCAGCTCCGCCTTGTCCACGTTCCGGCTGCGCAGCCCGAACGCCACGTTGTCGAACGCCGACAGGAACGGGAACAGCGCGTAGCTCTGGAAGACCGTGTTGACATTGCGCTTGTGCGGCGGCACGCCGGACATGTCCGCGCCGTCCAGCAGGATCTTGCCCGAGGTGGGCTGCTCGAAGCCGGCGATCAGGCGCAGCGTGGTGGTCTTGCCGCAGCCGGACGGGCCGAGCAGCGAGAAGAACTCACCGCTGGCCACGGTCAGGTCGATCCCGTCGACCGCCACCTCGCTTTTCTGGCCGGAAAGATACCCTGCGGAGCCCGCTTTGCCGGAACGATGCCCTACGGTGCCCGCTTTGCCGGAACGATGCCCTACGGTGCCCGCTTTGCCGGAACGATGCCCTACGGTGCCCGCTTTGCCGGAACGATGCCCTACGGTGCTCGCTTTGCCGGAATGATGCCCTACGGCACTGAACCGCTTGGTCAGCCCGGTCAGTTCGATGCGTCCTCCGGTCACGAGGCCACCTCCGCTCAGCTCTTGGTTCTGCGCCCGCTCCACGGGAATCCGAGCTTCCCGGCCGCGTACTGCATGGTCAGCTCGAACGCGCGGCCCGATCCCACCTCGGGGTCGTCCAGCGCGATCGTCACGGCGAACCCGTCCAGCAGGGCGGACAGCATGACGGCGAAGTCGTCGGCGTCCACGGCGGCGAACTCGCCAGTCTCCTGGCCGGTCAGCACGATCGACCGGATCGTCTCCCGCCAGCGTTCGTCGAACTTCTGCCTGACAGCGGCGACGCCGGCGTTGCGCGGCGACTGCGCCCACAGGTCCAGCCAGACCAGCCACGAGCCCGCCGCGTCGGTGTCCTCCTCGGGCAGGCAGGTCATGGCGACGATCTCCTCCAGCCGCCCGGCGCGCGTGCCGATGGCCGCCATCCGGCGGGTGCCGCTGGCGTACCAGTTGTCCTCGGAGTAACGCAGCGCCTCGGTCAGCAGATGGTCTCTGGTCTTGAAGTAGTAGATGACGAGCGCGGGGCTTGCCCCGGCCCGCTCTGCCACGTCGGTGATCCGGGTGTCGGGGTATCCGCGCTCGATGATCACCTCGAGTGCCGCCTGCAGCATCTGCTCACGGCGCTGATCGGCGCTGCCGGTCTGGTCCTTCATCCGGCCATCCTCGCCCAATCCAGCATTTCCGGCACCTGCCTTCGCGCATCGTCGCTGCCGTTCCCGCCGGTCCCGCCCTTGCGGGAAAGCCTAGCAGGTTTCTAGACTGAACATTCAGTCAAACATGGGTGGGAGGCGCCGCAGGGTGTCTGTCCGGCCAGGAAAGCGCAGACCTATCCAGGGAAGGCAGAACCATGGCAGCCGCAGGCCGTCGTTCCGGCAAAACGAGCACCGTTGGGAACCTCTCCGGCCAAAAGAGTCCCGCCGGGAACCTCTCCAGCCAAAAGAGTCCCGCAGGGTATCCTTCCGGGCAAAAAAATACTGCGCGGAACCTTTCCGGGCAAGAAAGCACGGCATATGACGCCATCGTCGTCGGCGGCGGGCACAACGGGCTGGTCTCGGCCGCCTACCTGGCCCGCTCTGGTGCGCGGACGCTGGTCCTCGAGGCAAGGGACCACACCGGCGGCGCGGCGACCACCGAGGCGCCATGGCCGGACGCGCCGGAGTTCCGGGTTACCCGGCTCTCCTATGTGATGAGCCTGCTGCCGCCGACCATCATCAACGACCTCGGCCTCACCGGCCGTGGTTACAAGATCTTCCCGATGGGCCCCTACTACCAGGCGTTCCCCGAGGGCGGCTCGATCAAGCTGTACGCCGATGACGCCAAGCGCAACTACGAGGAGATCTCCCGCTGGTCGAAGAAGGACGCCGAGGCCATGCCACGCTGGGACGCCTGGCTAGCTGGCCTCGCCGATGTGCTCGGCCCGCTGCTGCTCACCGTCCCGCCGAAGCTTGGCTCGCGCAAACCCCGCGACCTGGCCGGCACGCTCAAACTGGCCTGGCGGGAACGCGGCCTCGACGTGCGCACGATCGCGGACGTCACCAGGCTGATGACGATGAGCATCGCGGACCTGCTCGACGACTGGTTCGAGTCGTCGCAGGTGAAGGGTGCCCTGGCGGTGAACGGCGTGATCGGGACCTGGGCCGGGCCGTACGAGCCCGGCACCGCCTATGTGATGGCACACCACTCCATCGGCGACGTCGGCGACGGCCACCTGGGCAACTGGGGCTTCCAGGAGGGCGGCATGGGCGCGGTGGCGGACGCGATCGCCAGCGCCGCCCGCGACGCCGGGACGCAGATTCGCACCGGCGCCCGGGTGCAGCGGCTGCTCATCTCCGGCGGCCAGGTGCGCGGCGTGGTCCTCGAATCCGGTGAGGAGATCACCGCCCGCCTGGTGGTGACCTCGCTGCATCCGCGTACCGCGTTCCTCGACCACGTGGGCCGGGAGCACCTGCCGCCGGACTTCGTGACCGACATCGAGCGGTGGAAGACCCGCAGCGGCGTCGTCAAGATCAACCTGGCCCTGGCCGAGCTGCCCGACTTCACCGCCGACCCCGGCATTGGCCTGCAGGAACACCACACCGGCTCGGTGGAGATGGCGCCCAGCATGGAGTACATCGAGCGGGCGTTCATCGATGCCCGCGAGGGCCGCCCCGCCGCCCGCCCGTTCAGCGACGGCGTGATCCCGACCTCCTTCGACCGCACGCTGTGCCCCGAGGGCTACCACACGATGTCGCTGTTCACCCAGTGGGTGCCGGCCGACTGGAACTCTCAGCCACACCGGGAGGAGCTGCAGGCCTACGCCGACCGCATGATCGACTGCTACAACGAGGTCGCGCCGAACTTCAAGAGCTCGATCCTGCACACCGACATCGTCGGCCCCTACGACATGGAGCACGACTACGGGCTGGTCGGCGGCAACATCTTCCATGGCGAGCTGTCCCTGGAGCAGCTCTTCCACATGCGCCCGGCGCCCGGCTTCTCCGACTACCGCACCCCGGTGGCCGGCCTGTACTACGCCAGCTCGGCCACCCACGCCGGCGGCGGCGTCTGCGGCATCCCCGGAATGCAGGCGGCCAAGGCCGCGATCGCCGACCTGAAGGCCGTCCGTCGTGGTGCCGCAGTCCGCAAGCTCTCCCCCGTCGTCGGTGATCCATTGATTATTGGAAAGAAAGAAAATCAACGGACGGTGCCCAGCGAACCCGCCCGCGAACGCCGGGCCGATCGATGGCCGAACTGACCGCGCCGGGGGCCTCGGCGCCGGGGATCCCGGCGGGGGCCTCAGCATCAAGGACCTCGGTGGCGGGGGCCTCAGCGGCAAGGGGCTCGGCGGCGGGGGCATCAGCATCGCGGGTCCCGGCGGCGGGGATCCCGCCGGCAGGGGCCTCGGCGGCGGGGGGCCCAGTGCGGGGGATCCCGGCGGCGGAGGTCTCAGCGGCAGGGGCCTCGGCGGCGGGGGGCCCAGAGCGGGCGATTCCGGCGGCGGTGACCGCGATGCTGGAGGCCTGTAGTGTCGCGCTGGTCGGCGCTAGCCAGCGGCCCGGCAGCCTGGGCGAGCGGATGGTCGCCGAGGTGTCTGCCAGCCCGTCCCGGCCAAAGCTGTATCTGGTGAACCCCCGCTACACCGAGATCGGCGGCCTCCGGTGTCACCCCAGCCTGGCCGACGTGCCCGAGCCGGTCGACCTGGTGCTGCTCGGCGTTCCCGACGCCGCGCTGGAAGAGCAGCTCGCCATGGCGGCCGGCCGGGGCGACGCGTCGGCGGTGATCTTCGGGAGCGCCTACGATGTGCCAGGCCAGCCGCCCGGCCTGCGCGACCGGCTATCGTCGATCGCCCGGGCGGCGGGGATGGCATTGTGCGGCGCGGGCTGCATGGGTTTCGTGAACGTGGCGCACGGGCTGCGCGCGGTCGGCTACGTCGAACCCCGGCAGATCCGGCCCGGCCCGGTCGCCGTGGTGACCCACTCGGGCTCGGTATTCTCCACGCTGCTGCGCAGCCGCCGGGGGTTCGGCTTCTCGCTGGCCGTCTCCTCCGGCCAGGAGCTGGTGACGACCGCCGCGTCCTACGCGCGCTACGCGCTCGGGCTGCCGCAGACCCGGGTGCTGGCCCTGGTGCTCGAAGCCATCCGCGACGCCGGGCCGCTGCGTTCGGTACTCGCCGACGCCGATGCCGCCGGGGTTCCCGTGGTGCTGCTGGCGGCCGGCCGGTCGGAGCAGGGCCGGGCCCTGGTAGCGGCGCACTCCGGTGCGCTGGCCGCCGGGGATGGCGCATGGGAAGCGCTGACCGGCGCCTGCCGCCTGCACCGGGTCGGCGACCTGGCCGAGCTGGCAGACACCCTGGAGCTGTTCGCGGCCCCCCGCGCCCAGGCCTGCCGCTCAGGCGCGGACGCCAACGCTGGCCTGGGTGAAGGCGGTGGGTCTGGTCGCGGCGCGGATCCCCGCCACCCACTCACCCCCTACCGTGGCGCTGGCGCTGAGCCTGGCCAGGGCGTGGCTCCCGGTCACCTCCCCGCTCCTGACCATGGCCTGGGCGCTGAGCCTGGCGTGGGTGCCGTGCCTGCTCCGGGTGCCGACCCGGGTACTGGCCGGGGCATCGCCACGATTCATGATTCCGGGCTGGAGCGGGCGCACATCGCGGATCTGGCCGACCAGCTCGAAGTGCCGTTCGCGGCTATCGGTGAGTCCACCCTGGAGCGGCTGGCCGCCCTGCTCGACCAGGGCCTGGAACCGGGCAACCCGCTGGACATGTGGGGCACGGGCCGCGACGCGCAGCAGCAGCTCACCGAGGCCCTGACGGCCATGGCCGAGGACCCGGCGGTGGCGGCGGCCGCGCTCGCGGTCGACCTGGTCCCGGAGTTCGACGGCGACGACTCCTATCAGGAGGCGCTGCTGGCGGTGGCGGAGCGCACCAGCAAGCCGCTCGCCGTGCTGGCGGGCCTGCCCGCCTCGATCGACCCGGTTGCCGCCGCCCGGCTGCGGGACGCCGGCATCGCGGTCCTTGAGGGCGCGCGCACCGGCCTGCTCGCCCTGCGCCACCTGCTCGACTACTACGGGCGCGCGGCCCACACCCGATTGCCCGCCGAATCTCCCGCCGGATCTGGTGCCGCGCTGGGTGGCCCGGCGGTGATTCTCCCGGCCGGCGCGGAGCGGCGGGCACGATGGGCGGACGCGCTGGCCAGCGGACATCTTGGCGGTGCCGAACTGGCCGGCCTGCTGGGTGACTACGGCGTCCCGGTGGTGCCGACCCGTGCGGCGGCGAGCCTGGAGGCGGCCCTGACGGCGGGGGGCGAGATCGGCTACCCAGTCGTGCTGAAGACGGATGAGCCGGGAGTAGCGCACAAGTCTGACGTGGGTGGCGTGCTGCTCGGGCTGGCGGACGCCGCCGCGCTGGCCGCCGGCTACCAGGATCTGGCCGTCCGGCTCGGCCCCCGGGTGCTCGTCTGCCAGACCGCCGCCCGGGGGACCGAGCTGCTCCTTGGCGTGGTCCGTGACCCGGCCCTGGGACCGCTCGTGGTGGCCGGGGCCGGCGGCGTGCTGGCCGAGCTGCTCGCCGACCGCGCTGTGGCTCTGCCCCCGGTAGACCGCGAGGGTGCGCTGCGGATGCTGCGGAAGTTGCGGATCTTCACGTTGCTCAACGGGATGCGCGGGCAGCCCCCGGCCGACCTCACCAGCGTCGCCGACGCGATAACCGGGGTGTCGGCGGTCGCCGCCGAACTCGGCGGCAGTTTTACCGCCCTGGACATCAACCCCCTGATCTGCGGGCCAGCGGGCGCTGTCGCGGTGGATGCCCTGGTCATCCCGTGATACCCAGGAAATTAACCGGCCCGGCCGAATCGGCGTGTCGGCCATGCGTCCACGATTTCTGCGGTGAACTCTCTGCCATGATCACGGGTGCGGGTTCCGCCCGGATGCCGGGAAATCGACAGGGGGGAACAGACAATCCCAGACACACCATTGTCTTTACGCCGCGCCGTCGCTAGGGTCCGGACCAGACCCGCTATTAAACGGACTCTTGTATCAAGGCAGTACAAAGGGAGGCAAATGATGAAACCTGCCCGATGGTGGGCCGTAACGGGCTCCTTGGGGCTGGCCGTATCCTTCATGGCCGCGACGGCCGGAGTCGCAAGCGCTTCGGCAAGCCCGGCCACGCACGGGGTGTCTCCGCTGGCCGCGCGCGTTGCTGCCCTGGAGTACTCACACCCAGCGGGGAAGGTCGCGGGAAACGCGCAGATCGGCTTCGACATGGTGCTGTCGCTGCGGCACGCCGCCGCCGCCGAAGCGCTCGTCCGCTCGGTCTCGGCGCCAGGGTCGGCACAGTTCCACAAGTACCTGACCACGGCGGCCTGGGAAGCCCGGTTCGGGCCGACTCAGGCTCAGATCACCAAGGCCGAGTCCTGGCTCCGGCACAACGGCTTCTCCGTCGTGTCGGTACCCAAGACCCGCCTGTACGTGTCGGCCCAGGGCAGCGCTCACGCCATTGAGCACGCGTTCGGCGTCCAGCTCGGCTACTACAAGGTGAACGGTAAGACGGTCCGGCTCGCCAAGGGCACCGTGTCGATCCCCTCCGGGATGATGGGCACCGTTTCCGGCGTGTCCGGCCTCAGCCAGTACCTGGCCACGACTGACCTCACACAGAACGAGCACGCGTCGTCCACCGCGTCGGTCAAGCCCAACCAGGAGCCGGCGCCGCCCGCCGGGTTCCGCAACCCACAGCCGTGCAGTGCGTCCTGGGGCCAGAAGGCCGACACCAAGGACTCGCCCAAGCTGTACAAGCCCTACACCAACAACAGCTATGACATCTGCGGCTACGTACCGTCCCAGATGCGCGACGGGTACGGGCTGAACAAGGCCGTATCGTCGGGCGCTGGCAAGGGCGTGACCGTAGCGATCGTCGACGCCTATGACTCGCCCACCCTGCAGGCGGACGCGGCGCACTACTTCGCGCTGAACGACTCGTCCAACCCGCTGAGCTCCGCCCAGTTCGACAACGTGGAGCCCTCCAAGATCGACGACCAGGCCGAATGCGGTGCCAGCGGCTGGTTCCCCGAGCAGGCTCTCGACGTGGAGTCCGTGCACTCGATGGCACCAGCGGCGAACATCATGTTCGTCGGTGGCAAGGACTGCACTGACAACGGCCTCCTCGACGCTGTGAATACGGCGATCTCGAACGGTGCCAACGTCATCAGCGACTCGTGGGGCAACAACGTCGGCGACCTGCTCACCGACCAGGCCACCAAGAATGTCTACGACAACACGTTCATGCTGGCCGACGCCACCGGCGTCAGCGTCCTGTTCTCCAGCGGCGACGACGGCGACAACTTCGCCGACTTCGGGATCACGTCGGCGAACTACCCGCCGAGCAGCCCGTTCGTCACCGCTGTGGGTGGGACCACGCTCGAGGTGAATGCCAGCAACCAGCGCGCGGCCGAGCTTGGCTGGTCAACGGCCAGGTCCGTGATGTGCCAGGCCACCGCGAAGAACTGTGGCTCGTCCACCACTCCGCTGAGCCCGCTGGCCTTCCAGGGCGGTGGCGGCGGTGGCACCAGCTACGTCTACAGCGAACCCTTCTACCAGACACCGGTCGTGCCGAGCGCACTTGCTCTGCGCAACCAGGCTATTACCGGTGTGCCGACGCGCGTCGTCCCGGACATCTCGATGGACGCCGACGCACAGAGCGGGCTGCTCATCGGCCTGACTCAGACCTACCCACACGGCACCCACTACGGTCAGTTCAAGGAGGGCGGTACCAGCCTCGCCTCGCCACTGCTCGCGGGTGTGATCGCGGACACCGATGGGGCAGCGGGAGCGCCGCTCGGCTTCCTCAACCCGGTGCTGTACAAGGCCTGGGCCCAGTCGCCTTCGGCGTTCAACGACATCATGCCGCCGGCCAACCCGAACAAGGCGGACGTCATCCGTGTTGACTACGCCAACACGGTCAACCCGTCCGCGGGCTTCCTGGTGAGCGTGCGGGCGATCAACTACGCGGGTCCGGAAACCTTCTGCGATGCAACGGGCAACTGCGCGACGCGCAACGTGACCCTGACCACCGGCAAGGGTTACGACAGCCTCACCGGCCTCGGCTCGGCCAGCGCGAAGTTCATCAGCATACTGTCGAAGTTCTGATCCACTCCCGCGAGGCGGGGCACCGGTTTCCGGTGCCCCGCCTCGTGCTGTCCGGGGTGGTCACGCCGGAAACGAGCGCGTGACAGGCCGTACGGAAGGATGCCGCCAGCGCTGCCGGACACGGCCCCTTCCCAGCAGCGGAGGAGCATCGGTGTCCCCAGCACCCAACAGCGGCGATCTGAACTACCTCCCAATCGAGTCCGGGAGCTGACCTGCCCCCAGCGTCAGGACGGCTCGGCCGGGTCTTCGCAACCTGATCGATGTGATATAGCCGGTGTCGCCGGGTGCGCCTTAGAACAGCACGTAGAGCTTGCGCATGGTCTCGTGGATGTCCCAGGTGCCGGTCCAGCCCTTGGGGAAGACGGCGGTGTCCCCGGGGCCAATCTCGGTCGACTCGCCGCCGTCGGTGGTCATCGTCATCCGGCCATACAGGACGTAGACAAACTCGTTGCTCTCCAGCGTCCAGTGCGACTGGCCGGGCGTGCACTGCCACACCCCCGCCTCCTGATCGCCGTCTTTCCAGATGGTGGTGCCCGACATGTGCATCGGCTCTCGGGTGGCCTCGGGCAGCGCGCCCCAGTCCTCCAGCTCCGCGCTGCTCGCGGTGGCAAGAAAGGGTGGGTTGAGGCTCGTGGTGGTCATGGCGGATGAATCCTCTCCTAGCTGGCCGCGCCTGCCCAGGCAGTCCTGCCTGCCGGACGGCCTGGGCGTTCGGTAACGGCCCTGTTCGTGGGAAGCCAGGTGCTTGCGGGACGAGCTGCTCCTGGGGGGAGGACACTGCCGGCGGGGAGGGCGGTGCCTGGGGGGAGGGCGGTGCCTGCGGGGAAGGCAGTGCCTGCGGGGAAGGCGTTAGCTGCTGGGTAGGCAGTGCTTGCGGGAGGGACAGTCCATGCGGGTCGATGGCACAGCGACACCACACGGTGGCGGTCGATGGCACAGCGACACCACACGGTGGCGGTCGATGGCACAGCGACACCACGCGGAAGGGCGGTGCTTGCTGGAAGGGCAGTGCGACGGGATCAGCCGCCAGACTGCTGTGGCCGGCCTCGCCGAATCGGCCGAGGCCGAGCACCGAGACATCGACGACGTCAGTCACGCCGGTGAGCGCGACATCGGCCGCTGCCCGGGATACCGCTGAACCCCACATCATCCCAGCGCCGCCGGCGCAGGCGGCCGCCACGCCGTCCAGCCGTCCGGCCGGGCCTGGCGCGGGACCGATGATGGGCAGGTGGTCGGAGGTGAAGTCGACGGTGGCCGTCCAGAGCCGGCGCAGCCCGAGCCCGGCGGTCACAGGAGTGCCGCCCTGCAGCCGTACGACGCCTGGCTGCTGGCTCCCTGGCCGAGCATGCCCTTTTCCAGCAGGACCATTCGGCTCAGCCCCGCTTGCCGCAGGAAGCAGGCGCACCACGCACCCACTGTCCCGCCCCGACGAACACTGCGTCTGCCGTGCCGGGAAGATCCCTGGACTGCATTGGCACCACACCGATGCTGCCATAAACTGAACATTCAGTCAATTAAGTGCTATAGCTAACGTTTGGTAAGCAATTGACCACGAGCCGCAGGTCTGATCTGGCATCGCCGCTGACTGCGTTATACCCACACCACAGCGACTGTATCGGCCAGGCTCGCAAATAGAAGGGCGCGGCGAAACATATGTACGGGCTGTCGGACGCCGACATGGAGATCCAAAAGCGCGCTCGGACGTTCGCGGATGAGCTTATTCCGTTCGAGGCGGAGGCTGAGCTGGCCGGTGGAGAGCTGCCAGCCGGGGTCACCGCCAAGCACGCGGCCCGGGCACGCGAGCTTGGGCTGTGTTCGACGAACATGCCGGCCGGACTGGGCGGTGGCGGCTGCACCACCCTGCAGCAGATGCTGGTCCAGGAGCAGATGGGGCGGGTCACCAACGCGCTCGGCTGGGTGGCCGCCACGCCGCCGTCCTGGCTGCCGCAGGTCGCCACGCAGGATCAGATCGAGCGCTACGTCCGGCCGGTCATCCGGGGTGAGCGGGAGGAGTGCTACGCGATCACCGAGGAGGGTGCCGGCACGGACGTGGACGCCATCGAGGCGACCGCCCGCCACGACGGCGACGGCTATCTGCTGAACGGCACAAAATGGCACGTCACCTCGTATAACACCGCCGACTTCGCCTTCTTCCAGGCAAAGCTGGACGGCGGGCCGCACCACGGCGAGCACGCGATGTTCCTCGTGGACCTGCCGAGCCCAGGGGCCGAGGTGGTCCGCACCCCGGCCTACACGCACACGGTCAGCCACCATCACCCGATCGTCGCGTTCACCGACGTCCGGGTTCCGGCGGCCAACCTGGTCGGGGCCGAAGGCGACGGGATGACCTTCGCCTACGAATGGTTCCGGTTCGAGCGGCTCATGGTCGCCGCCCGATGCCTGGGTGCCGCCGGGCGGCTGGTCGCCGAGATGACCGCGTTCGCCACTCAGCGGCATTCTGGTGGCCGGCCGGTCAGCGAGTATGGGCTGGTGGCCGCGATGCTCGCGGACAGCCTGACCGAGCTGTTCGCGGCCAGGTCGCTCGGCTACGAGACGGCCAGGGGAATCGACCGTGGCGCCGGCCTGAAGGTGGCCCACGCACAGTGCTCGATGGCCAAGCTGTACTGCTCAGAGATGGCCGGCCGGGTGGCCGACCGGGCCGTCCAGGTCTTCGGCGGCCGTGGCTACATGCGCGAGAACGTAGCCGAGCGCTTCTACCGTGAGCTCCGCGTCGAGCGCATCTGGGAAGGCACCAGTGAGATCCAGCGCGCGATCATCGCCAGCCAGATGATCAAACAAACTCCAGCGGCCCTAGCCTGACCGCTGCCCCGATGTGCATCGGACCGGGAAAGCTTGCCGCCCGTCTCGGTGTGGTGAGACGGGCGGCGGGAGGCGGGATCGCTAGCTGGGGAGGTTGGCTTCGATGGCCTCGATGAGGGTTGGGTCGCCAGGCTCGGTACGGGGGCGGAACCGGGCCAGGGCCTTGCCGTCCGGGCTGACCAGGAACTTCTCGAAGTTCCACTGGATGTCGCCGGCCTCACCGGTGGCGTCGGGAAGCCCGGTCAGCTCCTGGTAGATGGGATGCCGGCCGGGGCCATTGACCTCGATTTTCTCGAACATCGGGAAGCTGACGCCGTAGGTGGTGGAGCAGAACTGCTGGATTTCCTCGGCGGTGCCCGGCTCCTGGGCACCGAACTGGTTGCAGGGGAAGCCGACGACCGAGAACCCACGCTCGGCGTATTGCTCTTGCAGATGCTCAAGCCCGGTGTACTGCGGGGTCAGGCCACACTTTGAGGCGACGTTGACCACGAGCAGCGTCTTGCCGGCCAGGTCGCCGAGCGATGAGGGCTGACCCCCCAGGGTATTCACGGGAATGTCAAACAAGGCCACGTTGGTGATCCTCCGCTGTCGGGACTAGTGGGACAGGATGCCTTGACCAACAGCGGGAGGCGCGCGGGCATGCCCGCTACTCGCCTCAGGTGACCGATGCCACGCTTCCCGGGTTCCAGACCGGCTGGCCGAGGTATCCCCGGGCGACCATCGTAACGAACTGGTACACCGCGTCCTCGTCGGGTGACAGCGGCCCGGGCACAGCATGTGGCGAGGACAGGCCCCGCTGCACCGACTCGCAGGCATGCCAGTCCTGCCGGTTGGTGATGTCCCAGAACTCGATCGCGTAGCCGGGGTCGAAGCCGGGTTGCCCCACCGACCCGGGGGCGAACGCCCAGGTGCACTCGATCCGCGTCCGGTCGGCGGCCAGCGGCACGAGCCGGTGCACCATCACGTAGTCGGGGTGCAGGCTGACCAGCACGTTCGGGAAAATGTGAACGTAGATGACGGTCCGCAGGCCGGTCGCGTCGAGGCGGCGCAGCGCGACGCCGTGGCTGCGGCCATCCAGCGACATTGTCGCCATGCCGTCCCGCAGGTCCATCCAGCCGCCGACCCAGGCTCCTCGCGCCGCGTAGTTCTCCCCGCTCTTCGGCGGGCTCACCTTGCACAGCTCGGGGTGAATGGTCGGGCAGTGGTAGCACTCGTGGTAGTTCTCGGACAGAATCTTCCAGTTGGCGGTGGCATCGTAATCGTGCTGCCCGGTCACCACGAGCCGGTCCATCTCGTAGGGTGCGACGATCTCCGCGAGCGTGCCGAGCGAGTCCGCGAGCGGCGCGGCGGCACCGGACCCGTCCACGAATATCAGCCCATGCCATTCCGTGACCGGCAGCTCGGTGAGGCCCCACTGGCCAGCCTCGAAGCCCGCCCGGTTCTTGAAGCCCGCAGCGGCCCGCAGTCCACCGTCCAGTGAGTACGTCCACGAGTGGTACGGGCAGATGATGACCTTCTGCTGCGCGGCTCCGCCGCAGGGCAGCAGCTCATGACCACGGTGACGGCAGGTATTGGCGAACGCCCGCAGCACGCCATCCTCGCCACGCACCAGCAGCACACTGCTGGTCCCCACCGCCTCGGCTCGCTGATCACCGGGCCTGCGCAACTGCTCACTGCGGCCCGCACAAACCCAGCCGCCACCAAAGAAATGTCGCTGTTCCCAGTCGAACACACCCGGATCCACATAGGCAGCGCGTGGCAGCATCCGGCTCTGCCCGAACGGCCGCAACGATTCGGCCAGACCAGCACGATCAATAGGAGCAGGCGGCGGAGGTGTTTGACTGACCATACAGTCAAGGCTAGGTGCTGCCCACTACGCTGTCCAGCAGGCAGTGCAGATCAGCAGGACAGCGCAGATCAGCTTGGCCAGATCAGCCTGCGCCGTGGGTATCCGGGGTCATCCCCGGATAAGCAGTGCGGGTCACGGCGAGACTGATCAATGGTCAGCGTGCATGGTGGGATTGTCGAGCTGCCCGTGTTCCCCGACTCCCCGTCCCACCATTATGGGCGTAAGCCGATAAGAGCAGAAGCGGAGCGACCAAGGTCAGCCACCGCCGTGGGGTGTCGAGCTGCCCGTGTTCCCGGACTCCCTGCCCCACCATTATGGGCGTAAGCCGATAAGAGCAGAAGCGGAGCGACCAAGGTCAGCCACCGCCGTGGGGTCCGGGGGGTCGCCCCCCGGGATAAATACCGCGGACCACGGCGAAGCTGACCAAAGGTCAGCGAGCATGGTGAGCCGTCTCGTCCTCCCCTCGGTCAAATCAGTGAGCGGCTTCGTACTGCGCTACGACAGCGGCCGGGATTCGGCCACGCTCGCTCACGGATAGGCCCTGTTCGGCGGCCCAGGAGCGGATAGCACTGGAGTCTTTCCTGGATGTTCTGCCACGCGCTGCGGAGCGAGCGGCACCCTGACGACCTACCCGGCGACCGGAGTCGATGAACGGCTGAAGGCCGCCCTTGAACTTGTCGAGGTTCTTTTTGCTGAGGTCAATCTCATAGCTCTGCCCGGCGAAACTGAAGGAGACAGTCTCAGCGCCGTCAGAACCATCGATGTCGTCGGTGATGGTCACAACCGTGGTTTTTGCCATATCTGGATGATCCAGGTTCCACAGTCAATTTGTCAAAGTGACTCGCTGTAGATCAACCGTGTTGTTCTTGTTGACCTGCGGCACGGGAAGCGGCGCTGTCCCTTCTCATCCCGCAGAGCAGTCGGGCAGAACTCACCGAAAAGACTGGCCGCAATGACCAGTCGGCAAGTGGCTCACTCCGATGAACTCAGTGCGGCGAACATGGCTTGCACCGCAGCGATCCCCTCGGCGGTGTTCGCACCGATGTCGACCACGAACTGCCCGCTGTTCTCGTGAACCGACCAAGTCGCAAAGGTACAGCAGTGCCGTTCGAGTTCGACGAGTTCCCGCAGCTCACCGGCGATGCTCTGGTCAGTGCTGCCCTGGTCAGGGGTAAAGATCAGCCGCATTCCGCTTTCCGCCGGTGAAGCCTGGCCATCGGCACGGGCCGCCAGGGCCGTCCAGCGTGCACCGCGCTGTGACAGTTCCGCCTGACCGAGCGAGCACGCGACTGGCTGGGATCCTTGGTCGCTTTCCACGGGTCACCTCCGGCTGGAGTTGGGCATACGAATGCAATTGTGCCGGTTCAAGTCGACATGAAGTCTAGGCCGTACCAGGGACGGGATCACCTTTTGCCGATCGGCGAACTTGCCCGGCTGTCAGGGCGCCGTGCCTCGTCGATCCG
Organism: Streptosporangiaceae bacterium; assembly: GCA_036495485.1. Taxonomy (GTDB): domain Bacteria; phylum Actinomycetota; class Actinomycetes; order Streptosporangiales; family Streptosporangiaceae; genus PALSA-505. The sequence continues at coordinate 22,652 of DASXMU010000134.1, forward strand.
TTATTACGAGCAGATCGGCCTGCTGCCCGAACCGGTCCGCGTCAGCGGCCAGCGTCGCTACCCGGAGACTGCCGTCCGCATGCTCGCTGTCATTGACACCGCCCAGCGGGCTGGTCTCTCCCTCGATGAGATCAAGATCCTTCTAGCCGCTACGCATGGCGGGAAAGGCGCAATCGAGGAGCTCCGGAGCATCGCGAGCCGGAAGCTGCCGCAAGTGGCTGCCGAGATCGAGCGCGCGATCCTCGTCAGGAAATGGCTGGAAAGGGCGTCCCGCTGCGAGTGCCCGGATCTAGGCGAATGTGCTCTTTTCGGCTAACTGGTGATGCCGCGCGCATAACGGCGGGCTCGCCCCCGTCGGCCCGGCAGCGCTCACCGGCTCGCTATCGCGGTTGACCGGCAGGCGGGCGGCCGAGTCCGGCGACCATCGATCACACCGCATCATTCCCCCGTGTTCCGAATTGATCGAGGCCATGGCTCCACCGGTGCTTACTCACCAAGATGCACAGGCGTCAGCAATGAGGTGACCGCCGGCCTTCCGGCAAGGCCCGGCAAGGCGGGTCTTCCAGTCTTCCAGCGGCCGGCCACCCCGGGCGAGCATGGAGTATCGAGGCCAGGCTCTCGGGATATTAACACTGCATTCACGAACTCTGGGTGATTTTAACACCTCGTTCATGGACTCTGCGTGTTTGTGACATTACAGTCAGGATCAATTGGAAACTTTCTTTACAAAAAGATCCTGAACGGTGGTGAGCGCGATGAGAGTGTCTCTGCAACGTATTCGAGGGATCCCCAGGAGGGCTCTGGGCCGGTCGCGCGCCGCGAAGCGCGGGACAACGGCGGCGGTACTGAGCGCGTCCCCGCCCCGTGCTCAGCGGACCCCCGCCAGCACTCCGGGCCGGTCGCGCGTCCAGCGGACGCTGAGCTGGCCGCGTGCTGGGAAGCGCTGGATTCCGGCGACGGCCGTACTCGCCGTGCCCGCTGTCATCCTGACCGCGCCGGGAGCCGCGGCCGCCGCACCGCACACCGCTGCCCCGCACGCTGCCTCGGCACGTGCCCACGTGGCGGCCCTGAATTCGCCGCATACCACGGCATCACGCGTTCGGCCTGCTACGGTCGCGCAGGCCGTCAAGGAGACGGCCGCCCGCGCCGAAGCTCGCGCGGCCACCGTGCCGGCGCCGCCGTCCGGATGGACCACGGAGTTCAGCGACGACTTCAACGGCGCGGCGCACACTGCGCCCGGCTCCAGCTGGATGTATAACACCGGCCCGGGGTCGAGCTTCGGCACCGGCGAGATCGAGACCATGACGAACTCGACCAATAATGGCTACCTCGACGGTAACGGGAACTTTGATATCACCGCGCTGGGCTCGGGCAGTTCGTGGACCTCCGCGCGGATCCAGACGACCTCGGCCAACGTCGGCGCCCCGGCCGGTGGTGAGCTGGAAGTTACCGCCTCGATCCAGCAGCCCAATCCGGGCAACGGCCTGGGTTACTGGCCTGCGTTCTGGATGCTCGGCCCAGGGCAGTGGCCGGAGAACGGCGAGATCGACATCATGGAGGACGTCAACGCGCGGTCCGAGGTGGCCGGCACCGTGCACTGTGGTGTGTTTCCCGGCGGGCCGTGCAACGAGCCGAACGGCATCGGCAGCGGCCTGACTGGCTGCGGCGGCTGCCAGACGGGCTTCCACACGTACACGATGATCCTCAACCGGACCAACACGTCGGCCGAGTCGATCACCTTCTACCTGGACGGGAACCAGTACTTCACGGTGACCGAGGCCCAGGTGGGCACCTCGACCTGGCAGGCCGCGTTCGACCACAACCTGTCGATCCTTTTCGACCTGGCGATGGGTGGCGGATTCCCCAACGGGGTCTGCGGCTGCACCAGCCCGAGTGGGTCTACCACCTCGGGCGGCACGATGAGCGCCAACTACGTCGCGGCCTACACGACATCCGGTGGCGGCTCCCCACCGCCCCCGCCCGGCGCCGGACCGATCACTGGCATCGGCGGCCTGTGCGTGGATGACCGTGGGGCCATCACCACGAACTTCAACCCGGTTCAGGTGTTCACCTGCAACGGCACGGCCGCGCAGCAGTGGACCGTCGTCCAGGCGGGGAGCACGCTGCGGGTGCTGGGCAAGTGCATGGACATCAACGGCGGCGGCACCGCCGACGGGACGAAGGTGGATCTGTTCGACTGCAACAACACAGGCGCGCAGGTGTTCATACCGCAATCCAATGGCTCGCTGATGAACCCGCAATCGGGCAAGTGCCTGGACGACACCGGCTCGGGTGGATCCGGCACCCAGTTGCAAATCTGGGACTGTACCGGCGGCGCCAACCAGCACTGGAGCCTGCCCTAACTCACTGATAGAGCCATAACCCGGCACGGCGAAGATCCGGCCCGGTCAGCGGGAACCCCCGCCGGCCGGGCTGGGTCTTTGTCAGGCCTTGTTCTTCAGCGCGCGGTAGCGGCGGATGAGGGTGTTCGTGGACGAGTCGTGGCTCAGCTCGGGCTCGGCGGCGCTCTCCAGCTGCGGGATGATCCGCTTGGCCAGGACCTTGCCCAGCTCGACGCCCCACTGGTCGAAGGAGTCGATGTCCCAGATGGCCCCCTGGGTGAACACGCTGTGCTCGTACAGGGCGATCAGGGATCCCAGCAGCCGGGGCGTCAGGACATCCGCCAGCAGCACGTTGGTCGGGCGGTTGCCCTCCATGACCCGGTGCGGCACGACGCGCTCGGGGGTGCCCTCGGCCCGCACCTCTTCCTCGGTCTTGCCGAAGGCCAGCGCCTGGGCCTGAGCGAAGACGTTCGAGGACAGGATGTCGTGGTGGTCGCGCAGCGGGTTGAGTGAGTTCGCGAAGGCGATCAGGTCCACCGGGATCAGCTTCGTGCCCTGGTGGATGAGCTGATAGAAGCTGTGCTGCCCGTTGGTGCACGGCTCGCCCCAGTAGACCGCGCTGGTCTGGTAGTCCACGTGCCGCCCGTCCAGCGTGACGTGCTTGCCGTTGGACTCCATGGTGAGCTGCTGCAGGTAGGCGGGGAAGCGCTTCAGGTACTGCTCGTAAGGCATGACGCCGGCCGTCTCCGCACCGAAGAAATCGCCGTACCAGACGGCCAGCAGGCCCATCAGCACCGGCAGGTTGCGCTCCAGCGGGGCGGTCCTGAAGTGCTCGTCCATGGCGTGGAACCCGGCCAGCAGTTCCGCGAAGCCGTCCGGGCCGATGGCCAGCATGGTGGACAGGCCGATGGCCGAGTCCATCGAGTAGCGGCCGCCCACCCAGTCCCAGAAGCCGAACATGTTGGCCGTGTCGATGCCGAACTCGGCGACGAGCTTGGCGTTGGTGGACACCGCGACGAAATGCCTGGCCACGGCGGCCTCGTCGCCGAGCTCCCGGACGATCCAGTCGCGGGCGGAGGCCGCGTTGGTGAGCGTCTCGATCGTGCCGAACGTCTTGGAGGAGACGATGAACAGCGTCTCATCGGCCGCCAGGTCCCTGGTCGCCTCCACGAAGTCGGTGGCGTCCACGTTGGAGACGAACCGGAAGGTCATGTCCCGGCCGGTGTAGTGGCGGAGCGCCTCGTAGGCCATCACCGGGCCGAGGTCGGAGCCGCCGATGCCGATGTTGACCACGTTGCGGATCCGCTTGCCGGTGTGGCCCTTCCACTCGCCGGAGCGCACCCGGCCGGCGAAGTCGCGCATCCGGTCCAGTACCTCGTGCACCTCGCGGACCACGTCGGCGCCGTCCACCACCAGCGATGCCTCGCGCGGCATCCGCAACGCCACGTGCAGCACGGCCCGGTCCTCGGAGACGTTGATGCGCTCGCCACGGAACATCTGGTCCCGCCGCTCCGGCACGCCGGACTCCACCGCCAGGTCCAGCAGCAGCCGCATGGTCTCGTCGGTGACCCGGTTCTTGGAGTAGTCCAGGTAGAGGCCCACCGCCTCGGCGGTCAGCCGTTCCCCACGGCCCGGGTCGCCGGCGAACAGTTCGCGCAGGTGGCGGCCGGCGATCTCGGTGTGATGGCGCTCGAGCGCCTGCCAGGCCTCGCGCTGCCGCAACGGCGTCCCGGGCATGTCCTCGTCTCCTTAGCTCGATGGCCGCATTCCGCTATCCGCACGGGCAGTATCCCAGCACGGCAGTCCCGGCCGGGCGAGAGCCGGGAGAGTCGCCGCCCGGTGTGAGAATGCCGACGCCCGGCCCGGCCTGCAGTGCAGGGACGGCCGGGCCGGGCGCTGGTAGCCTCTCGGCCTTGTGGGTGCCCCGCTGACCGTGACGCAGACCGACAGTGCTGCCCCCAGCGCTGCCCCCGCAGCCATCCTGCGGCAGGATCTGCTGCCCCCGCTGCGAGCCTGGCAGAGGCAGGCCTTCGATGAGTACTTCCGGCAGCCGAGGCGCGACTTCCTGCTGGTCGCGACCCCCGGAGCGGGGAAGACAGCCTACGCGCTGACGGTCACTGCCGAGCTGCTGGCCCGCCGTGAGATCGCCTCGGTCACCGTGGTCACGCCGACCGAGCACCTGAAGCACCAGTGGGCGCAGGCGGCGCAGCGGCTCGGGATCCCGCTGGATTCCGCCTACCGCAACTCCCAGGGCCGGGCGTCCGCCGACTTCACCGGGGTCGCGGTGACCTACGCCCAGGTGGCAGCTCATCCAGCATTGCACCGGCAGCGCACCGAAAACCGGCGCACCCTGGTGATCTTCGATGAGATCCACCATGCCGGCGACGCGCTGTCCTGGGGCGACGCGGTCAAGGAGGCGTTCGACCCGGCCCGGCGTCGGCTCGGGCTCACCGGGACGCCGTTCCGCAGCGACGCCAACCCGATCCCGTTCGTCACCTATATAGAGGAAGCCGGCGGCGGGAAGCGCAGCTCGTCAGACTACGTCTACGGGTACGGCCCCGGCCTCGGCGACGGTGTCGTCCGGCCGGTGATCTTCCTGGCCTACTCGGGTGAGATGCGCTGGCAGACCAGGGCCGGGGACGAGCTCAGCGCCACCCTGGGCGCGCCGATGACCCAGGACCAGCTCGCGCACGCCTGGCGGACCGCGCTGAACCCGGAGGGAGAATGGATCGGCCGGGTGATCGAGGCGGCCGACCGGCGGCTCACCGAGGTCCGCCGTGGCATGCCGGACGCGGCCGGCCTGGTGATCGCCAGCGACCACGAGGCCGCCCGTGCGTACGCCGGGGTGCTGCGCCGGGTCACCGGGACCCGCCCGGTCGTGGTTCTCTCGGACGAGGCGGCGGCCAGTAAGAAGATCGCTGGCTTCGCGACCTCGGACGTCCGGTGGATGGTCGCCGTCAGAATGGTTTCCGAAGGGGTGGACATCCCCCGGCTGGCCGTCGGCGTGTACGCAACGAGCGTGAGCACGGCGCTCTACTTTGCCCAGGCGGTGGGCAGGTTCGTGCGGGCGCGCAGGCGCGGCGAGACCGCCTCGGTATTCCTGCCGTCGATCCCGGTGCTGCTCGGCTATGCCGCCGAGCTGGAGGCCGAACGGGATCACATACTGGCCGGGCGCGACGACGACGCCGAGGAGCAGGAGTTCGCCGAGGCGCAGCGCCAGCGGGACACGCCCGATACCTTCGATGAGCAGGCCTTCAAGCCGCTGGAAGCATCGGCACACTTCGACCGGGCGCTCTACGACGGCGGCGAGTTCGGCACCTCGGCCGAGGAGGAAGACTTCCTCGGCCTGCCCGGCCTGCTCGCCCCCGAGCAGGTCGCGCTGCTGCTGCGCAAACGCCAGTCCGAGCAGGTGACCACGCGGACCAAGCGGGCGGGCAGCGGCTCCGCCGGGCCGTTGGGAACGGTGCCCGCACAGACACCGGCCCCGCCCGCGACCACCCGCGAAGCGCTGGCCGCGCTGCGCAAAGAGCTCAACGGCCTGATCGCGGCCAGGCACCACCTGACCGGCCAGCCGCACGCCGTGATCCACCGGGCGCTGCGCCAGGCCTGCGGCGGCCCACCGCTGCCCGAGGCCACCGCCGAGCAGATCCGTGCCCGCATCGACACCATCCGCCGCTGGGCCGCCGCAACCTGACCCGCTTCCCGCCCCGGCCACCCGGCCCGCCATGTCGTGGTTGTGGCAACCGCCGCCGGCTGACCGTGGCCTTGCGCCGCCGGTGTGGCGGCGCAATTGCCTCTTGCACTTCGCCCGGCCGGCTGCAAGAGATCTCCGTGACCCCCCCGGGAAGATCTACCGTTGCCCCTGCGGCCATGTTGGGCAAGCGTTGAAATACCTGGCATGGCCGGTGAACCTGGGCACGGTCTCACGGGGTACGGGGGTTCGGCCATGGCGGACAACGCCGGGCGTGCGAAGCATGAGCTGAAAGGCCAGCGGCGGGCAGTGAGCGAGCACGTCGAGGAGTACAAGCGGAATGCGCGGGGGCAATCACTGGAGAAGGATTCCGCACTGAGGACGATCAGGATCGCGCAACGGCACATCGCCAAGCTGAAGTCCACACATCCCACCCTGAGCAACGACTCGTCCTGGGAGGACAACTGGCGCCCCTGAGGACGGCGCTCTGATGGCAACCGCCCTCAGGGGAGCTTGACCGGATCATCGCCGGCCGCGCGGGCCGCGTGCCGCTTCACCGGGCCGCGCTCTCCCGGATCCGCTGCGGGTGGCTGAGCCACCAGGACGCGGCCTCACGGGCCTGCCAGGGCATGTCGTCAAGGTCGCGGATCCGGGTGAGCAGGGGGTCGTTCCGGGACATGCCGAGCCCGTAGACGAGCCCGCGCAGGATTGCGCCGCCCGCCGGGGATGCGCCCCGCTTGAGCAGGTCGCGCTGGCGGTTGAACGCGCGCAGCCAGTAGACGTCGTCGCTGGTCCCGCCCAGGTGGCCGATGTTGCGGGCGGCGGAGGCGACGACCGGCACCGGGATCCCGGGGGTGAGGGTGAGCCGCTCCACTACGGGGCGCTCGGCCGGCCCGCCGAGCAGCCGCAGGGCGTCCATGATGCAGATGGCCAGGTCGGTCTGCACGGCGGCGATGCTGGACAGTTCGGTGGCCAGCACCGAGGCGACCGGCTCGCGATAGGGCGTCGCGTGGATGAGGAACGCGGCACACAGCCGCACGTCCGCGACGGGGCTGCAGAGCAGTTCGTCGACGAGCGTTTCCAGGGTCTCGTCGTAGACCCAGGACGCCTCGCGGGGCATCCGGGCCGAAGCGGCGGACACGATCCTGCGGACCCGGCTGGCGGCCGCGGGGCGCGTCCCGAGCCGGCCCGTCGTCAGGATCTGGCCCACCGTCTCGTCCTCGGTGAGCCAGGAGCGCATCTTCCTCGCCTCGCTGGTGGGAACGGCCTGCGGCATCTGCCGCAGCAGGCTCGCCGCCAGCGTCCTGGCGTCGTCGTGCCGGGCCGGGTCGCCGAGCAGGCTGACGACGACCGAGGCCAGGTACCTGACCTGCTCGGGTGTGAAGTGGCCGCGGGCGACCTTGCGCACACAGGCGAGCAGGGCGCCGTAGAAGGTCTTGTCACTGGTCGGGCTGGCGAGCTGAGCCAGCACGTGCTGGCTGGCGTCCGGGTGCCCGGTGACGTCCAGCGCGCAAATTACCTCTATTCCGACCTGGTTCATCCGGTCTGCGCCGAGGCTGACGCATGCGGCTATGGCGGGCAGCTGGCCGACTGGGTGGTTGAGCAGCCTGACCAATGCCCCAAACCGCTGCAGCCAGGCCACCCGGTCGGCAATGATCTGTTCCTGCAGCAGCCTCTCTGCCAATGTCGTCCATGCCGTTGACGGTGCAATGAAAAAATTTGGCTCCGATGATATCTCGCGGGTTAATTCATCCCATTCGTGGCCTGTCATCAGGCCACTGGAACTGGCCTTGTCGATCAGTTCGCTCACGCGACCGACAGGCACCGGGCCATTGCGCGGCAGGCTCCAGCCGTTTGTGCCCGGGCAGTCGGGATCCGGGCAGTAATAGGCGTGGACGTTGTCCACAGTGGCGCTGAGCAGGCCGCCAGGCAGGCCAAGCAGCTCCTCGTACCGCCGGATGGCCTGGTACGGGACCCGCAGGGTCGCGGTTTCCCAGCGGGAAATCTTGCTTTCGTTCGCCGTTCCCTGCCAGCATCCCCCCTGGAATGCCGCCGCGAACATCGAAGCTTTGGCCCACCGGTCGTCACGGCCGAAGAGCCGGTTCACCCGGAGCACCCAGCCTATGTGCTTGCGTACCTGCAGACACGCTTGTACACCGGCGCTGCCGCCCGATTCCATTGGCTGGTTACCTGTAATACCCGGGTTCACCACGGCAGCAATGATAGTTACGTTTCCGTAGTCAATCTTCCCGAAGTTATCGCTAATTGCGATTGTGCGATATAAGCGAGAATTACTGGTGTTACATTGGGATGGTGCTGATGTTCCAGTGACAGGACGTGCGGCTGTGAGCGGGCTGGGGGGCTTGCACTCTGGGTGCACGACTGCAACTGATCTTCAGCAGCCCGGCTGCCTTGCCTAGTGTTGGGCTCGCAGCTGGGCATGGGGGGAGCCGTGTGGACCGGTGGTTTCCGGGGGGAACCACCGGTCCCGCATGTCTGGCCGATTGCGGTCGCCTGGCCGGCTGCGGGGCCGGGTGAGCGGCTTGGCTGAGCGGCTTACTGGGCGGCTTACTGGGCGGTGAGGTTCGGGGTGCCGCGGCGGAGGACGTACTTCTGGATCTTGCCGGTCGCGGTCTTGGGCAGTTCGCTGACGAAGGTCACCCCGTGCGGCGCCTTGAAGTGGGCCAGGCGCTCCCGGACGAAGGCGATCAGCTCGTCCTCGGTCGCGCTGGCGCCCTCGCCCAGCACCACGAACGCGTGCGGTGCCTCGCCCCACTTCGGATGGGGCAGGCCGACGATGGCGGCCTCCTGGACGGCCGGGTGACGCAGCACCGTCCCCTCCACCTCGATGGAGGAGATGTTCTCCCCACCGCTGATGATCACGTCCTTGATCCGGTCCCGGATCTCGATGTAGCCATCGGGATGCACGACGGCGGCGTCGCCGGAGTGGAACCAGCCGTCTCCCATGGCTCGCTCGGTCGCCTCCGGGTCGTTGTAATAGCCCTGCATGACGACGTTGCCCCGGACGGTGATCTCGCCCAGCGTCTGCCCGTCGGCCGGGACTTCTTTGCCGGTATCGTCCACCACCCGCAGCTCGCCCGAGGTCAGCATCTCCACTCCCTGCCGCGCCTTCACCACCGCCCGGTCGGCCGGCGCCAGCCCCTCGTGCTCGGGCAGCGGGGCGCAGACCGTGATGAACGGGGCCGTCTCGGTGAGCCCGTAGACATGCGTGACCTCCCAGCCGAACTCGCCCTCCAGCCGCTCGATGGTGGCCGCGGCAGGCGGCGCGCCCGCGGTGACCACCCGAACTCCGGCGGGCACCTCGCCCCTGGTCTGCGGCGAGGCGCTGGCGAGCGAGATCAGCACGGTGGGCGCCGCGCACAGCAGGCGCACGTTCTCGTCGCGGATCAGCCGGAACACCGCCGCCGGATCGACCTTGCGCAGGCAGATGTGCGTGCCGGCGGCCGCCGTCACCGTCCAGGTGTAGGTCCAGCCGTTGGCGTGGAACATCGGCAGCGTCCACAGGTAGCTCTCGCCCACCGCGATCGGCAGGTGCAGCAGGGTGCCGATCGTGTTCATCGCCGCGTTGCGGTGGGTGATCATCACGCCCTTGGGCCTGGCCGTGGTCCCGCTGGTGTAGTTGATGCTGAGCAGGTCCTCCTCGTCGATCTCCGGCCGGGGGAAGCCGGGCGCCGCCGCGGCGATCGCCGCCTCGTACTCCAGCCAGCCGTCCTTGGCACCATCGAGTGCCACGAAGTGCTCCACGCCCGGCATCTGGTCGCGGACGCCGTCCACGGTGCCGAGGTAGTCCCGGTCGGCGCAGACCACCTTGGCGCCCGAGTGGTTCACGATGTAGACGAAGTCATCCGCGGTGAGCCGGTAGTTGACCGGCACCAGCACGGCCCCGAGCTGTGGCACCGAGTAGAACGACTCCAACTGGGCGTGGGTGTTCGGGGCGATGGTGGCGACCCGGTCACCGGGACGCACGCCGAGGCCAGCCAGCGCCGCCGACCAGCGGTCGCAGCGGTCGAAGAACTGCTCGTAGGTCAGCCGCAGCTCCCCGTCGACCACAGCCTCCCGCCAGCCGTGCAGGCGGCGGGTGCGGCGGGCGAAGTCGATGGGAGTCAGTGGTGTCTGCACGATATGCCTCCCTGGGCTGCGTCAGTGCTTTACGTGGTGGGGTTCACCTGGTGGGGGAGGCTGGCCGGCTGCGAGCCACCGGTGGCGCCGTGGGCTCGCCAGGCGCGCGCCGCGGCGGCGACCGCAACGGCCAGCATCACCAGGCCTGCGACGGCGAAGATGTTCCAGATTATGAGCTGACTCCCGTGCAGATGGTAGATCTCGTCCTGGGGATGCGGACCGACATTGAAGCCGATCATCCCGTAGTAGATCGCGAAGTCGCTGCTCCATGTCCAATGCTGCGGCCAGCCACCGTACACGACCGCTACCGCCACGATCGACGCCAGGTAGCCGACGCGCGCCAAGCCGCCGGCCCTGACGGCCCGGTGAACCAGCACGACGAGCACCGGGATCACCCACACCCAGTGCTGGTCCCAGCTGATCGGCGACACAAGCAGGCCGGTGATCGCGCAGGTCAGCCAGCCTTCCACCGGGTATCCCCTGCGGTACAGCGCGGCCGCGGCAGCCAGCCCAATCACGCCGACTCCCACGGCGACCACCAGCCACACCGGTGTGGCCTGCGTCGCCCCGCCCATCGCCCGGGCGATGACGGCGTACAGCGACTGGTTCACCAGCGAGCCGACGTCGCCGGTGTTGCCCGCGTGCAGGAAGTACCCGGTCAGCCACCACTTGACGGACGCGTGCGGCAGCACCGCGAAGCCGATCAGGATCGTGACGGCGACCGTGGCGGAGGCCACGACCGCCTGCCGGATCTTGCCGCACAGGATCAGGTAGGGGATGAAGATCAGCGGAACCATCTTGATCGCGGCGGCGACCCCGATTCCGGCGCCCTTCCACCAGCGCCGGTCGCTCTGGCCGAGGTCCCAGACGATCAGCAGCATCAGCAGGATCTCGATCTGGCCCAGGTGCAGCGCCCTGATCACCGGCTCCAGCCACAGGCAGAGCGCGGTGACAGCGAGCGTGCCGGTCAGCCGGCTCCGGGAGCTCCAGCCCAGCTGGCGGAAGGTCAGCCAGGCGATCACCGGCAGGGCGGCAATGCTGGCCACTGTCATCAGCCAGTGCAGGACGCCCACGCCCAGCTCGGAGGCGAGCGCGAACACCAGCCCGGCGAAGGGGGTGTAGGTGAACTTGATGTCGGTTTCGTGCGGGAGATGCCAGCTGTACAGCGAACCGGGCTGGGACCGGACGATCCGCCCGGCGTCGTTGTACACGTCGAGGTCGTACCAGCTGAGCTCGTGGTGACGGCTCAGGTAGACCGCGTAGGCCAGCAGCGAGACCGTGAAAGCCAGGGCCGCGATGACAAGCCTGCGACCGCCGCCGTGACGGACGGGGGAAGTGGCGTTGCCCATGCCCTGCTGTCCGGAACCGGTCTCCGGCGTCCCTACCCGCACGATTGGCTTCCCTCCGTCCGGGCGCGCCCGCGCCCGCGGTCGTGCCCGTCCGCTGCTGCACCGCCCCGGGACACGACACTGCTACCGGGACAGGATATGCGCGCCCGGGCGCTGACCCGGGGCGGTTCGGGACGGATTCGCCCGGGTGACTGCGCGGGCTCTTGGCACGGTCGCTTTTGCGTGGCCGCTTGCGGGGTCAGAGCAGGCCGCGGGTGCGGGCGATGCGGGCGTCGAGGTCGGCGAGGAAACCCTTGATGGCCGCCCGCTTGGCTTCGACCGTGGCCCGCAGGTTCTGCTGCAGGCCGAGGCTCTCCAGCAGCAGGTTCTTGCGGTCGGCGTCGCCGGTGCTCTCGTCGTGGTAGGCCAGCTTGATCTCGGCCAGCCTGTCCTCATTGCGCAGCACGACGGCGATCTCATCGAGATTGAGGCCGAGCAGGGTCTGCAACTGGCGGATGCGCGCCACCCTGGCCAGATCGTCGGCCGAGTAGCGGCGCAGCCCGCCCGGCGTACGGCCGGACGGGGTGATCAGGCCGATCTGCTGGTAATAGCGCAGCGCTCGCTGCGACACCCCGGCCCGCGCCGCGGCCGCGCCGATGCCGAGCAGCGGCTCACGGGCCTGGGCCGGCTGTTCGGGTTGCGCTAGCTTCGCGGTACCGGCGTGGGCTGGCGTGCTCATCGGCCCGGCGGTTCCCTTCGGCGGGTCTGGCTCAGCGGCCCTCAGGGGCGGGGTCCGGCTCCGGCTCCCCGGCACCATCGGTGCTGATCGGGATAGCCATCATGTCACCCGTCACCGGGTCGGCAGCAGCCCCAGCCGTCAGGCTGGCCGCCTCGCCGTTGCTGCCGGTGGCCGCTGTGTTGCTGGCGCCGTTGGCGGTGGCGCCGGAAGTGGTGATGGCCGGAGTGGCGGAGACGGTCGCGGGGTGGATGTAGCGCTTGCCGCGCAGTGCGGAGGCGATGATCGCGATGATCGTCGCGACGATGGCATAGGTGAAGGCCAGGTGCATGCCGTGCGCGAACGGCTCCTCGATCAGCTTGGGGAAGAACGACCTGCCGGTGATGAACGCGGACTGCTTCGCCGACAGGTGCTGCAGCGCCCCGGTCGGGCCGAGCAGCTCCTTGACCGGGTTGTACCCGAGGAACGCCGAGAACAGGCTGCCGATCGGCGGCTCGCTGGCCACGATGTGCGCCGCACCTGCTGGCACACCGGCCCCGGTCAGGCCCTTGTACAGGTGGCTGGGCAGGCGGGCGGCCAGGCCGAGGGTGACGATGGTGAAGAACAGCCCCAGCGACAGCACGGTGGCCGAGTTCTGGAAGGTGTTGAGCATCCCCGCGCCCGCGCCGCGCTGCTCCGGCGGCAGGCTGTTCATCACCGACGCCTGGTTCGGCGCGAAGAACAACCCCATGCCGACCGCGGACAGGAAGATGATCAGGCCGAACCAGATATAGCCGAAGTTGATCGGCAGCACTTCCAGCAGCGCGAAGGCGACTACCGACACCATCAGCCCGGCGGTGGCGAACGTCCTGGCGCCGAACCTGTCCGACAGCACGCCCGACAGCGGAGCGAAGATCAGGAACCCGATGGTGAGCGGGACCATGGCGATCCCGGCCCACAGTGGTGTCTGGCTGAAGCTGTAGCCGTGCTGCGGCAGCCAGATGCCCTGCAGCCAGAGGATCAGCATGAACTGCATGCCGCCCCGGCCGAGCGCGCCGAGCAGGCCGGCGATGTTGCCGGCGGTGAACGCACGGATCTTGAACAGGTTCAGCCGGAACATCGGCGCGGGGACGTGCAGCTCGATCCAGACGAACACCCCGAGCAGCGCGATCCCGCCGAACACGCCCGCCAGCACCCAGGGGTTGGTCCAGCCGGTGGGATGCCCGCCGTGCGGCAGCAGCGAGTACACGATCCCGGTGAGCAGCGCGATCAGCCCGGCCGCGAACGTGGCGTTCCCGATCCAGTCGATCTTGGACGGGAGCCGGATCCCGCTGTCCTGCAGCTTGAGGTAGGCCCAGATGGTGCCGAACAGGCCGAACGGCACCGACACGAGGAACACCAGCCGCCATTCGATCGGGCCGAGCACGCCACCGAGCAGCAGCCCGATGAACGAGCCGGCCACCGCGGCGATGCCGTTGATGCCCATCGCCTTGCCGCGCTCGTTCTCCGGGAACGCATCGGTCAGGATCGCACTGGAGTTAGCGAACAGGAACGCCCCGCCGACGCCCTGGAACACCCGCATGACGATGATCCACAGCGCGGCCGCGGTCCCGGTCATCCAGGTCACCGACAGCAGGATCGAGAAGAACGTGAAGATGGCGAAGCCCAGGTTGTACATGCGCACCCGGCCGTAGATGTCGCCGACCCGGCCGAGGCTGACCACCAGCACCGCGGTGACCAGCAGGAACCCCATGAATATCCACAGGAAATAGGAGGTGTTGGACGGCACGAGCGGGTTCAGGTTGATGCCACGGAAGAGGTCCGGCAACGAGATCAGCAGGATCGACTGATTGATCGTCACCATCAGGATCCCGAGCGTGGTGTTCGACAGGGCGATCCACTTGTACCGGCTGCTCCTGGCGCCAGCGCCGTTGGACGGCACTCGCTCCTCCACCGCCATGCTTGCTCCCTCGGTCGTGCTCGTCCGGCCCGGCTGTGCTGGCTCCGCGGCCTGGGTTCAAGTATCTAATCTTGACGTTAACGTCATGTCTGATATCTGGGAAGAACGGAATTTCTTCACCAGAAGTTAACCAGTGAGGGTTCTTCAAGACCGGCTAGCGAGGGCAGGCGGGTTTGGCCTGCCCGAGTGCCGGTGCAGAGGGCACTGCGGCATCTGGAGTGGGTGTCTTGAAGAAACCGAACTTCTGGATAAGCAGGGTGGAGATATGGCCTACCGCGGTGTCTTCAGGCCACCCGCTGGACCATGCCGGGCGGCGCGGGTGCCACGGCATCCGGGTGCAGTATCGACGCGATGGCCTCGACGCCGTTGACCAGGCGAGGGCCGGGCCGGACGACGATGCCGTCCGCGTCGATCGCCCAGACGGGCAGGCCGGGCAGCTCGGCCGCCACGACGGCCGCCTGCTCCACGGTGCCGTCCAGGTGATAGCCGCACGGTGCGACGACGATCAGGTCAGGCGACGCGCCGGCCACCGACCGCCAGGACGTCTGCACCGACGGCGCGCCGGGCCGCGCCGCCACCGGCTCCCCGCCGGCGGCGGCGACCAGGCCGGGCACCCAGTGCCCTGCGGTGAACGGCGGATCCACCCACTCGACCACCGCGACCCTGGGACGCGGCCGCCCGGCGACCTGGGCGGCCACCCGGGCGAGCCGGGAGCGCAGCTCAGCGGTGAGCCGCTCCGCCCGGTCCACTGCCCCGGCCCGCCGCCCGACCGCCAGGATCGATTCCAGCACCTCTTCCAGCGAGTGCGGATCCAGCGACAGCACGTCGGCCTGGCAGCCCAGATGGTCGAGGGCCTGCTCGACATGACCGGACGGCAGGGCGCACACCCGGCACAGATCCTGGGTGATGATCAGGTCGGGCCGCAGCCCAGCCAGCGCCTGAGAGTGCAGGGTGTACAGGTCGCCGCCGGAGCTCATCCGCCCGCGCACGTAGTCGTCGATCTGCCGCGGCGTCATCCCCCGGGTGTCCAGGCCGCCCACGACGACCGTCTTCTCCGCCCGGGCGGCGGCTGGCTCGTCGCACTCGAACGTCACCCCGACCAGATCCCCGCCCAGGCCGAGGGCGTAGACGATCTCGGTCGCCGAGGGAAGCAGACTGACCAGGCGCACGTCTCGAGAATAGATGCCCTGGCTTAGCGGCCGCCCTGGCCGTGCAGCCGGAAGCCGGGGGACCTGCCGTGGCCGGGCAGCACGACCGCCAGGACGACCAGGCCAACGGCGGTGACCGCCGATCCGGGGTGCACCTGGTCCGGGCCGGTGGCACCGGTCATGTCCGACCGGTTCCGGTTACCTTGGCGGCCAGCGCACCCGCCGCCGCCAGCGGCGCGGTCAGGTCGGTGAGCAGGCCGTACCGGCCGGCCAGCCAGTGCGGGTCGATGTGGCTGATCCACACCATCCCGTTGTCGTCCTGCCAGACGAGCAGCTTGAGCGGAAGGTCGATCGCGGCGGCCGGCGCGGCCACCATGGCGGGGGTGCCGCCGTTGGGACTGCCGAAGATGAGCAGCTTTGTGTCACGCAGCGACAGGCCGGCGCGTTCGGCTTCGCCGCTGTGGTCGACGACGGCGAACAGCGTGGCTCCGGCTTCGTGGATCGCCTGAGTGAGCAGGTCGACGGTCTGGCCGACGGTATGCGGGCTGCGGGTATGGACAATCCCGTCGACCGGGGGTGCCCCGGCCGGCTCCTCGGTGGACGGTCCGCTCATCGTTGCCTCCGTGGTGTCGCTGGACCGGCCGGTGCTGCTGGCCGTCAAGAGCATGGTCTACCCGGGCAGGCCCTGGCTGCACGGAAGGATTCGACGACTCGTCATTTCCTGTTCCAGCCGGGCGATCCCTAGACTTCCCCTGTGACGCCTGATGACGGCCGCTTCGAGCTGGGAACCGACGGGCCATCGGTGATTCTCGTCGGGGTCGACGGCTCCACCACCGCGACGCGGGCCGCCTGGTACGCAGCCGGGCTGGGCAGGCGGCAGCGGGCGCGCGTGGTGGCCGTCTACGTCGAGCCCAGGGCGACGGCGGCCGGTGCGACGCCGGGCGGGGCCCCGCTGTACGCCGCGCAGCAGGAGGCGTTCGACGAGGTCGCGGACGAGATGCGCCAGCAGGCCGAAACGGTGTCCGCGGAGCTGGGTGTCGATCTCACCTTCATCACGGTGCACGGCGACCCGTTCACCGAGCTATGCAAGATCGCCGACGAGCGGCGCGCCGACGCCGTGGTGGTGGGCGCGTCGGCCAAGGCAGGCCACCGGCTGGTCGGGTCGCTGGCGATCCGGCTGGTGCGGGCCGGGAAGTGGCCGGTAACGGTCGTGCCCTGACAACCGGCATGCAGCCAATGCTTTCGACGTGATTGATTTCCGGCAAATTGTAATTTCCGCCCTGCCAGGCACCCATTCTCATTAAGCCTTCAGGTAACCGCCGGATTGCGGTTTGACAACATGTCCGGCTCGCCCGGTTGCATCCCCGGGGCCGGGACATGCCCAATTTGTAGACACCGCCAGCGCGCGATGGTAGAACCGGGCCAAGCACCCGAACGCCGCAGGTCAGCGGATGGCTTTCCCGAACAGAAGGGACGCCGGCACAGTGACGGCTTACTTGATCCGCCGGTTCGGGACGTCGGTCATCGTCATCATCGGTATCTCGATCTTCACCTATCTCCTGCTGCACATCGTCTACCCATCCCCCGCCCGGGTGGTTCTGGGGCCCAGGGCATCCCTGCTGGCGATCGCCCAGTGGAACCAGGAGCACGGGTTCGCCGGATCGGTGCTCCAGCAGTACTGGCACTACACCGACGGCGTGCTGCACGGCAACCTCGGGTTCTCGTTCAAGCTGAACCAGAGCGTGGCCGCGCTGTTCGGGGAGAGGTGGGCGCGCAGCGCCTACCTCTCCGGCGCCTCCCTGCTGCTGTCGCTCATCATCGCGATCCCGCTGGGCATCTACCAGGCCGTCAAGCGCAACAGCATCGGCGACAACGTCACCACCAGCGTGGCGTTCACCGCCTACGCCATGCCCGACTTCCTGCTCTACCTCATCGCGATCCAGATCTTCGCGCTTACCTTCCACGCGCTGGGCTACCAGGCCAGCCAGTCCACGAACCTGCTCACGGTGATCGGTGACTGGCGGGACATGACGTTGCCGATCGTCTGCCTGGCCCTGCTGATCGTGGCCGGGTACTCCCGGTACATGCGGTCGGCGGCCATGGACACGCTGGCCCAGGACTACATCAAGGCGGCCAGGGCCAAGGGCCTGCCGGAACGGCTGGTGCTCTACCGGCACCTGCTCCGCAACGCCTCCCTGCCGATGGTCACCCTGATCGGGCTGTCCATCCCGGCCCTGCTGGCGGGCAACCTCATCGCGGAGACCGTGTTCAACTTCCAGGGCCTCGGGCTGCTGTTCTACGACAGCCTGGGGAACGAGGACTATCCCATCCTGCTCGCCTACACGCTGGTCGGGGCGATCTTGACGGTGCTCGGCAACCTTCTCGCCGACATCGCCCTGACCGTCGCCGACCCCCGCATCCGCCTGGCCTGACCGCGGCCCAAGCCACCACATCCCGGAGGCAACAGTGTCCGGCACCGCACCCTCGCTCCCGCCGCTGGACATTACCCGCGCGCCCGCTGGCGGCGAGGTCGGCCCGATCCAGAGTGGCTGGCGGCTCGGCATGCGGGAGTTCGCCAGAAACCGGCTGGCGGTCATCGGCGTGGCCATCCTGGCGTTCTTCGTGCTGTTCAGCTTCATCGGGCCGCTCTTCTACCACGCCAACCTGCTGAACACCGACCTCACCCTGGCCAACTCGCCGCCGAGCTCGGCCCACCTGCTGGGCACCGACAACGAGGGCATCGACGTGCTCGGCGAACTCATGAAGGGCGGTCAGGCCTCGCTGGAGATCGGCTTCCTGTCCGCCATCATGGCGATCGTGGTCGGTGCGCTCTACGGTGCCATCGCCGGCCTGGCCGGCGGGTTCCTCGACTCCGTGCTGATGCGGGTCGTGGACATCCTGCTCTCGATTCCGTTCCTGTTCATCGTGCTGATCGTCGCGGTCAAGTACGGCGCCTCGGTGCTGTCGCTCAGCCTCATCCTCGGCGCCTTCACCTGGCTGGTGCCGGCCCGGCTGGTCCGCGGCGAGGTGCTGTCGCTCAAGGTGCGGGACTTCGTGTCGGCGGCACGGACCGCGGGATCGAGCCGCTGGCGGCTGATCAACCGGCACCTGCTGCCCAACGCGTTCAGCGTGATCATCGTCAACGTCACGTTCAACATCGCCGACGCCATCCTCGCGGTCGCCTACCTCGGCTTCCTCGGCTTCGGGCTGCACTACCCCAACTACGACTGGGGCGACCTGCTCTCCAACGGCACTTCGTACCTGCTGGACGGGTTCTGGTGGCTGATCTACCCGGCCGGTGTCTGCATCGTTGCCACCGTGATGGCCTGCAACCTCATCGGCGACGCGCTGCGCGACGCCCTGGACGTGCGGGTGCGCCGCCGGTGACCTCACCCGATCCGTCCCCCGGCACCAGCAGCCGACCGAGGTGAGGAGCGCTGATCCATGGCCGTCCTGGAGATCAAGGACCTGTCCACCCACATCCAGCTGACCAAGTCAGTGGTGCAGGCGGTCGGGAACGTCGACCTGACCATCGAGCCGGGGCAATCGCTCGGGCTGGTCGGGGAGTCCGGCTGTGGCAAGTCGATGACCGGTCTGTCGATCATGGGGCTGCTCCCGCCCGGTGGCCGGATCGTCGGCGGCTCGGTCAAGCTGGACGGCCGCGAGCTGACCGGCCTGGATGAGCCCGAGCTGCGCAAGATCCGCGGTAACGACGTGGCGATGATCTTCCAGGATCCGCTCACCTCGCTCGACCCGACGAAGACCGTCGGCTACCAGGTGGCCGAGCCGGTCCGGCTGCACCGGGGCGCCAGCAAGAAGGAGGCCCTGGACCGGGCGGCCGAGGTGCTGGCCCTGGTCGGCCTGCCCAGGCCGAAGGAGCGGCTCGGGGACTACCCGCATCAGCTCTCCGGTGGGCTGCGCCAGCGGGTGATGATCGCTACGGCGCTGGCCTGCGATCCCAAGCTGCTGATCGCCGACGAGCCGACCACGGCGCTGGACGTCACCATCCAGGCGCAGATCCTGGCGCTGCTCGATGACCTCAGGCAGCGGCTCGGCATGGCGATGCTGCTCATCACCCACGACATGGGTGTGATCGCCGGCCACGCGGACTCGGTCGAGGTGATGTATGCCGGGCGCCTGGTCGAGTCCGCCGACACCACCACCCTGTTCAGCCACATGCACCACCCCTACACCCAGGCGCTGCTCGGCTCCATCCCCCGGCTGAGCCAGGACAGCACACAGCGGCTGCTCAACATCCCCGGGGTCCCGCCGGATCTGTCCAGCCCGCCGCCCGGCTGCCGGTTCGCGCCGCGCTGCAGCCGGGTCACCGACAGGTGCCGCACCGACGAGCCGCCGCTGACCGGCATCAGCCTCGGCCACGTCTTCTCCTGCTGGCACCCGGTCGACGGGCCGGCTGGGGAACACCCGGTTCCGCTGGCCGAGGGGGGTGGCACCGGCCCGGGACCCGCGACGGTGACCGCCAGGACGGCGCCACCCGACCCCGGCCAGGACGGCGATGCCTCGCTGCTTCAGGTCACCAACGTGGTGAAGGAGTTCGGCATCACCTCGGGTGTTCTGCAGCGCAAGGTCGGCAGCGTCAAGGCCGTGTCCTCGGTGTCGTTCACCGTCGCCGCGGGTGAGACGTTCGGCCTGGTGGGCGAGTCGGGTTGTGGCAAGACGACCATCGGCCGGGTCATCGTCGCGCTCGAGCGGCCCGACTCCGGAACGGTGACGCTGCGCGGCCGGAATGTCTCCGCCATGTCCGCCGGCGATCTGCGCCGCTACCGCCGCGACCTGCAGCTCGTCTTCCAGGACCCATACTCCTCGCTCGACCCGAGGATGCGCGTCGGCTCGATCATCCGCGAGCCGCTCACCATCCAGGGCATCGGCAGCGCCGCCGAGCGCCAGCGGCGCGTGTTCGAACTGCTCGACGAGGTCGGCCTGCCGCGCAACGCGGTGGAGCGTTACCCGCACGAGTTCTCCGGCGGGCAGCGGCAGCGCATCGGGCTGGCCCGCGCGCTCACCCTCAACCCCAAGGTCATCGTGGCCGACGAGCCGGTCAGCGCGCTGGACGTGTCGATCAGGGCGCAGGTGCTCAACCTGATGAAACGGCTGCAAGCCGACCACGGGCTGACCTACATCGTGATCTCGCACGACCTGGCGGTGGTCAAGTACATGGCCGACCGGATCGGCGTCATGTACCTGGGCAAGCTGGTCGAGCTGGGCTCGGGAGAAGACATCTACCAGCGGGCCGCGCACCCGTACACGGCCGCGCTCATCGAGACCATCCCGGTGCCCGACCCCGTGGCCGCCAGGGAACGCAGCGGTGCCGGGATCTCCGGCGAGCTCCCGAGCCCGATCAGCCCACCATCTGGCTGCCGGTTCCGCACCCGCTGCCCGTACGCACAGGAGATCTGCGCGGAGACCGAGCCCGGGCTGCGCGCGTTCGGGCCGGGCCACCTGGCCGCGTGTCATTTCCCGCTGCAGACCTACGCGCCGCAGGCCGCGTCGGCGGGCGCGGCATCCCCAGCGGGCTGCGAGCCTGACCGGGGACCGGCGGCATGAGCGGCCGGATAGCAGATCATGGCGCTCTACCGGAATGTTGTGCGCTGGCGATAGCAATTCGTGATGTTCCTGCCGCCGTCATAACGGTCTGCGGGAGTTACTCTTCGCCCAATCGAGGTGCCGTCCGCAGCAGATGCCCGGCGATCAGCAGAGGAACGAAACAATGATCCGATTGACCCATCCTGGTGTCAGGATCGCCGCGCTAGCCGCGATCGTAGCCGTCGCCGCGGCTGCCTGCGGCAAGTCCGGCGGTACCGTGTCGACCGGCAGCGCGGGCTCGTTCGGCACGGTCCCGGCCGCTGCCGCCGGCCCCCAACACGCCGGCACCGTCACCTGGGCGCAGGCGGCTGGGAACACTCCGAACTGGATCTTCCCGCTCTATACCTCCGCCGCCGACACGACGCCCAACATCAACGGTTTCGAGCAACTGATGTGGCGGCCGCTGTACTTCTTCAGCAATGGGGTCGCGCCCACCCAGACGCCCTCGATGAGCCTGGCCAACACACCGGTGTGGTCGAACGGCGACAAGACCGTCTCCTTTACCCTGAAGAGCAACTACACATGGTCCGACGGCAAGCCGTTGACCTCCCAGGATGTGCTCTTCTGGTTCGATGAGGCCAAGGCTGCGGTAGCGGAGAACTCGGCCAACTGGGGATCGTACAACCCGGGTGTGGGGATTCCCGACCAGGTGGCCAGCGTCACGGCGCCCAATGCCAGCACCGTGGTCATGAACCTCAAGAAAGCGGTGAACCCCGGCTGGTTCTGGGACGACGAACTCTCCGTAATTATCCCGATGCCCTCGGCGGACTGGGCCAAGGCGTCGGCCACCGGCTCGCTGCTGAACTTCGCCGTTCCAGCGAACGCGAAGAAGATCTTCAACTACCTGACCGCGGCGTCGAACTCGCTGTCCAGCTACAGCAGCAACCCGCTATGGCAGGTGGTGGACGGGCCTTACAAGCTGACCAGCTTCAACAGCAGCACCGGGGCCTTCTCGATGGGACCCAACCCCAGTTACGGTGGCCCGCACGCCAAGAAGGAATCCAGCCTGAATGCCATCACCTACACATCCGACACCGCCGAGTTCAACGCGGTGCGGGCCGGGAACATCGACGTTGGCTATCTGCCACTGGTCGATGTCAAGCAGGTGAAGACGGTGGAGCAGAACGGCTACCACGTGTTCGGCTACCCCACATTCTTCTTCCCCTATGTGACCTACAACTTCATCGACACGACCGGCCACTTCAACAAGATCATCGCCCAGCTTTACGTCCGGCAGGCCCTCGCCCACCTGGAGGACGAGCAGGGTTACATCAAGGCGTTCTTCGGCGGCGCGGGCGGCCAGGACTACGGGCCGGTGCCGGTGGTTCCCAAGACCCCGTACACCCCGGCTGACGCGACGAAGGATCCCTATCCCTACAGCATCTCCGCCGCCATCGCGCTGCTGAAGAGCCACGGATGGACGGTGCACCCGGGCGGCACCGACGTGTGCGCGAAGGCGGGCTCGGGTCCGGGCGAGTGTGGCGCGGGGATCCCCGCGGGCACCAAGCTGGCGTTCAACCTGATCTACTCGAGCTCTCCGGCCGTCATCGGCGAGATGTGCACCGCGCTGACCTCGGCCGCGCGGCAGGCGGGGATCACGATCAGCCTGCAGAGCAGCAACTTCAACTACATCGTCACCAACTACGACGACCCAGTTCCCAGCGGCAAGCCATTCGACAACAAGTGGGCGACCGAGGACTTCGGCGGGTTCACCGACGCCACCTACCCGACCCAGCTCGGGGTCTTCACCACCGGAGGCCCGCTGAACGAGGGCGACTACAGCAACCCGACGGCGGACAAGCTGATCAACGAATCGGTGAACAGCGGCAACCCCACCGCGGTGAAATCAGAGGCGTCGTTCCTCACCGAAAACCAGCCCGGCCTCTTCCAGCCGAATTCGGATACGATCGTCGTCTGGAAGACGAACCTGTCCGGCACACCGGCCTCCTTCGAGAACGAGACCCAGTCGGAACTCACCCCCGAGTTCTGGTACTTCACCAAGTAGCAGCGCATCCGGACGGGCCGCCCCTGCTGCCAGGGGCGGCCCGCCGCTCCGGGTAGCCTGAGCCGGGCACATCGATCACATGGGGGAGTCCTTGTCATGCGGCTGAGCGCGCGAAACCAGGTCCCGGCCCGGGTCACCAGCATCAACACCGGAGAGGCGATCGCCAACGTGGAACTGGACGCCGGCGGCGTCCGGCTGGTCGCATCGATCACCGTGGAAGCGGTCCGCGAACTCGGCCTGGCCGAGGGCAGTCAGGTCATCGCCGTGATCAAGGCCTCCGACGTCGTGCTCGCCGTCAACGACTGAGAAGTACCGCGAGCCTGGCCAGCGAGGGGTTTGCGGTAGATAAAACCGTTACGCTGACCTCGTGAGTGGGGTGGCGTCTGCGGGGGACGCCGTGGACTCGCCTGCGGCGCGCCTCGCCTCGTTGCGCGCCCGGCTGGGCCTCAGCCAGGAGCAGCTGGCCCGGGAGCTGGGCGTCTCGTTCGCCACGGTCAACCGCTGGGAGACCGGGCACACCAGGATGTCGCCCCGGGCGGCCCGCGCCCTGGCCGAGTTCGAGGCGCGCGGCGCCGCCGGGCCACCGGCCGCGCCGGAGCCTGTGGGGCGCCTACCATCGGCCGCGATGGCTCCTGAGACGCTGCCGGTGGCGCAGTCGAGCTTCGTCGGGCGGGCGGATGAGCTGGCCGAGCTGTGTGCGCTGCTGGCGCAGTCGCGGCTGATTACGCTGATCGGGCCGGGCGGGGTCGGCAAGACAAGACTGGCCATCGAGGCGATCCGCCGTCAGCCGGCCGCCGCGGACGTCGCGTTCATCCCGCTCGAACCGGTGCGGCAGCCGGAGCTGCTGATGTCGGCGGTGGCGTTCGGGCTGCGGGTGCGCGACCAGCCAGGGATGACCCTGCAGGCTTCGGTCGAGGCAGCGCTGCACACCATGCCCCGGCTGGTCGTGCTGGACGGCGCCGAGCACCTGCGCGCCGAGGTTGCCGAGCTGGTCAGCAGGCTGCTCAGCAGCGTTCCGGGGGTGCGGATCGTGGTCACCAGCCGGCTGCTGCTCGGCGCACCCGGCGAGGTGTGCTGGACGGTACCCCCGCTGACCTGCCCGTCGGCCGCCGCCCCGGTCTCCGATATCGCCTCCTCGGACGCGGTGCGGCTGTTCATGGCCAGGGCCGGGGAGCGGCTGCCCGGCTTCAGCAGCGCGGACGTCGCGCCGCATGCCATCGCCGAGCTGTGCCGCAGGCTCGACTCCCTGCCGCTGGCCATCGAGCTGATCGCCGGCTGGGTGGGCACGCTGTCGGTGCACGAGATCCTCCAGCAGCAGGCGGTCCTGCTGGACCAGGAGGTCTTCGAGGACGGTTCACCTGGCGGCCGTGGCCTGGCCGATGTCATGCGGGCCAGCTACGATCTGCTGCGGCCGGAGGAGCGAGCGCTGTTGCCAGTGCTGAGCGTGTTCGCCGGGGCGTTCACGCTGGACGACGCCAAGGCCGTCAGCGGCGCCGGGCCCGCGCTGCCCAGGACCATCCGGGGGCTGGTCGACTCGTCCTGGCTCGCCGTCACCCACGGCGGCCAGCACAACAGGTTCACCATGCTGGCGACGATGCGGGCCTTCGCCGCCGCGCTGCTCGACGAGCAGGGCGACGGGCCGGTCTTGCGGGCCAGGCACGCCGCGCACTTCGCCGAGCTTGCCAGGAGCAGCGAACCGGGCCTGTCCGGGCCGGACGAGGCCGGGTGGAACACCCGGCTGGAGGCCGCCGTGGCCGACTTCGGGCTCGCGTTCGGCTGGGCGGAGGAGTCCGGCGGCATCGACCTCGGTCTCGACCTGGGCGCATCGCTGTGGCGCTGGTGGTTGCGCAGCGGCCGGCTGACCGTGGGCCGGGACTGGCTGGGCAGGTTCCTTGCCCGGGCCGGGCAGCGCCGGGACGAGCGGACCGGCTCTGCGTTCTGCGCCGCGGCCATCCTGGCCGCGGAGAACGGTGACTACCGGGAGGCGATCCGCCAGGGACAGCTCTCGCTGGCCATCTTCGAGCAGCTGGACCTGCCCGCCCGGACCGCGCTGGCCGCGACCGTGCTCGGGTCGGCACACCGCTACCTCGGTGACAGCGCGGCGGCCAGGCGCAGCTTCGAACGGGCGCTGGACCTGCGGCAGCGGACCGGGGACCGGCAGGGCGTGTCCGCGGCCATGAACAACCTGGCCCTGCTCGAAGGAGACGACGGCAACCTGGGCCGGGCCAGGGAGCTGTTCGAGCAGACGCTGGCGATCAAGCGTCAGCTCGGTGAGCGGCAGTCGGTGGCGGTGGGCCTGTGCAACCTGGCCGACGTGCTGATCAAGACCGGCCGCCTCGACGCCGCCACCTCGTCGCTGGCCGAGGCGGCCGGGCTCGCCGCGGACGTGGGCAACCCGCAGCTCATCGGCACCGTGCACTGCAACCAGGGCGACGTCGCGGCCAGGCAGCAGCACTGGCCGGAGGCCGCGGAGCACTACCGGGCCGCGATGGTCGCGCACCAGCAGGTCGGCCACACCAACGACGCGGTGCTCGCCATGATCGGCCTGGGCCGGGCGGACTTCAAGCTTGGCCGCGCGGACGAGGCGAACCGGCTGCTGCGGGACGCCGAGGTGATCGCTGAGCAGCTCGCCAGCCCGCAACGGCTCGCTGAGGTGCGCGCCGCCCTCGCGGAGGTCGGCGCAAAGGTGTCCGGCGTGCTGCCGGATGGCCTGACCGCCCGCCAGGCCGAGGTCCTGCGGCTGCTCGCCGCCGGGCTGAGCAACAAGCAGATCGCCAGCGAGCTGTATCTGAGCCCGGCCACGGTGGAGCGCCACCTGGCCACCATCTACCGCAAGCTCAACCTCACCGGGCGGGTCGAGGCAACCCGCTACGCGGTCCGCACCGGGCTGGCCGGCCCGGCCCGCTGACGCCCGCTGTTATAACACGTGTCCCGGCTGGGCGGTGCAGAGCCCGCGAGCGCTGCGGTGAGGTGTGCACAGGGCCGCCCTGGGACTGTTCGGTGATACATGATTTCGAGGATGTATGGGCCTTGGCCTGGGCCGTAAACCTGTACCAGAGATAAACGGGGTCCCCGGGAAAGGACAGAGCGGGACATGAGAGAACAGGTAATCGGCGCGGTGCTGCCGGTCCTCGAAGTATCGCTCGAGCCGGACGAGAGCGTCGTCGCCGAGGTCGGGGAGTTCTCCTGGATGAGCGACTCCATCCAGATGTCCACGGGTATGGGCGGCGGCATCGGCGGCCAGGGCCTGATGGGGGCCCTGAAGCGCAAGGCCGGCGGATCGTCGTTCCTGTTCAGCACCTACACCGCTCAGGGGTCGGCGGGCATGATCGCGTTCGCGTCCAGGCTTCCGGGCAGCATCCTGCCGGTGGACCCTGGCGCCGGCACCGGATACATGGTGCACCGCCGGGGTTTCATGGCTGGCACTCCCGGCATCGAGATCTCGGCAGGCTTCCAGCAGTCGTTCGCGGCGGGCATCTTCGGCAGCGAGGGCTTCATCCTGCAGCGCATCGGCTGGCAGGGCCGGGCGTGGGTGGAGCTGTCCGGCGAGGTGGTCAGCTACGAGCTCACCGCCGGCCAGTCGCTGCGCGTACATCCAGGTCACATCGGCATGTTCGAGACCTCGGTCGCCTTCCAGGTCATGCGGGTGCAGGGCATCGCCAACAGGTACTTCGGCGGTGACTCGCACCACTTCGGCGTGCTGTCCGGCCCAGGCAAGGTGTGGCTGCAGTCGATGCCGCTGCCG
>DASXMU010000135.1:0-5718 GCA_036495485.1 Streptosporangiaceae bacterium
CTCGGGCAGCACGCCCCCGGCGTCCGGCTGACCGGCCTGGCGGCTGGTTTCCACGCTGTCGCGCACCTGGCCGCCACCGCCAGCGAACAGGCCATCGTGCAGGCGGCACGGGCCCGCGGCGTCGGGCTCTACGGGATGAGCACGTTCCGGGCTGGCCACCGCACGAACCCACCGCAGCTGGTGCTCGGTTTCGGCAACACGGGCCAGCGCGCGATCCAGGCCGGTATCGCCGCGGTCGCTGGCATCCTCGAACACCATCCTCAGGACGGGTCGTCAGGCCCCGGATCCGGCCACGAGGCGTCTCGCTGGGCCCGGTAGGCAAGGAACTCGCGATGCAGGTCCTCGTCGTCCTCCTGCCAGCGCTGGCGGCGGATGCGCGCCTCCTCCTCGGTCAGCGCGTTCTGGGCAAGCCGCTCGTAGTCCTCGTCGTCCGGGCCGATTTCGACGTAGCCGTCGCCGATCACGCGGCCGTTGTCGCCCATGGCGGACTCGGGAACCATCAGGTTCCCGTTCGGCAGCCTAATGACGAACATCGCCAGAACACCCTAGATGCTGTAACGCCGGTTGAAGTAGAGCATGACATTGAGTGCCACCCTTGTGCTGCCGCCGAGCATATCCACCAGCGCGGGCCGCTGTCTGGAGGCGATCGCGGCGAACGCGTCCGCGAAGAACTCGCGTCTTCCAAGGGCACCCTGCTGCCGGTGGAAGTCGCTGACCAGGTGCGGTAGGCACTGATCGTAGAGCATCCTGAACTCCGCTGAGTCCGATTGCCACCGGCCTGCGGGTGCGTCAGAGTCGTCGATCGCGTGCCCGACCTCGTGACACATCACGTCAGGAGATGGCGAGGGACGTGTGCCAACGACAATTTTCCGGTCGCCGTAGGCACCCGCGCAAGCGTCCCAGGTCGCCCGGCCCGACGGCAGCGGCACTCCGCGCAGCCGGCCCATGTCGTCCAGCTCCGGCACGCCACCGGGCCCGACGTAGATCGCATCCACGGCGGCGGCCAGCAAGTCCTTGATCCGCTGTGGCAGCCCGGCCAGGCGCTGGACCGCAAGCAGCGCCTCCGCGGGCACGGTCGCCGCGTTGTCCCAGTGCCGGTGCACCAGCGGCTCCAGACTTCCGCAGTGGCTGCTGCCGTCGGTCCGCTGCCAGCCTCCGGCCACCTCGTACCACGCCTTTACCGCGGCCTCGCCCCTGCTCTGGCTGTTTCCGCGCCCTTGGCCCGGGGCCGAACCCTGGCCTGGATCGATGGGAGACTGCGGCTGACGGGACTGTGGGACCTGCCTGCGGGCCTGGGCATGGCCAGCCGGGCCGCGTCCAGGCTGGGTGCGTACCGGCGACCCGACCGGCTCGCCGCCGCCCTGCTTCCGGCGGATCCGGGCCCTGGCACTCCCACCTGGCCGCGCCGCCGCGTATCCGCCAGCGGCCTGCCGGGGCAGGGCCGTGGGCTCCACGTGCCCGGGCGCGCCCCGGCTGACCAGCCCAGGTTCTGCCTCGCCGGGCGGCACGGGACGGCGGTGCCGGCCCGCGCTCTCCCCCGCGCCGGCCTCGCCGGCGATCCCCACCGGACCGGTGACGCCTGGCCGCGCGCTCAGCCCGGCTCCCTGGGCCACGGTATCTCGCGGTCCTGCCCGCCCCCGGCTCTCGCGCACGGAGGCTGATCGCCTTCGCCCCCAGAGGCGATTCAGCAACCGCTTGAACATGTCCCGGACTCCTGCCACGCGTGCCCTGGGCGCCAGCGAGGGTTCTTCAAGACCGGCTAGCGAGGGCAGGCGATTGGCGCCTGCCCGAGTGCCGGTGCAGGTGGCACCGCAGCAACCGGATTGGGTCTCTTGACGAACCCGAACATCTGAACAGGCACAGCGTATGCCGGATCCCCGGGATCGTCATCTCTCGTGACTTATTGTTATCTGTACCGATCGCGTCACGCGCTTGGCGAACTAGTGGCGCAATTCATCCCTTGGCGGACCGTTCCAGCGTTAGGCTGCCCCCATGCTGCTGCTTGGCGTCCTAGTCGCTCTGCTGGCCGCTGGTTTGTGGATGTACGCGCTCATCGACATTCTGCTCACCTCCGGAGCAGATTGCCGTGGCCTGGGCAAAGGAGCCTGGCTGGCCATTGCCGGGCTGCTGTTCGTGCCCGGTTCGCTCGCCTGGCTCCTGTTCGGCCGGCCCTACACCACGCCGGGCCGCTACCTGCCGGGCAGGGCGCCGCGCTCGCCGTGGTATTCCGGGCAGGCGATCGACTTTGGCGGCATGGACGCCGAGGCCGCGCTGCGCAGGCACCCGGCCGGCCGTGCCAGGTATGACCTGTCCGGCGAGGTTCCGGTGCAGGATCCGGGCGGGCAGCAGGACGGGCAGGCCACCGTGTGGCCGGTGGGCCCGGACGACGACCCGGACTTCCTCCGCTACCTCGACTGCGTGATCCGCGACCTGCGCGAAGACGACGATCCCCGCTAGCCCCCGGGGGGATGCCCCCCGATGCCGGGCTTCGCCGGCGTCAGTTCAGCCCGGCGTAGGAGTGCAGGCCGGTGATGAACAGGCTGACCCCGACCATGTTGAACACCAGGCAGCAGAACCCGACCAGCTGGACCACGGTGGCCTTCCAGCCCCGCCACCCGGCCGTGGACCTGGCGTGCAGGAAGCAGGCGTAGACCACCCAGGTGATGAATGCCCAGGTCTCGGTCGGGTCCCAGCCCCAGTACCTGCCCCAGGCCTGATCCGCCCAGATCGCGCCGGCGATGATGCCGAACGTCCACAGCGGGAAGGCGAACATCACCGTGCGGTAGGCGAGCCGGTCGAGCACCTCGGGCGCGGGCAGCCTGCCCATGATCCCGTCCGCCGCCCGTACCCGGCCCGCCGCGGCCCGCCTGGCGTGCCGGTCGGTGAACAGGTAGACGATGCCGAGCACGGCCGCCACGAAGTACGTCCCGACCGCCAGCGTGATCGCGGTCACGTGGATAGACAGCCAGTAGGACTGCAGGGCGGGCACCAGCGGCCCGGCCACCGTGTAGATGACGGTCTGCGCCAGCCCGAGCGCGATGACCACCGCACCCACCACGAACAGCCCCAGGTAGTAGGCCCGGTACCGGATCATGAGGCCGAGGAAGAACACCACGGCCACGCAGGTCAGCGCGACGACGAACTCGTACATGTCCCCCCACGGGAGGCGGTGCACCGCCAGCCCACGGGAGATCACGCCCACCAGGTGCGCGGCCAGCCCGAAGAACGTGGCCACCAGAGCGGCGCGCACCCAGCGCCCGGGGCTGGTTGCGGCCGGCTGTCCGCCCCCCGTGACCCCCACAATTTCTTTTTGGAAAGAAAGAAAAGCCGGACGGACCGGGGCGGGCCCATCGCTCGCGGCCGCACCAGCCGCGGGCAGGCCATCCGCTCCGGCACCGGACGGTCCGGCGACCGCGGCCTCCCCGGCAATGGCGGCCCCGGCCATCGCGGGCACCCTGGCCTCGGCCGCCGCGCCCGCCGCCCGCGTCTTGCTCCGGCCGAAGGCAAAGTCCCCGGCGAAGGCGAGCACCGCGAGCGAGTAGGCCACGATCGCGACCAGCAGGAAATCGTTGCTGACCTGGGCCAGTCCGGTGTTGATGGTGGGCATGGTCTACTCCCCCTCTTCCCTGGGGCGGGACGGCTGCGCGGCGCCATCTGGCCCAGCGTCTGATGGCTCGGTGCCAGGTGGCGGGGTGCCGGGCGGTGGGGCGCCCGGATGCACCGATTGAAGCTTCCCGGTCAGCTCGGCGAACTCGGTCTCGAAACCGCCGCCGGCGTCCGAGCGGGCCAGCCCGCCCACATCCACCACGGTCGCGCCGCCCTCGGCGGCCCTGACCCGGACGAATATCCGGCGCCGCCGGACAAAGAACGAGAGCAGCAGCCCGGCGAGAGCGGCGATGGCGCAGGCCAGCGCGGGCAGCTGGCCGGGGTCGTAGGTCATCGCCAGCGTGATCCACTGCGTGTACCCGGTGAAGGTGAGCGTGCCGTCGCCGCCCGGCAGCTTGATCGACTGACCGGGCGACAGCCCCTGCGGCCTGACCGGCAGCCGGTGCATCCCAGCGGTGTCGAGCTGGTACACCGACTGCGGGACGCCGGAGTCCAGGCCGAGGTTGCCGGCGTAGGAGACCAGGCTGACCACCGGGTTGACGGCGGCGGGGAAGGCCGACTGGAGCTGGCCGCCCGTATCGACCGCCGTGGGCAGGAACACACCGATGAAGCCGAGCTGCTCCGGCCTGGCGTTGGGCACCTTGATGACGCCCTCGGACGTGTAGGTCGCGGTCTCCGCGGCGATGAACGGCACCGGCTGGTCGAAGACCACATGGCCGGTGCCGTCGGTGATCTTGAACACCGGAGCGTAGCCGTGGCCGATCAGGAACACCCGCACCCCGTCCACCACGAGCGGGTGATTGACCTGCAGGTCGAAGCGCTGAAGTGACCGGCCCGGCTGGCTGGAGTAACGGATCAGCGCGTCGAACGCGGCCGGCTGCCCGCGATCAGGGCCGGAGGTGACATAGCTGGCGTTGAACTTGTCGAGCGCGATGGTGAACGGCGCCAGGTCCGATGGCGCGACCAGCCGGCCAGGATGGTAGACGTCGAGGTCGGTGACCGTGTCGGCGAAGCTGCTGCCCTGCACGAGCAGCCGGTTCGACTTGTAACCGAACAGCCCGCCGAGCCCGACCGACAGCAGCACGCCGAGCAGCGCGAGGTGAAACAGCAGGTTGCCGGCCTCGCGGCGGTGCCCCTTCTCCGCCGACACCCAGCCGTCGGCGGTGCGCACCCGGAACCTGCGGGCCGACAGCACGCTGGCGGCGGCGGCGAGCGCCTGCTCCGGCGCGAGCGCCGTCTCGTAGCGGGCCCAGGACGGCAGCCTGGCCAGGTTCCGCGGCGCCGTCGGCGGCTGCGCCCTGACGGTGTGCGCGAGGCGGAACGCCCGCGGCACCACGCACCCGGCCAGCGAGACGAACAGCAGCAGGTAGATGGCGGCGAACCAGGGAGCGGCGAAGACGTTGAACAGCCCCAGCCGGTTCAGCCACGGAGCGAGCGCCGGATGGGACGCGAAGTACTGCTGCACCTGAGCCGGGTCGACCCCCTGCTGCGGCAGCACCGACCCGGGCACGCTGCCCAGCGCGAGCAGGAACAGCAGGATGAGGGCTATCCGCATGGAGGTGAGCTGCCGCCAGGCCAGCCGGAGCCAGGCCCCGGTGCCCAGCGCCGGGCGGCCGGGCCTAGGCGGCTGCGGCGGCCCACCGGTGCCTTCGCCGCGGTGTGCCGTGTCAGGTGAGCGCAGCTCGGTCAGGCCAGTCTCCTACAGACAGTAGTAACCCGCCTATTGTGCCGCATCCCCCGACCAGCCCGGACCTCGGGCCGGCGAACACCCCGCGCAGCCCATACCCGCGAGCGCCGGGTTCGCAGTCCGTGGTGTTCCACACCGGCTGCCACCCATCATTGGCTGGCTGTGCGAGGCGGCTATGGTGACAAGTCATGCAGGTTCTGCTCGTCCACAGCCCGCTGCTGGGAAGGTCGAGCTGGGGCGGCGTACCGGACCGCCTGGCTGAGCTGGGGTACGCCGTCGCGGTACCGGATCTGCGGCCGGTCCTGGATTCTGGGCCACCGTTCTACGAGCGGCTGTTCCAGGCGATCGCCGAACTGGCCGACGGAGACGAGGCGGTGGCCGTGGCCGGGCACAGCAGAGCGGGGCCCTTGCTGCCCGGTGCGCTG
>DASXMU010000136.1:0-3395 GCA_036495485.1 Streptosporangiaceae bacterium
CGAGCAGCGGCTCGAAGCGGAGTACTACGACACGGGCGACCTGCGGCTGATCCGTGCGGGGGCCACGCTGCGGCGGCGGGTTGGCGGCGAGGACGCCGGGTGGCACATGAAGCTGCCTGCTGGTCCGGGGACCCGGCGCGAGATCCGGCTGCCGCTGGGGGATGGCGACACGGTGCCCGCCGAACTGGCCGGACTGGTCCTGGGGTACACCCGGGGCGAGCCGCTCAGGCCGGTGGCGCGGATCGCCACCCGACGCCAGCGGCTGATCCTGCTCGGCCGGGCCGGGGAGTCGCTGGCCGAGGTCGCCGCCGACGATGTGTCCGCCCAGACCATGGGGGAGTCGACCACGGTGTCTCAGTGGCACGAGGTCGAGGTGGAGCTGACCGGTGGAGACCACCGTCTGCTCGAGGCGGCGGGGGAGATGCTGCGCCGGGATGGCCTGCGCCCATCGGAATGGGCGGCCAAGCTGGAGCACGCGCTGGGCCGCCGGCTTGCCACCCAGCCTGCCCGGAGTTTGTCCCGGTCCGCGACGGCGGGCCAGGTGATCCTGGCCTGCCTGCGGGACCAGACGGGCAGGCTCACCTCGCTCGACCCGATGGTGCGGATGCACGAACCCGACTCGGTCCATAAGATGCGGGTGACCACGCGCCGGCTGCGGAGCACGCTCCGGTCGTTCCGGCGGGTCATCGGCAACGAGCAGACCGAACGGCTGGCGGCCGAGCTTCGCTGGCTCGGCCGCGTGCTCGGCGCTGCGCGCGACAGTGAGGTGCTCCCCGAGCAACTGCTCACCGAGCTGGGCAAGCTCCCGGCGGACCAGGTTGTCGGTCCGGTGCAGGCCCGTATCCGGGGGCATTTTGCTCCCGTACACGCGGCGGCGGAGGCCGAGGTGCTGACCGTGCTCGGCTCGCAGCGGTACTTCGCGCTGCTCGACGCCCTGGACCGGCTGATCGGGCAGCCCCCGTCTGGCCGTGAGGCGGACAGGCCGGCCAGGGACGTCCTGCCCGCGCAGGTGCGGCGCGTCCACAAGAGGGCGGCGCGCCGGATGCGCCGGGCATGGCACGCTCCGCAGGGACCGGCCAGGGACGTGGCGCTGCACCGGGCCCGCAAGGCGGTCAAGCGGGCCCGGTACGCCAGTGAGGCGGTCAGGCCAGCGGCCGGGAAACCGGCGCGGCGGTTCGCCAAGCGGATGAAGCGGGTGCAGTCCGTGCTCGGCGAGCACCAGGACGCGGTCATCGCGGTCCAGGCGGTGCGGCAGCTCGGGATGAGCGCGCATCTGGCCGGTGAGAACGCCTTCAGCTACGGCCTGCTGTACGAACGCGAGTCTCACGGTCGCGAACATCTCCAGGCACAGGCACGGCAGGCCTGGAAGAAGGCGTCCCGGCGCCGGCACCGGCGCTGGATGTCCTGAGCCGCCGCTGGCACCGCTGTGGCCCGCTAGCATCACCTGCGGCAGCTCGCGACGGGGAAGCAGGAGGTGGCCCGGTGGGCACCGGGTGGCGCCGCTCGCCGGGTACCAGTTCGAGATCGACTACAGCCGCCTGTCAGCCGTCGCTGAACCGGGGGAGTGAGTGGACATGGAGCTTCCGGACCAGCGGAACGAGACGCCGGACCAGCGGGACGACCGCAACCTCGCGGAGCTGCTGCAGGAGCTGCGGGTGGCCGGGCTCGGCGTCCAGGTGCTGTTCGGGTTCCTGCTCTCGCTCCCGTTCACCAACAGGTTCGACCGGCTCGACAGCGGTCAGCGCCAGCTCTACCTGGTCTGCCTGGTGCTGGCGGCGGTGGCCACGGCCCTGTTGCTGGGGCCGGTCGCCTATCACCGGCTGGTCTTCCGGCAGCGCCAGAAGGAGCGCTTGGTCCGGGCCGCCAACATCATGGCGATCGGCGGGCTGGTGACCGTGGGCCTGGCGGTGAGCGCCGCCGTGCTGCTGGTGACCGGTTACGTCGACCATGGCCTGCCGTCCGTGCTGATCACGGTTTTCATCGTCGTCATGTTCGCCGGGCTCTGGTTCGCGTTCCCGCTCGCCCGGCGGGGGCGGCGCCAGGAGTAGCGCTGCGGCTCCGCCCCGGACCGGCCAAAGGTTTGCGCGATAGGCGCCGTCCGGTGATTTTCTTTCTTTCTTTCTTCCATAAAAGGAAATTTCGGCGGTATGAACAGGCCATATCCGGCAGCAATGTGCATGAGATGGCGGTTTCGGGGTAGCCAGGAAGCGCTGTAGCAGGGCAGGCCGCCGGGGAGGGCGCTGGTGAATCCCATCGAGCGTGGGTTGCGGCGCTTGGACGCCGCGCAGCAGCGGCATACTCCGTCTGCCTTTGTCTTCGGGGTCATCAAGAAGTATGGCGACGACAACGGCGGAACGCTGGCCAGCAGCATGGCGCATTCCGCGTTCGTGTCGGTGTTCCCGTTGTTGCTGGTGCTGGTGACGATCCTCGGGCTGATCTCATCGGCCGACCCGGCGCTGCGCGGCCAGGTGCTGACCGCCGTGGCCAAGCAGTTCCCGCTGGTCGGCAACCAGCTGGCGGGTAATGTGCACGCGCTGCGGCGATCCAGCGTCATCGGGCTCGTGGTGGGGCTGCTCGGGCTGATCTGGGGGGCCACCGGGCTGGCCCAGTCCGGGCTGTTCACCATGGAGCAGGTGTGGAACCTGCCCGGACCGGCGCGGCCCGGGTATGTGCCCCGGCTAGGGCGGTGCCTGCTGTTCCCCGGCGTGCTCGGCGCCGGTGTGGTCGTGACGACGCTGCTCACGGCGCTGGACACCTTCGGTCACAACAATGTGATCGTCGTGGTGCTGGCCGAGATGCTGGCGGGCTGCGCGAACATCGGCCTGTACTTCGTCAGCTTCCGGGTGCTGACCCCCAAGGGCGTCCGGTCCCGGGCGCTGCTGGCCGGCGCGGTCGCCGGCGGGCTGGCCTGGACGCTGCTGCAGGCCCTCGGCGGCTACCTGGTGCACCATTATCTGCGCACCGACTCGGTGTACGGGGTGTTCGCCACGGTGCTCGGCCTGGTCGCCTGGCTTTACGTCGCCGTCCAGGTGACGGTCTACGCCGCCGAGATCAACGTCGTGCTGGCCAGGCGGCTGTGGCCGCGGGCCATGATCCAGCCGCCGCTGACCGAGGCGGACCGGTACTCGATGGCCCTGCAGGCGCTGCAGAACCAGCGCCGCCCCGAGCAGAACGTGATCGTGACCTTCAGCGACCGCCCCAACGGCGAGCAGGCCCGGACGCCGCAGACGCCGGCCGAGGTCTCACCACCCGCCCAGGTGTGAGCAAGCCGCCTGACCAGGTGTGAGCGAGGTCGCATGTTTGCCTGCGTTCGCCCTGGGCAGTAGGCAAGACCTGCTACCTGGCAGCCGCGAGGACGCCGGCGAACCTACCGTCGGCGTCCTCCACGTTCACCG
>DASXMU010000137.1:0-1524 GCA_036495485.1 Streptosporangiaceae bacterium
CACCGGGCGGACGCGGGCGGGCCTGTCGCTGACACCGGGCTGGGTGCGGATGGGCTAGTCAGCGGGCGCGGTGATTGCGGCATAGTGAGAGCCTGCCCGCTCTGGGCACGATCGGCTCAGGGTTCCGGCGACGCACTGGAGGCGGTCGCATGCGCTGGTGTACCTATGTCTCCCCGGCCGGCACGGGCCCGCGGGTGGGGCTGCTGCACGAAGGGTCGATCCATGGGCTGCCGGGCGATAGCTCGCTAGTGGACCTGCTCGGGGACGATGGGCAGCGGATGGCCGAGGCGGCCGGGCGGGCCAGGAACGACCCGGCGGAGGTGGTCGCCGAGGGCGGCGTGCGGCTTCTGGCGCCGGTGCCGCAGCCGCCGTCCATCAGGGACTTCTACGCCTTCGAAGAGCACGTGAAGACGAGCTCAGCGGCGATGGGCCACGACGTGAACCCGATCTGGTACGAGATTCCGCTGTTCTACTTCACCAATCCGGCGGCGGCCCGCGGGCCCTGCGACGACGTTCCCATTGCGCCCGGCTCGCGGGCGTTCGACTACGAGCTGGAGATCGCGGCCGTGATCGGCCGGCCAGGCTCGGATCTGCACCCCGACACGGCTGGGGAACACATCGCGGGATACCTGGTGATGTGCGACTGGAGCGCCAGGGACGTGCAGGGGCACGAGATGAAGGGCCACCTCGGCCCGGCCAAGGGCAAGGACACGGCCACCAGCTTCAGCGGCTACCTGGTAACGCCGGACGAGCTCGCGGACCGCCGGGCGGGCAATGCCTACGATCTGCGGATGACCGCCTCGGTCAACGGCCGGCCGTACTCGGCGGGCACGTTCGCCAGCATCTACTGGCGCTATGGCGAACTGCTCGCCTACGCCTCGCGCGGCACGACGCTGCGGACCGGTGACATCATCGGCAGCGGCACGGTGGGCACCGGCTGCATCCTGGAGCTGTCCCGGGTGCACGGGCTGGACGCCTACCCATGGCTGCAACCGGGCGACCGGGTCCACCTGGAAGTGGACCGGCTCGGCGTCATCAGCAGCACGATCAGCCCTGCCGTCCCGGTCATGCCACTGCGTCCCTGAGACGTGGGCCGCCCTGGCCGGGAAGCAGAAAAGCCGGGGAAGAAAAGGTGGCCCAGGCCCCGGGCGTGGCTGACCGGACCCTCGCTGAGGGGCCCTTGTCCCGCGTTCAGACCGGAATGCCTGCATAATGCTTCTCATGAGATTGTCTGCTCGCGCTGACTACGCGCTACGTGCGGCGATTGAGATCGCCACTATCGGTGACAGCCACGTCACAGCGGAACAGGTCGCGCGGGCGCAGCAGATCCCTGTGAAGTTCCTCGAGACGATCTTGACTCAGCTCCGCCGGGCCGGCCTGGTGCGCAGCCAGCGCGGCCCGGACGGCGGTTTCTGGCTCGCCCGCCCGGCCGACGAAATCACGCTCGCCGACATCATCCGTGCCATCGACGGCCAGCTTCTGGGGGTGCGTGGCGAGCGTCCGGAGAACGTCGGGTACATCGGG
>DASXMU010000138.1:0-4097 GCA_036495485.1 Streptosporangiaceae bacterium
CTCACCGAGTTCTCCGTACGCGGCATCAACCTCACCCGCATCGAGTCCCGCCCCACCGGCGACGAACTGGGCAAGTACTACTTCTGCATCGACTGCGAAGGCCACATCGACGACGCCCGCGTAGGCGAAGCCATCATGGGCCTGCGCCGCGTCTGCGCCAACGTCACGTTCCTGGGCAGCTACCCCCGCAGCGACGGCGGCAAAACCCAAGTCCGCCCCGGCACCTCCGACCCCGAATTCGCCTCCGCCGCCGCCTGGCTGTCCCGCCTCCGCTACGGCCGCGTCTAACCGGGAATCGAGGCTAACCCCAGCCCGCCCCGCTGACGGCCCCAGCCCGCCCACTGACGGCGTTCGGCGCAGCCGGCCGCTGGAGGGACGAGTGTGGTCCCTCCAGCACCCCCCGTTGTGCCGAGTTCAGGCTTTCGGACCCAGCTTCTACAGGTACGGCCCGGATCCTCCCGGCGGCTGCGGTAGCTCCTCGCCCGGGGGCATGACCCCCGGCGGCAGCGCTCTCCGCATCTGCTCAAGTTGTGCCCTCGCCGCCATCTGCTGCGCAAACAGCGTCGTCTGAATCCCGTGGAACAACCCTTCCAGCCAGCCAACCAGCTGCGCCTGCGCCACGCGCAACTCCGCCTCACTGGGCAGATCGCCCTCCGTGAACGGCAGCGACAGCCGGTCGAGCTCCTTGACCAGCTCAGGCGCGAGACCATCCTCGAGTTCCTTGATCGAACTCTGATGAATCTCCTTGAGCCGCGCCCTGCTCTTCTCGTCCAGGGGTGCCGCCCTGACCTCCTCGAGCAGCTGGCGGATCATGCTGCCGATCCGCATCACCTTGGCAGGCTGCTCGATCATCTCGGTCACTGGGCGCTCGTGATCGCCTGAATTGCCCTGGTCTTCGCCGGGTATTCCTTCGGGACCGACCACAACGACCTGGGGGTGCTCCTGTGGCTCGGAGTTCATCGGCTCACTCATCCTCCTAGTCTGGCCCTCTTGGATCTGGTTCGTCCGGTGGGGGGACCGATCCGCCTGCCGGGGCAGGCTGGATCACGTGGTGAGCAGGATTTTGCCCACGTGCGTGCTGGCCTCCATGATCCGGTGCGCCTCGGCCGCGTCAGCCAGCGGCAGCGTCCGGTCGATGACCGCATGGACGCGGCCGGATTCGATGAGCGGCCAGACGTGCGCCACCGTCGCGGAGACGATGGCCGACTTCTCCGCGACCGGCCTCGGCCGCAGCGAGGCGCCCCGCACGCTGGCCCGCTTGCCGAGCAGTACGCGCAGGTCGAGATCGCCATTGCTGCCGCCCTGAGTTCCGATGACCACCAGCCGGCCGCCGGTGGCCAGCGCGGCCAGGTTCTGGCTGAGGTAGCTGCCGCCCATGATGTCGAGGATCACGTCCGCGCCCTTGCCCCCGGTGAAATCGTGCACCTGGGCCACGAAGTCCTCTTCCTTGTAGGAGATGGCACAGTCCGCGCCGAGCGCGGCGCAGCGGGCCAGTTTCTCCGCCGAGCCCGCCGTACAGGCGACCTTGGCTCCTTGCGCCTTGCCGAGCTGGATCGCGATCGTCCCGATGCCGCTCGCCCCACCGTGCACCAGCAGCGTCTCTCCCTGGCTGAGCCCGGCGCTCATGAACACGTTGGAGTACACGGTGCAGGCGACCTCGGGCAGCGCGGCCGCGTCGGCCGGCGTCAGCCCGGCCGGCACCGGGAGCAGCTGGCCTGCGGGCACCACCACCTGCTCCGCGTACCCACCGCCGGCCAGCAGGGCGCACGCCTCCTGGCCCACGCGCCAGCCTGCTACGTTCTCACCCATGGCCGCGATCCGGCCCGAGCACTCCAGCCCCGGATACGGTGACGCGCCCGGTGGCGGCGGATAAAATCCCATCCGCTGAAATAGATCAGCGTGATTCACCCCGGCCGCCGTCACGTCGATGAGAACATCGTCCGGTCCCGGTACGGGATCATCGACCTCGGTCAGCTGGAGTACCTCGGGTCCGCCTGGCTCTCTGATGACGATGGCACGCATGACCTGCTCCTGGGTGTTTGATTAGTGGCTGAGGGTATCGCTTGGAGATCGGGTAGCTTAGGTCTCGGCTTGGAACGCGGATCCCGGCCCCTGGGGTTGCCATTCTCCTACCACTGGGACCTGGGGAGGGAATGACGAGTGGCTAAGCAAGACAAGGATCAGTTGGCTGGGGCGGAAGAGAGCGCGCACGACAATCCGCCCACGGCGAAGGCAACTGCTTCCGCAGGTGAGAAGCCTGACGTCAGCCCGCCTGCCGACCCTGCCCGGCCAGGCGGCAGCAACGCGCGCGCAGGTCAGGATGCCTCAGGCTCACAGGTGCCGCCGGGAGTGGGGCGCCGCCCTGCAGGGTTCGCCGCCGGCTATCCGCAGCCCGATCCGCCGGGCTATTCCGGCCCCAGCCCGGCCGTCGGCGAGACCTCCGACCGTGTCACACCCGGTGACCCATCGACGTCGGTCTGGATGCCGCGCGACGCGCAGAGCGCGGGCGAGCAAGCCTCGCCCTACGCTTCCTCCTACGGCGACTACCCTTATTCGGCGCAGGGCCAGGACCAGCCCGGCCATGGGGGTTATGGTCAGCCAATGGGCTATGGCGCCGACCAGGGCTACGGCGATGACCGTGGGTACGGCCAAGATCAGGGATACGCCTCGCAGGAGGGCTACGGTCCCGGCTACCCGCCGCCGCAGGATTACGGTGAGGGCCAGGGCTATCCGCCCCCGGGCAACTACGGCGACGACGCACGCTACGCCCCAAGCCAGCCCTACTCCGAAGGCCCGGTCTACGGCCGGGAGCCCGGCTATGGCCCAGCGCAGGCGTATCCGCCGCCCACCGCCGGTGACTCCGGCCACCCCCAGCCCGGCCAGCATCGCGGCCCCGCTGCCGGCCAGAACGAGAAGCCCGACACCGACCGGGCTCCCGACCATGGCCAGTCCACTGCCAACGCCGCTCCCGGCCCGTACCCGCCACAAGACTCCTACCAGTGGCAGCAGACCCCTTACGAGACGTCAGGTTCGCCCCAGTCCCGTCCCGCCCCCTACGAGGCCCAGGAGTCCTACACTCAGCAGCCCCGGCCCCGCGGCG
Organism: Streptosporangiaceae bacterium; assembly: GCA_036495485.1. Lineage (GTDB taxonomy): Bacteria > Actinomycetota > Actinomycetes > Streptosporangiales > Streptosporangiaceae > PALSA-505. Next base: position 3,101 of record DASXMU010000138.1, read on the forward strand.
AACCCGACCCGTCCCGCCCCTACCCGCCCCCTCGCGCTTCGCAGAACGTCCGCCCCCCCGCTGGCGGCGACCCCCTTGCGCCCCTCCCGCTCCACGGCGGCGACCAGCAGCAAGCAGTGGAAACCGCTGACGACCTGACCGCCGAGGCGCTCCTGCACGGCAGGCGCCACGCCCCCGAAGGTGGCTGGCGGCGGATCCTGTACAAAGGCTCCGGCGGCCTGATCCATCCGCGCGAATCCGCCGATGCCGTGCGCCGCCGCGACCTGATCGCCCGCGTGCGCACCCCCGTCGCCCGTGGCCACCACCGGGTGGCCGTGATGAGCCTGAAGGGTGGGGTAGGCAAGACCACCACCTGCGTCAGCCTCGGCGCGATGCTAGCCTCCCTGCGCGGCGACCGGATCATCGCCCTGGACGCGAACCCGGACCGGGGAACCCTCTCCGACAAGGTCCGCCTGGAGACGGCCGCGACCGTCCGCGACCTGCTGAACGAGCGCGACCAGATCCACCGCTACGCCGACGTCCGCGCCTTCACCTCCCAGGCCCCCAGCCGCCTGGAAATCCTGGCCTCCGACCGCGACCCTGCGGTATCCATAGCATTCAGCGAGGAAGACTATTACGAGGCCGCGAGCGTCCTGGAGCACTACTACTCGATCTCGCTGACCGACTGCGGCACCGGCCTCCTCCACTCAGCCATGGCCGGCGTCCTAAGAATGGCCGACCAGATCGTCCTGGTCAGCTCCCCCTCCGTGGACGGCGCCCGAAGCGCAAGCGCCACCCTGGACTGGCTGGATGCTCACGAATACGGCGACCTGGTCCGCAACGCCGTGGTCGTCCTCTCCATGATCAGGCCGCGCAGCAAGAGCACCGTGGACCTGGACAGGCTGGAAAACCACTTCGCCGGCCGCTGCCGTTCGGTAGCCCGGATCCCCTACGACGCGCACCTCGAAGAGGGCGCTGAAGTAGACCTGGAACTGATGAGCCCAGACACGGTAAACGC
>DASXMU010000139.1:0-27928 GCA_036495485.1 Streptosporangiaceae bacterium
GTCCGCCGCCGCACCGCCCGCCCTGCTCAGCCAGACCTGCATTCCGCAAGATCCGGTGCTGGCCGGCCATCTGCCCGGTGTGCTGCGCATTCACCACATCTCCGACCTGCACCACGGCGGGTACCTGCGGTCGACGGTGGACAGCAAGGACGAGACCAAGGCCGGGCGCCGTATCGCCGCCCTGGCCGGAGCGGGCACCCCGCTGGACAGCTACCTCGGTCACATCCGCCAGCTCGCCAGCCAGGGGCTGGCGCCGCATCTGGTGATCGTCTCGGGTGACGTCGTCAACCGGCCGGACGAACAGTTCGGTGAGCAGGCGCTCGGCTGGCTCACACAGCTCAGGAGCCTGCTGGCCGCGCACCCCGACCTGACGGCGCAGGACCCCAGGATCGTGCTCGTCGGCGGCAACCACGACGTGTCCTGGGAGCTGTGCCTGGAGCCGCAGCAGGAAGCCAGGCATCGCTGGTTCGCTGAGACGTTTGCCGGATACCCGCACCCGGATCTGCAGCTGGCCGACCGCCAAGCCCGCAGGCTGTTCCTCAGATACCCCAGCGCGGGGCTGCGGCTGGCCCTGCTCGGATCGGCTGAATCCGGCGGCGAGGTGTCCAGGGACGAGGACCGCGAGCTGCTTGACGCCTGCCGTGCCGAGTTCGCTGAGGCAGCCGACCAGGCCAGGGTCCGCGAGCTGATCCATCGCTTCGAGCGCCTGGACCCTGGGGTCGTGGCCCGTGACGTCCTCGACCGGCTGACCCAGGAGCCTGGCTACGTCACGGTGGCCGTCCTGCACCACCCGCTGTCACCGGTCCCCGCGGTCGAGGTCGCCCCGTACACGGGCATCGTCAACGCCGGGCAGGCCAAGCGGGCGCTGGTGGCCGCCCGCACGTCCCTGGTCCTGCACGGCCATACCCATCTGGGTTTCCTCGCCGCGGAACGGCTGCTCGGCCAGGCACCCGGCTGGACCATGCGGATCGCCGGCGCGGCCACGCTGGCCAGCGCTGCCTCCGACGAGCAGAACGGCTACAACGAGATCTTCCTGGCCAGGGAGGGGGCCGGTCACCGCATCCTGGTCCGGCCGGTCCGCCTCGACGGCGGCCAGTGGCAACCGCAGAGCGGCGTCGCCTTCAAGCCGGGCGCCCCGGACGAGTGCGCCCTGACCGACCTGGTCGAAGACCCCAGCTAACGCCCAGCCCGGGCCGCTCTCAGCCGGCCGCTGTCAGGCTGACCGCCGCCTCGCCGGTGTACATCAGGAACGTCATGGTCTCCTGCAGGTACAGCTCGACGGTGCTGGCGGTGTGCGACTGGTACCCGATCGAGGTGTCCTGCCCGACCTCCAGGCAGAAGTCGCCGCCGCGGGTGGTCAGCACGACGGCCCCGCTGATGGCGGGTGCCCAGACGATATCCCCGGACAGCTGCCGCTTGAGGTGCTCGATCAGCGGATAGCCGTGGTCGCTCGTCTCGCTGACCGCGGTGTAGACGTCGGCGCTGAGCACGGCCGCGTACGGCCCGTCGACCCCGGCCGTCCGCAGCGCGCTGAGCGCCTGGGCGAACGCCTCCGGGTAGTCCCTGGGGTCGGTGGGCAGGGCGATGGCCGGGCTGGTCGCGCCCGCCCGGATGCCGCCGATCCGGCCGGCCGGGTACCCGTCGAAGATCGCGCGGTCCTCGGCGAAGGCGATCTGCCTGGCCGAGTCCTTGACCGGCTGCCAGTCGGAGTCCTGCGCGCCCCGCTCCACGTCGTCGATCTCCTGCCGGTCCAGCCGGAACGGTGCGCACAGCTGCACCAGCGCCGCGACCTGGTACTGGCGGGCCTGCACACCCTCACCGGGCGGGTCGATGTCCCGCAGCCGCCCGGTCCCGACCGCGGCGGACGCCGTTCCGGACGGCCCGTGCACGTCCACCACCCGCCGTCCGGCCAGATGGCGCTTGACCGTGCGCGCGGCCTCCTCCTCGATCTGCGCCCAGGCGCCATCGGAGATGGGCGCGAGCTCGCGGTGCAGGTTATTCATCCTGGGAAACCCTCCTCAGGCTGCCGATGTTCAGTGAGCCGTCCGCCGCTGGTGCGGCCTCGCCGCCGGCCAGGCCCTCCAGCAGATCGGCCGGGGGCACGAAGAACAAGTTGCCGGTCACCGCCCGGCTGACGTCGAGCAGCCGGTCGTAGTTGCCCTCCGGCGAGCCGGTGAACATGTTCGCCAGCATCTGCTCGATCACGTCGGGGGACCGGGCATAGCCGATGAAATAGGTGCCGTACTCACCGCTGCCGACCGAGCCGAACGGCATGTTGTCCCGCAGGATCTGGATTTCCTCGCCGTCGGCGGACGTGATCGTCGTCAGCGCGTTGTGCGCGTAGCTGGGTTTCACCGAGTCGTCCAGCTCGATGTCGGACAGCTTGGCCCGCCCGATGATCCGCTCCTGCTGCCCGACCGGGATCGCGTTCCAGGCGGCCAGGTCGTGCAGGTACTTCTGGACGATCACGTAGCTGCCGCCGGCGAACGCCGGGTCCTCGTCCCCGATGATCGTCGCCTCGGCAGCCGCCTGCCCGGCCGGGTTCTCGGTGCCGTCGACGAAGCCGAGCAGGTCGCGTTCGTCGAAGTAACGGAAGCCGTGCACCTCGTCCACGGCCGTCGCGGCGCCGCCGAGCCGGGTGGCGATGTGGGTGGCCAGCTCGAAGCACAGGTCCATCCGGGTGGCCCTGATGTGGAAGAGCAGGTCTCCCGGCGTGGCCACGGCATGCCGGGTACCGGCCCGGATCTCCCGGAACGGATGCAGCCCGGCCGGCCTGCCCCCCGGCGCCAGCCGGTCCCATGCCGCCGCGCCGATGCCGGTCACGCAGGACAGCAGCCCCTGCAGATCGCGGAACCCAACGGCGCGGACCAGCCCGGCCAGATCCCCGCACAGCCCGCGCACCGCCGCCAGGTTCTGCTCACCGGGGCCGATCTCCATCACCAGGAAGATCGCCGCGCTGGTCAGCGGCGAATCCACCGCCTGCGGCTCACCGCCGGCCTGCCCGTTCGTCTCAGCCCGCACGCACCCGTCCTCCGCCGACGCCGGTGTCCGCTCCTGTCATGATCCTTATATCAGTTCGGCCACGAATCGTCGCTCACGACGGCATCAGGCCTTGCGCGCGGCCCGCAACAGTGCATGAATGACTATTCATACGTCTGGCATCGTGCCAGCCTGCACAAGGGTCAGGCCTATGAACGATAGTTCATCTGGAGCGCTCCTGGTCCAGGACGTGACAGTCAGGTTCGGCGGCGTCACCGCACTCGACGGCGTCTCGTTCACTGCCGCGCCGCGCCAGGTAACCGGCATCATCGGGCCGAACGGCGCGGGCAAGACCACCCTGCTGAACGCGGTCTGCGGCTTCGTCCGGCCCGAGGCCGGGCGGCTGAGCTTCGACGGTCATGACCTGTCCCGGCTGCGCCCGCACCGGCTGGCCGGCCTCGGCGTCGCCCGTACCCTGCAGGGCCTGGGCCTGTTCAGCGGGCTGTCGGTGCTGGAGAACGTCATGGTCGGCGCTCAGTGTCATGCCCGCGCCGGGTTCTGGACAGCGTTTTTCGGCCTGCCCCGGTCGGACCGGGACGAGCGCAGGCTGCGGGAGCGCGCGCGGGCCGCGCTGGACCGGGTGGGCGCCGCTGACCTGGCGGGCAGGAGACCCGGCGAGCTCGCCTACGGTCTGCGCAAGCGGGTCGCGTTCGCCCGGGCCCTGGCCGCCCAGCCGCGCCTGCTGCTGCTCGACGAGCCGGCCAGCGGGCTGCCCGAGGAGGAGCTCGCCGGGATCGGCGAGCTCATCAGGGACATCGCCGCCGACACCTGCGTGGTCCTGGTCGAGCACCGCATCGACCTGATGATGGCGGCCTGCGACACGATCGTGGTGCTCGACTTCGGCAAGGTGATCGCCACCGGCCCGCCGTCCGAAGTGCTGACCGATCCCGCCGTCACCATCGCCTACCTCGGGGCGGCGGGCGATGGCTGACACCCCGGCCAGCAGCGGCGGCGGCCTGGCGGACAGCGCTGGCACACCGGGCGACGGCGTGCCCGTGCTGGCCGTGGAGAACCTGGTGGCCGGTTACGGCGAGGCCGTCGCGCTGGATGGCGTCTCGGTCTCGGCCCCGCAGGGCACGATCACCGCGGTGCTCGGCGCGAACGGCGCGGGCAAGACCACGCTGCTGCGCGCGATCAGCGGGCTCATCAAGGTGCGCGGCGGCAGCGTCCTGCTGAACGGCACGGACGTCACCCGCCGCAGGCCCGCGGACATGGCCAGGGCCGGGGTGGCGCATGTGCCCGAGGGCCAGGGCGTCATCACCGAGCTGACCGTCGAGGAGAACCTGCGGCTCGGCGCGCTGATCCGGGCCGGCCGGGCCGCGCGGGCGACCGCGCTGGAACAGGCCTACCAGCAGTTCCCCGTGCTGGCCTCCCGGCGGCGCAAGCCCGCCGCAACGCTGTCCGGCGGCGAACGGCAGATGCTGGTGATCGCCAGGGCGCTGCTCGCCGCGCCCCGGGTGCTGCTGCTCGACGAGCCCTCGCTCGGCCTGGCACCCAAGATCATCAGTCAGGTGATGGCGCTGGTGGCCGGGCTCAGGGATTCCACCGGGCTGACGATCCTGCTGGTAGAGCAGAACGCCCGCGCCGCCCTGGCCATCGCCGACCGGGGCGTCGTGCTGAACCTCGGCAAGGTGGCCGCCGCGGCGGGGGCCGCCGACCTGGTGGCCGACCCCAGTCTCCTCAAGCACTACCTCGGGTTGTAGGGAGCGCGGATGCAGGAGTTCCTCGAGTTCACGCTCGGTGGCATCAGCTTCGGCATGATCTACGCCGCGATCGGGCTCTCCCTCGTGCTGATCTGGCGGGGCACCCGGATCCTCAACTACGCCCAGGGCGGCATGGCGATGTTCACCAGCTACATCGCCCTGATCGTCATCAACCACACCGGGAACTACTGGGCCGGGTTCGTCGTCGCACTGGCCGCCGGCCTGGTCCTCGGCGCCGCGTGCGAGCTGGTCATCCGGCCGGCCGAGAGCAAACCGCCGATGAACGCCGTGATCGTGACCATCGGCCTGCTGATCCTGCTCGAGGGGCTGGCCGGGGTGATCTACGGCGGGCAGTTCCGGTCCTTCCCCGCGGCGTTCTCGGTCGCCGGGCTCCGGGTCGGCAGCACCGCGCTCGGCGTATCCCGCGACGACGTGTTCGTGGCCGCCGCGGTGCTCGTGGCCGCGCTGGCCCTGGCCGTGATGTTCCGCTACACCCAGGTCGGCCTGCGGCTGCGGGCGACGGCGTTCGGCCCCCGGGTGGCCCGGCTGCTCGGCATCCGGATCGGCCGGGTGCTCACCCTCGGCTGGGCGCTGGCCGGCCTGATCGGCGCGCTGGCCGGCGTGCTGGTGTCGCCGTCCACCTTCCTCTACCCGAACAGCATGGACTCGATCTTCGTGCTCGGGTTCACCGCCGCGGTGATCGGCGGCCTGGACAGCCCGCTGGGCGCGGTCGTGGGCGGGCTCGTCCTCGGCGTGGTGCTCAACTACGCGGGCGGTTACCTGGGGTCTGCCCTGGTCCCGGTGTTCGGCCTGGCCGCGCTGGTCCTGGTCCTGATGATCCGGCCGTCCGGTCTGCTCGGATCTACCAGTTCGCGGCAGGTGTGACCATGACCATGCTCCGGCACCTGGCCGCGGCCATCCTGGTGGCCCTGGTCGCAGGCCTGCTCTCGGTCAAGCTTGGCGCGTTCCGCGACTACCAGATGGCGCAGGTCGCGGTCTACGTGACCGCGGTCGCCGGGCTCTCCGTGCTGATCGGCCTGTCCGGGCAGATCTCCATCGGGCACGGCGCGTTCATGGCCGTCGGCGCCTATATCGCGGCCCTGCTGCTGATGCACCTGGCCTGGCCGCTCGAGGCGGTGCTCGCGGCCAGCGCGGCGATCACCGCCCTGGGCGGCCTCGTGGTGGGCGTGGCGGCGGCCCGGCTGCGTGGCCCCTACCTGGCAGGGGTGACGCTCATGCTGGCGGTCGCCCTGCCAGCCCTGGCGAACCAGTATCCCGGGGTGTTCGGCGGCGACCAGGGCCTGGGCGTCAACGTCAGCACCCCCGCCTTCCTCGGGCCGACGTTCCCGCTCACCCGGTGGCAGGCCTGGGTCGCCATCGCGGCCGCGCTGATCACCCTGGTCCTGCTGGCCAACCTCGCCCGCAGCAGGGTCGGCCGGAGCTGGCGCGCGGTCCGCGACGACGAGGCCGCCGCCGCGCTGGCCGGCCTCAACGTGGCCGCGCTGCGGGTCCTCGCCTTCGTGATCAGCGCGGCCTGCGCCGGCCTGGCCGGCGCGCTGCTCGGCGTCATCACCACGCTCGTCTCGCCCGGGTCCTTCACGATCACCCTGTCCATCGCCCTGCTCACCGCGGCGGTGCTCGGCGGCCTCGGCACCCTGCCCGGGGCGGTCTGGGGCAGCCTCGTGATCGTCCTCGTGCCCACCTACGTCACCGACGTGGCCACCAGCCACGGCCTGTCCAGCTCGGTCGCCGCCAACATCCCGGTGGTGGCCTACGGCGCGGTCCTCATCGCCGTCATGCTCGTCTTCCCCGACGGTATCCAGGGCGGCGTCCGCCGCCTGCTCGGCCCCACCCTCCCCGCCGCGAGCGGCTCGCTCAGCGCACTGCGCCGGACGGCGCAGCCGGGCGGGCAGCCCGACGCGGGCAGCTCACTCAACGCCTTCCGCCGGCAGGCGCCGGCGAGCGAACACCCGGAAGAAGGTACCCAATGAATAGGTCATCCAGGCTGCGCCCAGCCTGTATCACCGCTGCTGTGGCAGCTCTCTCCTTGCTGGCCGCCGCGTGCGGTTCCAGCGGTTCGGGCAACGGGTCGAAGTCATCGGCGCTGACCGCGTCCGCCCCCGGCATCACCAAGAGCCAGATCGTGATCGGCAGCCACCAGCCGCTGACCGGTGTGGCCGCGCCCGGCTACGACGAGATCGCCCCCGCCTCGAACGCCTACTTCCAGTACGTGAACGCGCACGGCGGCGTCTACGGGCGCAAGATCGTCTACAAGTACCTCGACGACGGCTACGACCCGTCCAAGACGGTGTCCGTGGTCCGCCAGCTGGTGCTGCAGGACAACGTCTTTGCCCTCTTCGACGGGCTGGGCACCCCTACTCACCTGGCCGTGGTGAAGTTCCTGAACTCCGAGAAGATCCCCGACGTGTTCGTTGCCTCCGGCTGCGAATGCTGGAACAGCCCGCCCACCGAGCCGGAGACGTTCGGCTGGCAGCTCGACTACGTCCGCGAGGGCAAGATCCTCGGCCAGTACATCAAGCAGCACTTCGCCGGGAAGAAGGTCGGCTACTTCTACCAGAACGACGAGTTCGGCATGGATGGGGTCAAGGGCCTGGACGACGAGATCCCCAGCTCGCAGGTGGTCAGCAAGCAGAGCTATGACCCCACCAACATCAACATCGGCCCGCAGGTGGCCGCTCTGAAGGCATCCGGTGCCCAGGTGGTCGTGTCGTTCTCCGTCCCGGCGTTCACCGCGCTGCTCAAGCTCAACGCCCTCAAGCTCAGCTTCGCCCCGGCACTGGCGGTCAGCGACGTGGGCTCCGACCCGATCACGCTGGCCGGGCTGCTGCAGGCCTTCGCCAAGCAGGGCGGCGCCACGGTGAACGGCAGCGCGCTGACCCAGGGCATCATCACCGACAGCTACCTGCCCTCGCTCGGCGACACGGGCAACAGCTGGATCGCCCTGTTCAAGAAGATCCACGACACCTACGACGCCAAGGCGCCGTTCGACGGCAACGTGCTCTACGGCGAGGCGGTCGGCTACACGTTCGTCCAGGCCATGCTCAAGGCTGGACGCAACCCGACCAGGGCGGACCTGGTCACCGCGGTCGCGGGCGGGCTGCCCCAGGGCCCGGTCGTGGCGCCCTACACCTACGGTTCGTCTGACCACGCCGGCATGACCGGCGCCTTCATCGGCATTGTCAAAAATGGAGTGATCGTTCAGCAGGGCCCGGTGCTGACCACCGGCACCTCGGCCTCCGGCGCGATCACGCCCTACACCGGCAGCGAGCAGGCAGCCCCGGCCAGCGGCCTACCATCGCACTGACCGGCGATGAGACATAACCTCCCCTAACTCATCGGCACGGCGAGCAGGGAGCGGGGTTGTGGCAGCGGAGCCCAGCGGGCGGCCGGGATCCTGGGCCGAACCAGGTAGCCGCACGGAACGGCCGGAGTCTGGCCGCCCGCCCGCCGAGCGTCTGCTGGCGGCGGCCGAGGAGCTGTTCGGCGAGCGCAGCTACCGGCGGACCACCGTGGCCGAGATCTGTGCGCGGGCCGGCATCGCGACCGGCAGCTTCTACGCGCACTTCCGGTCCAAGGCGGAGATCTTCGCCGCGGTGGTCCGCCGGATCAACGCCGATCTGCGGGCCGCGATGCGCGACGCTATCGAGGAGGCAGCCGACCAGCGGGAGCGCGAACGGGCGGCGTTCCGCGCCTTCTTCGCGATGCTGTCCAAACGCCCCTGGATGGACCGCATCGTGCGGGAGTCCGAGTTCGTCGATCCTGGCCTGTTCCGCGAGTACTACGAACGGCTGGCCCGTGGCTACGCCCGCGGTGTGCGCTACGCCCAGCTCGCCGGCCAGGTGGACACGGACTACGATCCCGAGGTCATCGCCTACATGTACACCGGCATCGGCAACTTCATCGGAATGCGCTGGGTCGACTGGACGGCAGGTGGCCAGGTCCCCGACGACGTGCTGGACAACGTCGTGGCGGTGCTCGCCCGCGGCCTGCCACCGCCCGGGTAGACCGGCTGGCGGCTATTCGCGGCGCTCGCTCCAGGGCCGCCGCCGAGGTAGACCGGCTGGCGGCTATTCGCAGCCGGAGGTTTCCCCGGCGGTCCCGGTGCCGTCCCGCCAGGAGAGCACGAGCCGGGTGTACTGCTTGTCGATCACGGCGGCCCCGGCCGCCCCGGCGGGCCCAGATGTCTCAGCCGGGTAGGCGGTGACGCTGAGGTCGCCGGGGGAGGGGCGGCCCGCTGCCTCCCACTCCTGGGTGTGCTGGGCCAGGCGGGCGGCGAGCTCGGCTCCGTCCCGCCCGAACGGCCAGGCGGCCAGCTCGAAGGGCTTCCGCGACCGGGCCTTGAGTTTCGCGGCGGCGGCCGGGCTGGCTGCGGCCTCGTCGTCCTCGCCGGTGGCCTCGCCAGGGTCGTCCGGCCGGGCCGCGATGGTACAGCCGTGCGCGCTGACCATCATCACTGTTCCCATCCGGCCGCCGGCGACGGCGGATGAGGCAGGACCCGGCAGCGACCTCACCCCCTGTCCGGACAGCCGCCCGAGGCCTGGTTCGCGGCCGGCCAGCCACAGGCCGAGCCCGCCCCACAGCTCGCTGAGGGTGACCGTGATCCCGGTGTCCACGCGCTCGCCGGGCTGACCGAGCAGTTCCTCCAGCTCCTCCGCGCCCGGCGGCCGTGGGCCGACCTCCGCGAACAGATTCCGTCCCTCGCCGATCGGGGCGAGCGTCTCCGGCCCCGCGAACGTGCCACGCAGCCGCATGAATCCGCATGGCCGCAGCGACCTGCTTTCCAGGTGGCCCGCCACCCGCTCGAAGGCGATCGAGTACTGCATCGCGGGGCGGATTGCCAGCGGCAGCACCAGCCGCCCGCCCGGCCTGAGCTGGTCCAGCCAGGCCGGGAGGATGTCCCAGGCTCCCACGGTCGCGATGATCCGGTCGTAGGGGGCGTCCGGCGGCCAGCCGAGCCCGCCGTCGCCGTGTACGACGCTGACCCGGCCGTATCCACCGGCCGCCAGGTGCTCGCGGGCCGCGCTGACGATGTCGTCGTCGACGTCCACCGTGGTGACGCTGCCGGAGGCGCCGGCCAGATACGCGAGCAGCGCGGCGTTGTAGCCGGTTCCCGCCCCGACCTCAAGGACCTGGTGCCCCGGCTGCACACCGAGTTGCTCGAGCATGATCGTCATGATGGCGGGCTGGGAGGACGAGCTGATCGCGCGGCCCATGTCGTCCGACTTGGTGACTACCGCCTCGTCCAGATAGGCCTGCTCCGGCTCGGCGTCCGGCAGGAAGAGATGCCTCGGGACGGTGAGCATGGCGGCGGCCACCCGGTCATCCTGCAGCGCGTGGCTGTCGCGCAACTCATCTACCAGCCGCTCGCGCAGCTCAGCGAACTCAGTCATAGCCGCCCAAGTCATCCGCAGGCCCGGCTCGTCACCAGGAGCCTACGCGGCTCAGCCGGACGTGGCCGGATCTGTCATGCCGGACCGGGTGCGGAGCTCGGCCCACAGCTCCCGGTAGCGCTGCGTCGCCGCGCTGCGCGGGGCGAAGGCCGGCACCGGCGCGCGGCGCACGGCCATCTGCTCCACCAGCGTCATCGCCGGGATGGCGGCCGACGCGATGTCGGGACGTCCGGCGGGCAGCCGCTCGGCGATGTCGCGGTGCAGCCGCTTGCGGCGGTCCATCATGGAGAAGAACGCGAGCACCTCGGGCCGGTGCCCGTTCAGGCTCTCGATGAACCCGGTGAGCTGGTCGAACGTGCGCTCGGACAGCGTGGTCGGGATGATCGGGACCAGCAGCGTGTGCACCGCGTGCAGGATGTTCTCCGACACCAGCGAGATGCTCGGCGGGCAGTCGAGGAAGATGATGTCGTATTCGGCCGCCAGCGGGCCGAGCAGGCGCGACAGCTGCCTGGTCGGCTTCTTGGCCTTGTCCAGGGCCAGGTCCATGTTCCGGTAGGTGAAGTCGGCGGGCAGCAGGTCGAGCAGGTCGAAGTCGGTGCCCTTGATCGCGTCGTCGAGCGGCCTGGCGCCCCGGATCAGCCCTTTCGCGCCGCCCTTCACCCGTGGCCGCACCCGGAACACGTAGGACGCGGCCGCCTGCGGGTCAAGATCCCACAGCAGCGTCCGGTAGCCCGCCTCTCCAGCGAGGTAAGCGAGGTTGACGGCGGCCGAGGTCTTCCCGACCCCGCCCTTGATGTTGTACGTCGCGAAGATCTTCATGGCCTGGCCGTCCGGGTGCCGATGCCCAGTGTGTCCAGCACACCCGCGCCGGCGAACCCGGCGAAGCGGCCGGCCACATCGGCGCGGGCGCGGCGCTGCTGACCGTCGAGCTGGGCGGTGAGCTCGCCCATGGCGAGCAGCGTGGCCGCCAGTTCAGTGGCTGCCAGTTCAGTGCCGGCCAGTTCAGTGCCGGCCAGCTCACCGGCGGCCGGCTGTGCGGGCGGGGATTGCCGCCTGCCCCTGGGTGCCGCGCGCGGGGTCAGCATCTGGGTGGCGAACTCCCTGATCTCATCGCGCTGCACCTCGGCATCCTGGAATTCTCCCAGGCAGTCCTGCAGCCCCTTCAGATCCTTCACCGCGCGCCGCAGCGCGGCGGGCTCGTAGAGCGGGCCGAAGAACTCCAGCAGGTAACGCAGCTCCTTGCACCGCTTGCGCAAGGCATGCATATCCTCGGCGGGCGGCCCGTCGGCACCCCCGGTAGCGCTGATCGCCGCGCCGCGCTTGGCGGCCCTCCGGTAGGCCCGGCCGATCCGGCGGGCGGCCAGGCTGCCGATGTCGGGCCCTCGCTGCCGTCCCCGCCCCGGCCGGCCTGCGGCGGCTTCCAGTGCGGCGCGCCATGCGGTCATCAGCTCGGCGAACCTGGCGGAGCGGAGCCCGCGCAGCAGCTTCCTGCGCTCGGCCGCGCGCCGCTGTGCGAGCTGTGCCCGCAGCGGTTCGAGGTCGGCAGGCGCGGCCGCCCGCAGCCGTCCCGTCAGGTCGTCGAAGCCGGTCAGGTGCACATCGAGGTCGCGGGTGGGCGTGGTGAGATCGCCCAGCCATTTGAACTCGGCAGCGAACCGCGCCGCCGTGCCACCGGGAAGCACGTCCCCGGCCAGCTTGAGCGCTGACCTGGTGCGGCGCACCGCGACCCGCAGATCGTGCAGGAACTCGATGTCGACGTCGCGGATGACGAACCCGACGTTGGCCTCGATCGTGTCGGCCAGGCCGAGCAGCACGCTGGCCACGGCGGCCCGGGCGGGTGCCGACGCTGGCAGCGTCACGGCCACCTTGTCCCGGTAGTCGCCTGGCTGGCGGCCCGCGCTGGCAAGCACGGTCTGGAACACCGCCCGGGAGCTCGGCGCGAACCCGTCGGCGGCGGCCAGCAGCCGGGCCGCCCTGTCCGTATCGGGCTGGTAGCCGCGCACCGGCGTGAGCACCAGCCGGGCCGGCAGCGTCCGGCCCGCGGGCCGGGCGAGCGACGCGACCTCGAGCCAGATGCGCGCGACGGTCTTGTGCTCGCCGTCCAGCACCCGGAGCAAGGTCATCGTTCCCTCCGCCCGGGCCAGCGGCAGCAGCGCGCGCACCCCGGCGACCGGATCCAGCCGGTCCCGCAGCGCCCCAGCCGGGATGGCGCCGAGCAGGGCGGGCCAGCGAGGCGCTCCCAGCGGTGCCGAGGCGACCTGTTCCCCGCCAGCCGTGGTCAGCACCAGCTCACCCGGGCGCCGGGCGCCGTTCGCGCTCGCCGAATGCCCATTGGCCATGCTCAGCTGCCGCAGCACGAGCCCGGCGGAGTGCAGCCGCCAGTCGAAGGTGTCCAGCCAGACCTGCCGTTCGCGCCGCCGGGTCTCCTGCACAATGCTGAAGCGCGGTTCCAGCGCCGTGGCGATGCGGCGGGCCAGCGTGCGCGCATCGCCCTCGATCACGAACTCCCGGCAACGTCCCGTCGCCACGCAGGCCCTCCTCCGCCAGAACTCGCCTCAGCCTGGAGGTCACGGCCTCCCGGTGAGCTCTTCTCCTGAAGCGTAGCGGGGGTCACGCCTGTGACCAGGGTCGCAGCAGCAACAGCCGGGATCCTGAGTCCCAAGATCATCTTGCCCGCGCCGAAGTGGCGCCCCTGACAGAAACCCGCTTCGGATCAGGTTAACATCGGTTAAACAATGAACCAACGTAAGATTAATGGGTTATTTGTCGCTATCCATCCCGATTGATCAGGCCATCGGCTATCGCCCCTGGTAGGACCCCGTTTCAGGTAAGAAATCACCAGCTCCATAAAAGGCTGGTGGTGTCAATTACGCTCCAAAGATCATCTTGGCCGCGTCGAATGCCCGCTCCCCATTGAGAGACCGTTCCGGGTCGAGCAGCCACTGAACCATGAGACCGTCGTTCACGGCGATCAGGAACGATGCGAGATCCCGCGCCTGATCCTTCGGCAGATCGGGCGCCATGGCGATGATCGGTTCCGCGATGGTGCTCCTCAGCCGCTCGTAACCCGAGGCCAGCTCGGCGCGCAGCTCCTGGCTGTGCTCGGCCTGGGTCATCGCCTCGACGAATGCCACCATCAGCGGCCGCATGGACCCGAACATCTCCACCATGGCGCCCCAGATTTGCCGCGTCCTGTCCAGCGGGTCGCCCGCATCCGCGGGCTCCTGGGCCATGGCGAACAGCTTCTCGGTGTACTCGGTGAAGGCGTCCATCATGGCCTGGTTGAGCAGCGCCTCCTTCGACCCGAAGTGATACCCGATGGACGCCAGGTTCGTCCCCGACGCCGCCACCAGGTCACGCGCGGTCGTCCGAGCGAACCCACGCTCCTCCAGGCAGCGCCGCGCCGCACTCAGCAACAGCTCACGGTGTCCCAAGGCATCCTCCCTCGACCATCACTCCGGCACCGTCGGCAAAGCCCGTCCGCCAGGCAGCGCCGGGCCGCGCTCAGCAACAGCTCATGGTGTCCCAACGCACCCTCCCAACCTCCCGAGCTCATCACTCCGGCGCTGTCTGCAACACCCACCGCTACCGGAAGCCCCAACTTCGAGTCAGGTCCACAGCCAGATTTTTCTTTCTATACAAACGTATAAGACGTACGTATGCTTGAACCCATGAAGACCACACTACCTCCAGGACCGCCGCTTCCGGGTCTCGTCCAGGCGATGTTGTATCTCAGCAGGCCGGTGCGGTTCCTGGACTCGTGCCACCGTCGCTACGGCAAGTGCTTCACGATCAAGCTTCCTGGCCTGGGCACGTACGTCTTCGTGACCGATCTGGCCGACATCCGGACGATCTTCCGCGACCCGGAGACGTTCCGCGCCGGGGAGGCCAACGCGGCCTTCGGCAAACGGCTGCTCGGGTCCACCTCTGTGCTCCTCACCGATGGCGCCAGGCATCGCCGCCAGCGCCGGCTGATGATGCCGGCCTTCCACGGCCAGTCGGTAGCCGCACTGGCCAGCCTGATGGCAGACATCGCGGCCAGGGACATCGAGACCTGGCCGGTGGGGGAGACCTTTCCAGTCTGGCCCCGGATGCGCCAGATCACGTTCGAGGTGATCCTGCGCACGGTCATCGGGGCCGACGACGAGGAGCGGCTGGCCGGTCTCAGGGAATCCCTGCCGAAGCTGGCCAATCGCTGGTTTGGGGCGAAGACCCGGGAGATCGAGCAGCGGGCCAACGCCGCGCTGTACGCGGAGATCACCCGCTGCATGGACGATCCGGCGCTGGACCAGCGCAACGACGTGCTGGCCATGATGGCGCGTGCCAGGGGCGAGGACGGGTCGGCCATGACCAGGGACGAACTGCGCGACCAGCTCATCACCCTGCTGGTCGCCGGTCATGAGACCACGGCGACGGGGCTTGCCTGGGCCCTGGAGCGGCTGGTGCGGCATCCCCAGGTTCTTGCCAGGACGCAGCGTGCCGCTCGCGATGGCGATGACCGGTATCTGGATGCGATCGTCGCCGAGACCTTGCGGGTCCGCCCGGTGATAACCGACGTCAACCGCAAGCTCTCCCGCCCGGCCGAGGTAAGTGGGTACCTGCTGCCCGCCGGGACGATCGTGAACCCGGCGATCACGCTGGTGCAGCGGGACGCCGGGCACTACCCTCAGCCGCTGGCGTTCGACCCGGACCGCTTCGCCAGCCAGTCGCCCGACCCGGACCACTGGCTCCCGTTCGGCGGCGGTAACCGGCGCTGCCTCGGTGCCGCCTTCGCCAGCGTGGAGATGCGGGTGGTCCTGCGCGAGATACTGCGCCGCGTCGAGCTGCAGACCACCGCATCGCGTGGTGAGCGGCCGAAGATGCACCTGGTCATGGTGGCCCCGCACAAGGGTGCCCTGATGACGGTCCGCCGCCGGGTTCCAGCCGGGTCCATTCCAGCCGGGTCCACGGCCGGTGCGCCAAGCACCGTCCGCGCCTGACCAAGCCGCCAGCGGCGCTACCGCTGGCGGGCGGCGAAACTGGACCGCGTGCTGAGCGGGCCGGCCTGCGCCATGACCCTGCCCCGGCGGACCATGTTGATCTGGTAGGCCGGCAGCGTGGCCGCCGGCACCCAGGAACTCCCGACCCGGACCTGCATGTTCGAGATGGTCACCGTTCCCCAGCGCGGGAACGGGAAGAACGGCCCGGTCGGCCCGGCTGGGCCGTTGTCCGGGTCCTCCACGACGAACGACGGGTAGGCCTCCATCGAGCGGAAGTGCAGGTTGATCGCGAAGTTCGAGCCATCCGTGACGTCGTCCACCGCCACCTGCCACTGATCGGCCCTGGCCAGGTGGATGACCGACGCGTAGATGTGATCGCCGGGGCTGACGAACCCACCGGGGAACTTGGCCTGCCCGTTGATCGGCGGCACCTGCTCGTACCAGACACCCTCGTTCCGGCCGCCATCGGGCGGGTAGTAGACGAACGTGCCGTCCTGGACGATGTTGTCGTCGGTCTGGTTCCAGCCGCCGACGCCTATCCAGACGAATTCCTCGCTGTTCTTGCCGCCCTGCACAGACGGCTCTGTCCATTCGGCCCGCACGCCGGTCACGTTGCTGGCCGGGAAGGTGTAGCCGACCCAGTGCTCCGAGGTCAGCGACGTCGTCCCGGCTGTCCTGGCGACCGGCCCGACCTCGGGAAACGGGGGAGGGGCCGAGGTGGGCGAGGAGGGCTCCGCCGGCGCCGAGGACTGTGTCGGTGCCGAGTACGTGGTCGGCGCACCGTAGGTCACGTCATTGCCGTTGCCGGCACTCCCGGCGGCGGGGGCACCACCGGACGCGCCGCAGGATGCGACCGCCACCACGGCCACGGCAGCCCCGAGAGCGCGCAATCCGCCCGGCCAGAACCTGCACCATGATCGATAGCTGGGCGCTGCGTTCGTGGTCACTGCGTTCATGAGCACCGCTTTCATGCCGAAGCCCCTCATCCACCCCATGACCGGTACTCCGGCGCGCCAGGCGCCGGGCGTGATCCCCCAGTGCTGGGCAAGATTACCGGCTCTCCCGCCCGCTTCGCCTGCCGGGCAGGCCAGAGTGACCGAATCCGGTTCGGTAAGGTCAGGTGACAGCTCATCGGCGGCTGACCGCAACGGGAGGGCACCATCAGCAGCGAGTGGAGCGAGCCCGGTACGTCCACCGTGGCCCCAGGCGTGCACAGGATTCCGCTTCCGCTGCCCAACGACGGGCTGCGGGCGGTCAACATCTACGCGATCGAGGACGGCGGAAGCCTGACGCTGATCGATTCCGGCTGGGCTCTGGACGAGGCCAGGCAGCGGCTGGAGGCCGGGCTGGCAGCCATCGGCCACGAACTCGGCGACGTGAGCAGGTTCCTGGTGACCCACGTGCACCGGGATCACTACACGCTCGCGATCACCGTTCGCCGCCTGTTCGGCTCCCGGATCCTGCTCGGTGCGGGTGAGCAGGTGTCGCTCGACTTCATCGTGGATCGCGACCAGCGCGCGCCGGTGGTGTTCGGCAAGCTGCTGCTGCGCTGCGGAGCCCGCCCGCTGGTCGAACGGCTGCAGCGGAACTGGCCGGATCGCGACACCGATGACGGCGGCGACTGGGAGAAGCCCGACGACTGGCTGGCCGGGGGCGAGGATGTCGAGCTTGAGGACCGGACGCTGCGGGTGGTCGCGACGCCCGGCCACACCCGGGGCCACGTGGTCTTCGCCGACCTGGGCAACGGCCTGCTGTTCGCGGGCGACCACGTGCTGCCGCACATCACCCCGTCGATCGGCTTCGAGCCCGCCAGGCCGCAACTGCCACTCGCCGACTACCTGGACTCGCTGCATCTGGTCAGGGCGATGCCGGATATGCGGCTCCTGCCCGCTCACGGCGGCGTAGCGGACAGCTCGCACCGCAGGATCGACGAGCTGACCGCCCATCACGCCCGCCGCCTCGACGCCTGTGCCGGGGTGATCACGCGCGGCGCGAGCACAGCCTACGACGCCGCCAGGGCGCTGACCTGGACGCGCCGGGAGCGCCACTTCGACGAGCTGGACCCGTTCAACCAGATGATGGCGGTCATGGAGACCGTCGCCCACCTGGACGTCCTGGTCCGCGACGGCAGGCTGACCGCATCTGACACCGGCGACGTGACGATCTACAGCGCCTGACCCGGCCTCACCTTGCCGGAGCCGGCTTGCTGAACCAGCTCCCGGTGCCGTGCTGCCCGGCGGGGTCTAACGGCCCGACCCGGGCCGGGCCCGGTGGGTGCTGGCCGAGCAGGGCCGCCCCATAGCGCATGGTGACGAGCTGCCCGATGGCTGGATGGGCGCCGAGGACCGGCGCGCAGTCGGCACCCACGGCGGCGGCTGCCCCGGCCAGCTCACCGGGGTCGACCTCGGGCCCGATGAGATAAGGCGCCATCACCAGGTGTGAGGCTCCAGCGCCTCGCAGTGCGGCGACACCGTTGTCGAGGCTGGCCCTGTTGTCCAGGGAGATGGCGGCCACCGGCACGCCCAGCCTGGCGGTGAGCAGCACTGCGGCGGTCTCTGCCGTCTGGCGGGCATCCTCGCCGCCGGTCGCGGCAACGAGCACGCCGACCTCCAGCTTGACGAGGCTGAGCCCCGCGATCCGGCGCTGGCCGACCCGCCCGGTCTCGGTCAGCCGGTCATGCAGGGCACCGGCGAGCAGCGGGTGCGGCCCGAGCTGATCCGTGCCGACGACGGTCGGCCCGGCTGCGGCGACGGTCTGCCTGATCCAGGCGTCCCGCCCCGGGTCGGGCGTGATGGCCAGCGGCACGACGACGGCCGCGTACGGGCTCAGCTCCTCGGCCTCGGCTGCGTCCCCGCCGCCCGGGCCCTGGCCGTCCCATGTCTCCATGGTCGCCGAAGCGCCCGGTCCGCCGGGGCGCGCCGCCAAGATGGAGCCGAGCACGGCGGCGAGGCTGGCCCGCCCGCTGTCTGCGTAGCCGGCCTGGATGACGGCCCCCGGGCACAGCGTGCCCGCCACGTCAGCTACGGCGGTGACGATCTGCTCGCTGGCGGCAGACTGCGCGGTCGGCACCGCGAGCACGAGAACAGGAGCGGCGGCCGGTACCGAGAGCCGGTCGGGGCTTCGATGGCGGCCCGCGCGTTTGGGCCGGGTCGTGCTACGGCGTGGCAGCAGCCCAGGGATTTCAGCGTCCACCCGCGCATAGTAGCCAGGAACAACCCGATAGTGGTTGTGTTATCACGATGAGGTGTCATTGCCCACGGGCGCCGCCGGGGTCATCTTCGCCAATATCCTCGAACCACAGCCGGGGATACTGCTCGGTAAAGTCCGTCATCAGAGCCTTGCACCGGGCATCATCCAGCAGCGTCACCGCAACGCCGTGGCGGGCCAGCCACTCATGCCCGCCCACGAACGTCATTGCCTCACCCACCACCAGGTTGCTGATCGCGAACTGGCGGACGAGCCCACTGCAGTACCAGCAGGGCGACAAGGTCGTGACCATCGTGGTGCCCCGGTAACCGCGCTGGCGCCCCGCCGCACGGAACGCCGCCGTCTCGGCGTGCATGGACGGGTCACCGTCCTGCACCCGCCTGTTGCGGCCCCGGCCGAGCAACCGCCCATCCGCACCGAACAGAGCGGCCCCAATGGGAATCCCGCCCTCGGCCAGCCCGGCACGCGCCTCCTCGATCGCGACCTCCAGCATGGCGGCAGTGCTGTCCCTGGGCGTGCTGTCCCCGGCAGTGCTGTCCCCGGCAGTGGCATCGGTCATGGCCGCACGCTACCGCGCGGCCCTCATCACTCGCTCGCACACCCGTCACGGCACCTGGTGCGACATGGCCAGCTGCGGCAACATGATCAAGAACAGAAACTTCCGCGGCCGCCGGAAGCAGCAGCGCCGCCCACCCTGAGGAAGACGATGAGACTCACGAAGTACGGACATGCCTGCGTTGCCGTTGAGAAGGACGGCCGGCGGATCGTGCTGGATCCGGGTGGGCTCACCCCCGAGGACGCGACGGCGGGAGCCGAGGCGATCCTGATCACCCACGAGCATCTCGATCACTTTTCCGAACGGACCGTGCGGACCGCCTGTGACCGCGACCCGGGAGCCCAGGTGTACACCTGCGCGGCGGTGGCCGGTCAGCTGGCCGGACTCGGCGCCGCGCTGCACGTCGTGGGCGAGGGCGACCGGCTCGACGTGGCCGGCTTCGAGGTGGAGATACACGGGCAGTGGCACGCGATCGTCCACCCCGACGTTGCCCGGATCACCAACGTCGGCTTCCTGCTCGACGGTTCGCTGTTCCACCCCGGTGATGCCCTGACCATGCCTGGCCGGGCGGTCAGGACACTGCTGCTCCCGGTCCACGCACCGTGGTCGCGGACCGGCGAACTGATCGACTGGGTGCGCGAGGTCGCCCCCGGGCAGACCCTGGCCATCCACGATGGCATGCTGAACGACATCGGGCTCGCCGTGACCGGCGGCCTGCTCGGCGAAAACGGCCCTGGAACCGGCGCCTCCTTCACCCGCCTGACCCCAGGCGAATCACTCGAAACGCCCTGAACGGACCGCCGTCCAGGCGTGGAACGAGCACATGAACACCCCCGAGCACTTCTCCCTCGGCCAGATCGCCAGCCCGGCCGGGTGAAGGAAGAGGAGGAACGATGAGGCTGACCGACTTCGAGGCGCTGAGCTTCGATTGCTATGGGACCCTGATCGACTGGGAGGCCGGGCTGGCCGCCGTGCTCGGCCCGTGGGCGCGCTCGCGTGGGCTCACCATGGATGACGAGGCGCTGCTGGTGGCCTACTCCCGGCACGAGGAACGGGCCGAGAACGAACACCCGGGTGAGGCCTACCCGCTGATCCTCGCCCGCAGCCTCCGGGGGCTCGGTGCGGAGCTCGGCGCCGGGGTCGACGAGCAGGACGCGGAGCGGCTTAGCCGTTCGGTGCCGGACTGGCCCGCCTTCACCGACTCGGCCGGGGCGCTCGCCGGCCTGGCCCAGCGCTACAAGCTGATCATTTTGTCCAACGTCGACAGGGACTCGTTCGCGGCCAGCAGCCCGCGGCTCGGCGTCACGTTCACCAGCGTTATCACCGCCCAGGACGTGGGTTCCTACAAGCCGTCGCCGCGCAACTTCGAGGCCCTGCTGACCGGGACAGACCGGCTGGGCATACCCCGGGGCAAGCTGCTGCACGTGGCGCAGAGCCTGTTCCACGACCACGTTCCGGCCAAGCAGGCCGGGCTGCCGACGGTCTGGATCAACCGCCGCCACGACCGGCCCGGGATGGGCGCCACCCCACAGCCAGCCGTCCAGGTCACACCCGACTGGGAGTTCCCCTCCATGCGGGCCTTCGCCGACGCGGCCGCCGCCGGGTCAGCCCGGAGCTGAAGATCCGGCCGGCGGCTGGATCGCAGCGGCGCCAAGGAGGTCGTCGTGGCCGGCGGCGTGATCTCGGCCGTCGGCTTCGCGCTCTGGGCGGGGCGGGCGACCCAGCTCAGCCTCGGCCACCAGTGGTACTTCATCGTGCTGGCCGGGTTCGGCATGGGGCTGCTGGTCGGCCCGGCCAACACCGACGCGGTCAACCAGGTCGGCCGGCGCTCCTACGGTGAGGCGACCGGCGTGACGCAGACCGTGCGGAACTTCGGCTCCAGCTTCGGCCTGGCCGCGCTGGGCACCCTGCTGGTCACCGTCGAGCGCAGCCACCTGGTCACCAGGCTGCAGAACCTCGGGCTGCCGCCGGCCGCCGCGCACAGCACGGCATCGGCGCTGTCCTCGGCCCGTGGCTCGGGCCCGCCGTCCTCGGTGCCGGCCGCGCTGGCCCGGGAGGTGCTCAACGCCGCGCGGACCAGCCTGGCCGACGGGATGCGGGCCGTCCTGTACGGCATGGCGGCGGTGATGGCGGTCGCCGCGATCGTCGCCATGATCGGCCTGCGACGCGGCATTCACACTGCCACGCAGACCGTCGCCGTTGAGTCCGCCGCCGAAGCCCCTGGCCAGGCTGCCCGATAGCGGCCGGTAACCTCGATCGTTGTGCGGATTGGGGCGAATGGGAGGCTGAAGGGCGCAAGCCGGTGAAGTGGTTCACCCGGCACGCCAAGCACCTGTTCGTCGATATCACCCCGCTGCGGCGCTCCAGGGACTTCCGCGGCCTGTTCCTCGGCCAGCTCGTGTCCGTCCTGGGCAGCCAGCTCACCACGGTCGCGGTGCCCTACCAGGTGTACCGGCTGACCGGCTCGTCCCTCGACGTGGGCCTGGTCTCGCTGGCCGCGCTGTTCCCGCTGATCGTCGGGTCGCTGATCGGCGGCTCGCTGGCCGACGGGATGGACCGCCGCACGATGCTGCTGGTAGTCGAGGCGCTGGGCGCGCTGTGCAGCGCCGGCTTGGCGGTCAACGCCGACACCGGCTCGGCGCTCTGGCCACTGTTCGTCATCCCGGCCCTGGCCGCCGGGCTGAGCGGCTGCGACAGCGCGGCGCGTAACGCCATGGTGCCGAACATGGTGCAGCGCTCCGAGGTGCCCGCCGCGGCCGCCATGTTCCAGTCCCTGTACCAGCTCGGCGCGGTGGCCGGGCCCGCCGTCGCCGGGCTGCTGCTGGTCGGGGCCGGCGTCCGGTTCGTGTACTGGGTGGACACGGCCAGCTTCGGCGCGTCCCTGCTGGCGGTGTTCCTCATCTCCGCGCAGCGGCCGGCCGGTGGCGGCCATCCGCCGGGCGTGCGCTCGATCATCGAGGGCTTCCGCTTCCTGCGCGGCCAGCAGGCCGTCCAGGGCGCCTACGTGATCGACATCAACGCCATGGTGTTCGGCATGCCGCGCGCCCTGTTCCCCGCGCTCGCCACGACCATGTTCGGTGGCGGCGCGTCCACGCTCGGCTTCCTGTACGCCGCGCCAGGCGCCGGGGCCCTGGCCGGCGCGGTGACGACCGGCTGGGTCGGCCGGGTCCGCCGCCAGGGGCTGGCGGTGATCGTCGCGGTGATCGTCTGGGGCCTGGCGATCACCGGGTTCGGCCTGGTGTCCTGGCTGCCCGCCGCGCTGGTGCTGCTGGCAGTGGCCGGCTGGGCCGACGTCATCTCGGCCGTCTTCCGCAGCACGATCATCCAGCTCTCGGTGCCGGACGCGCTGCGCGGACGGCTGCAAGGCGTGCAGATGGCCGTGGTCACCGGGGGACCGCGGCTTGGCGACATGGAGGCCGGGGTGATGGCCACCGCGTTCGGCGACACGACGTCGGTGGTCTCGGGCGGGCTGGCCTGCGTCGCCGGTGCCCTGATCCTGGCCCGCCTGCTGCCCGGCTTCCGCCGCCAGCGAGCGCTGCCGCATCCGGCCACCCCGGCGGAAGGCGCGGCCCCAGAATCGGGGGCGGGCGCCACGGTGGCGCTTTAACGTCCGTCGCCGCCCGCTCTCGAATATTTGAATGAAAGAAATCGCCGAACGGACACAGCTGCATCTCGTGCGCGGCGCGCGGACGCTCGCATCCAGAACCCTGCGATACTGACCGGGTTGGCAGCGGAACCGGCGTTGGCTCCGCTGAAGACGCGGCGAGGAGCGGATCGGTATGTCACTTTTCCAGCGGGCTCACGATGTGCTTGCGGCCAAGGCCAACAAAGCGCTCGACGCGGCCGAAAAGCCCGACGAGATGCTTGACCTCTCCTATGAGCAGATGCTCGACCAGATCACCAGGGTGCGCCGGGGGCTGGTTGACATCGCGGCGTCGCGCAAGCAAATAGAACTGCAGGAGAAGCAGTTCCAGCACACCGTGGACCACCTCCAGGAGCAGGCCAAGCAGGCCCTCGCGGTGGGCAAGGAGGACCTGGCCAGGGAGGCGCTGTCCCGCAAGTCCGCGGCCCAGGGCCAGATCGGCGAGATGGAGTCGCAGCACGAGCAGCTCGCCGAGCAGGAGGCCAAGCTCGAGCAGACGCTGGAGGTCTTGCAAAAGCGGGTGAATGACTTCCGGACGAAGGAAGTCATGAAGGCGCAGTATTCCGCCGCCCAGGCAGAAGCTTCGGTTAACGAAAGTGTTTCAGGAATTTCCACCGACTTCGGTGACGAGGGGGCGGCGCTTCAGCGAGCGCAAGACAAGATCGCTAATATGCAGGCCCGGGCCGCCGCCACCGACGAACTGCTTCAGTCGGGTGTGCTGGAAGACGTGGGTGGGCCCGACGACATCCAGAAGGAGCTGGACGAGACCAGCTCAGGGGCCGACGTCGACCGGGAACTCGCCGCGCTCAAGGCCGAGATCGCGGGCCCGAAGTCATCTCCCGAGCTGACCAGTAGCTGACCGGCAGCTGACCACAGGCTGAACGGGACCTGTACCTGTGAGTCGGTCATTATGCCTGGTGGGAGCCGATATATCGGGGTATATGCGGCCGATCCCTGCCCTCTAAGCAGGTCTGGCCGGGTGGATCTTTACGTTTTCCCAGGATGGTCAACACGTTTTCTTAGCTGTTACTGCGCTGCCGCGGAGGTAGAGCGCGCAAAATAAAATGAGTTTGTAGTCGTGCCGCAGGTGTTTGGACATGGCTACGGGGGTAACACCCGCCCATGGGTGTAATCGTGGACGACACCCCGGAGGTTCACGAAATGGCACAAGAGGCACCTCTTGACCCATCCATCACGGACGCCACTCGCATCAACGATGTTCCGTCACTGCCTGTTATCGATCCTCGGACACTGACCCGTGCACAGCAGGATGGAATGCGCTGCGCAGTCCCCAACTGCCGGCGTCTCCTGGCGGCCATGGCCTATCAGGTCGGCCGCCTGCCTACTGGCGAGCCAGTGCTTGCGTGCGAGGACTGCGGTCCTGAGGTCAGTTACGAGGTGGCGCATGAGCTCGAGGCCCAGGGCATGATCCCCGAGCAGCGAAGATGGCGGCCCAGGCTGTCGTCGGTCAGCAGGGGGCCAAGACACGGTCAGGCGGCCTAGCCGCTCTCTGCCCCGGCCCCGATGCCTGGGAGGCAGCCGTAGCCGCGTGCGGCGCGGGGTTGCCCTGCCGGTAGACGCGGGACAAACTCTCACCGCGGTGGGCGGCTGGAGCGGCGCCGCCCTGTGCGTCTGGGGTGTCTGCGTCCGACACTGGTGGGGCAGCCGGAGTTTCCCGCGCAGGAAGGGGATCATCATGACCCACACCGGCATCGGCAGACTGGCCAGATTAATCTTCACCGGGGGGCTGGTGGCGGCCAGCGTCCTCCTCGCCGGCGGTGCCGTGGGCGCCTCACCCACACCGCCGCACATCGTCGCCAAGCCCAATAACCTCATGGTCAACACGACCACCAAGCTCACCGGCACCGGCTTCATGCCGAACACCAGCCTCAAGGTCGCAGAGTGCTCGCGGACCAGCTGGCTGCTCCCGAAGCAGCCGTGCGCCACCAGCAACAAGGTGACCGTAACGACCAACGCCAGCGGCGGCTTCAAGGCCACCATGAAGGCCGTGGTCTGCCCCAAGATCAAGACCGCTGACACCCGCGGCTTCATGGAGACCTGCTACGTCGGGGTGCCGCGCATCAGCAAGGACTCGGTCGCCCTCATCGGCGCAGCCAAGATCATCGTCACCGGCCCCTAGCTCTCCGGACCTGTTCACGTGGCGGCCATGCCGGTGAACCGCATGGCCGCCCGTTCCGTGCATGGAGTAAACGACCCCTGCAGGCACTGGCGCCTCCCCCAGATGAGCAGCCAGCGGCCGCCGGCCTTCCTCGGCGGCCGCTGGCCAGCAGATCAGCCGCCGCCGACGGGCCTTCGCTCGCCGTAAAAGAGAATCGAGGTCTACCAGGAGCACGTCGCGTCGCAGCTTCGCTGCCCAGCCGCAAGCTCGTGTGCGTGGCGGCGGACATCCGCGTTCAGTCGCGGACGAAGCAAGATCAACATATACACATTTTGTTAAGATCAGCATTAACAAATTCAGCAATCCCGGAACCGTCATCTAATGCGGCGGCCTGCGGGAGACTCAGGCCGCCGCTTCGTGCATAGAGCGAACGATTGCTGTAAGCGTTACCAGCCGACGAGAACAGGCATGTGGCTGGCGAGGGCCGTCGCCAGGCGATGGGGGTTACCGCGGCCGGGCGCTCTGTATTCCGAGGCGCCGCCGGAGTTCATCGGGGTCCGGCAGCATGCTGGTGTCCTTGCCCTCGGCTTCGGCGCGGCCAAGTTGCCACTCGCAGTCGTCGATCCTCGCGAGCACCCGGTCCAGTGCGGCACCCCCGGCCGCAACAGCCTCCGCGGGGGTCATGCCTGCCGCGTCGCGGGATTCCAGCATCGACAGGTAGCCGAGTTCACGGTTGATCTCGCGTGCGACGTCGTCCAGCGGGTGCTCGATCGGCAGGAAGTATCCCTCCAGAATGAGCGTCTGCTGCTCATGATCGGGCAGGTCCGTGATGCCGAGCCGCAGGCACGTCGCCGCACGGCTGTCCGGCTGGTCTTCAGCTTCCGGTGGGGTACCGGTCAGCTCGTCGGCGGTTTGGGCGCTGCGCTGTACTACGTTGGCTGCGCAGCCCGCGGCGGAAGCCGCCGCCAGCACAACAGCCTCCAGGTCGGCCGCCCGCCGCTCAGAATTCGCGGTCACCCTGAACCCGGGCACTCCGCGCCGGATGGTGCCCAGGTTGGTCAGCCGCCCGGGCTGTATCTGCCCGACGTATTCGACCTCGCCCGGCGAATTGCGCGTCCAGAAACGCTTGGGCAGCGACTGGAGGTAGGCGTAGTAGCCGCCTATGTCCCTGATCGGCGGTTGCGGCGGAGCCAGGCAAGGCCTCGTCAACAGCGCCCAGACCTTCCCGGCGGCGGCAACCTCGATCGTCGTTTCGCGCCACCGGTATTCATCTCCGTCGCCGTTCTGGAAGACCGGCGATGACCGCTGGGCGAACTGCGACAGCAGCCGCTCCGGGAACAGCGGTGTGCTTCCGGGTGCGACCGGCCCGGTGGGGAACAGCGCCTCGCCAGCCTCCCTGAAGTCGCGGGGCAGGACACCCATCCCGCCGAGCGCCTGCACGTGCCGGCCACCGTCGGCCAACTGGGCTCCGTCTGGCAGCAGCCTCCCGATGACGATATGCAGTCGCCGGACGGACAGCGAGAACAGCCGGTCACGCTGCCAGACCCGCTGCGGGCCGCCGATCATGCTGCGCAGGGACAGTTCCCACCCGGGCTTGACCGAACTCACCTCGTACATGTCCATCGGCTCGGTCAGCCAGGCGGCGAGCAGCGCTCGCTCGTCGTCGCGCAGCAGGTGACCGCGGGCGGTAAGAAACCGCTGGGCGATGCCGCCGTCAAAGATCGTGAGGTCGAGTGCGAGCATGGCGGCATGCGGCGCGCCGATGGCGCATGCAGTCATCCGGTCGGCGACCTTGCGATTCGGGCCCCGCTGCGCGTATGTGGCGAGCATCGCGTACAGTGCCGGGGCCCGGTCCGGCAGCGGATGCACTCCGCCGCCCAGATCCTTGAACCGGCAGCATGCCTTGTACTTGTGGCCAGAACCACAAGGGCACGGCTGGTTCCGGGATGCACGCTCGGTGCCTGGAGCGGGCTTCTGCAGCCTGTCCAGCGGCCGGAGCAGCGGCTCGGCGATTCTGTCGGAGCCGATCGCCGATGCCAGCTCCCAGGCGCGTACCCAGTTGCCCGCACACAGCTCGTACTCCATGGCGTCGCGAACAGCCGGGAGCATGTCCGGGTCCAGCCTGAGACAGGACTCGATCAGATGCCGCGCCTCATCGGACCGGCCCGATCCCTCTGCCATCCGTGCCCGCAACAGCACCGGGACGGCATGATCCTGGTGACCCTCCAGCGTGGCGATGCCGCGTGCCCACAGATGCCCGTCCGCCGTTTCCAGCGCGGCGGCGGTCTCCACCGCCTCCGCCACCAGGTCGATCACCGCTGGCTCGGCCGACCAGGCAGCCAGCGGGAGGGGGTGCCCGGCCGCCAGTTCCGCGACGCACGCCAACGCCTCCCCGGCGGTGCCAGGGTCCAGTTGCCCGCGCGGGCCCAGTTCACGGTGTGTCAGCAGCCAGGGGGGAACACCGGCTTGCGCGGCGAGCCCCGCAGCCGCTGAGTCATCACCCGCGCGCAGTGCGAAGGCGAGTTCACGAGCAAGCTCTACGCCGGATGACAGCGTCTCTCCCGTAGCCACCACAGGAGCCTAACGCCCAGGTGCCGGTCGAGCGGCGCCGTCTGGAATACCGCAAACCTCGACCGGCGACCGGGTTGTCAAGACCAAGGCCCAGCGGGGATAGTGCTGTCATTCTGCCCGGAGTCTGGGAGTCACATATGTCCAGAGTTATCGCTTCTGATAACTGGCTGCGGTAAGTGCTGGGCATATCGATGTATGCCAGGGGGTGTCGCGTTGCGGCGTGGCCGGTCCGGTAGCGAGACTGGTCTCATGGACGAGGGTCAGGTTGCTGCGGCCATGGCCGAGACCGTTGCTGTGCTCAGGCAGGCTGGAGCACGGTTCGCCTACCTTCACGGAAGCCGCGCTGCTGGCGGGCACCGGCCCGGATCCGACATCGATATCGCCGCGTACTTCGGTGACCAGCCACCGGAGTCGTTCGAGATCCTGGTCCCGCCCGGAGTGGATCTGCTGGTGCTGGACCGTGCGCCGTTGGAACTGGCTGGGCGGGTGGCGGTTGGTGGCAAGCTGCTGTTCGAGGACGACCCCGTCGCCCGCGTCCGGTGGGAGGCGACCACCCGGAAGATCTACTTCGACGAGCTGCCGAGGATCACCCGTTCTCACCAAGAGTTCGCGGCGAGTGTTATCGGTCGGCAAGAGTAAGCCCATGGTTGACAAAGGTCTGCTGATAGGTCAGCTGGTTGGATGGCCGTGGTCGGCGAGG
>DASXMU010000140.1:0-4771 GCA_036495485.1 Streptosporangiaceae bacterium
ACGCCTGGCGAAACGGCACTCTGACCCCCGAACGGGCTGCAGAGCGCCTACTACCGTCTCCGTAGTCGCGGTTCGCTAATTGCTGGCGACCCGGAACGCTAGCGCCCGACTGGCCCGAGTCGGGACCGGGCCAGTCGGGCCGATGAGCCCCCCGCACCGGGGGACTCGTTGGATTACAGGGACATGTGCTCCAGTGACAGGTAGGTGCGAGCCGCCCAGGAGACCGGGTCGCTCGCGAAGTCGCGCTGGATGGCGCGGTTGTTCAGCGCGTTGTCCAGGGCCGCCATGATCATGGACTGGTCGAGCACCAGGTCCCGGTGGCCGACCGCGCCCGTGGTCGGGTTCACGGCGTCGAAGAACCCGTCCGCGCCGTACACGCCGGGGTAGAGCGTGCGCAGCGCCTGGATGTTGGCGTAGGCCTGCTGGGGCGCCACGTCCAGCGCGATGAACGAGGCGTGCGGGGTGACCACGTCCTCGGTCGCGCAGCCGTGGCACTGGGACAGCCCGAGGTTCGGGTGGCTGGCGTCGGCGCCAGTCCCGTAATACGGGAACGTCAGCCCTTCCACGCCGTACCCGGAGTAGTTTCCGGTGTCGTCGGGCGTGCTGGACGGCGACATGCCCCACACCGGGTAGCCCAGCTGCTGGGTCGCGTACTTGATCTGCACCTGGACGGTGCGGGAGTCCGCGAGGCCGAAGCTGTGCGTGCCCCAGCTGGTCTCCGGGATGACCTCGTTCGGCATCAGCCCCTCGAACATCCCACCCGCGAAGGTGGGGATGAAGGTCAGGCTGGTGCCGGGGTAGGTGTAGTGGCCTTCCCAGACCGGGAACTGCTGACCGGACTGCGGGTCGGTGTAGGTCTGCCAGTCACCGCCCATCGGCCACTGTCCCTGCCAGGAGAAGTCCGGGTCGGTGGCCTGGCAGTCGGCGTAGGGGGCTGGCGGCGGCAGCTCGCGCCAGCTTCGC
The DNA here is from genome assembly GCA_036495485.1 of Streptosporangiaceae bacterium. Lineage (GTDB taxonomy): Bacteria > Actinomycetota > Actinomycetes > Streptosporangiales > Streptosporangiaceae > PALSA-505. The sequence goes on from DASXMU010000140.1 coordinate 964, forward strand.
CACCACACGTTCCCCGGCATCTGCCGCAGGCCCATGCCGATGTAGGCCGAGATGCGGGGATCGCTGTAGAAGGCGCCGTTGTGGTAGTAGTGCTGCCAGTTGTCGCCCTGGTCAGGCGGGCTTCCAACGTAGTACCCGCCGTACATCTGCCCGGTTGGCTGGTTCCCCGCGATGGCGGGGTTGGTGTTGCAGTGCGTCTCGGCCCGGCCGTCGTAGAAGATGCCGAAGTTCATCGGCGCGATCAGCCGACTGACCTGCTGCCGCAGCTCGGGCATGGCCTGGCGGACGACGAGCAGGCCGGAGGCGTACCAGCCGTTGTCGACGTTGGAGATGAAGGAGCAGTTGTCGAAGGTTCCGGTGGTCGTGGCACAGTCCGGCTGGCCCGGGTTGGTGAGCACGGCGCCGTTGGTCGTGTCGTACCACTGGTAGAGGAACCCGTCGAACCGCTTGAGCTGCGCGACCTCGTCCAGCGTGGCGGCGGCCAGCTGGTGGGCCTGCGACTCGCTGACCAGCCCGAGGTCACGGGCGGCGACCACCGCCCACAGGTACACGCCGATGTTGGACGCGGAGGTGTACCTGCCGTAGGCGGTCGGGGTGGCGGAGCCGCCCGCGAAGGTGAGGTTGTCGAGGGGAAGATGCGTGTCCGGGTCCACGTCAGCCTGGTAGAACTTCCAGGTATCGTGGGCGATGCCGAGCAGCGTGGCCCGCTGCGGGGACGTGAGGCCGTGGTAGGCGGTGACGGCCGCCCCCGCCGGGGGGCCGGTCCCCGCCGAAGCGGGGACCGGCGCCAGCGAGAGCGTGGCAGCGGCCGCGAGGGTTACCGCCGCCGCGGCGGCGGATGCCAGCATCCTCATGACTGCACCGGGAACTGGCCCCGCAGCCCGCCGGTCGAGTTGTCGCCGACGTACACGCTGACCGCGCCAGGATCAACCTCGAACTGCCCGGAGTTGTTGTAGAAGCCGACCTGGTCGCGGCCGACCGTGAAGGTGACCGTCTTGGTCTGCCCGGGCGCGAGCGTGACCCGCTGGAACCCGTCCAGCCGCCGGACGGGCTGCAGGATGCTCGTCCCGTCCTGGTGGATGTAGAGCTGGGCCACGTCATCGCCGGCCACGGACCCGGTGTTGGCGAGGTCGGCGCTGACCGTCACAGTGCCGGATCGGGAGACGCTGCCGGAAACGTGCAGGTTCGACAGCGAGAAGGTGGTGTAGGAGAGCCCGTAGCCGAACGCGTACTGCGGCGTGTTCGCCACGTCAAGGTACCTCGAGGTGTACTTGTTGTTCGGGTCGGCCGGGCGGCCGGTGGGCAGCTCGTTGTAGGAGATCGGGATCTGGCCGACGTTGCGCGGGAAGCTCATCGTCAGCTTGCCGCCGGGGTTCACCTTGCCGAACAGCGCGTCGGCGACCGCGTTGCCGCCCTCGGTGCCGGGGTACCAGGCATCGAGGAGCCCGGGCGCGTTGTCCGCGACCCAGCCGAGCGTCAGCGGCCGGCCATTCATCAGCACCACGACGTACGGCTTGCCGGTCGCGGCGATCGCCTGGATGAGAGCGGTCTGCTGGCCGGGCAGGCTGATGTCGCTGCGCGAGGACGCCTCACCGGAGTCGGCCGACGGCTCGCCGACCACCACCACAGTGACGGCCGACGCCTGGGCAGCGGCGACCGCCGCGCCGAAGCCGGACGTCGAGGTGCAGTTGGCGTCGCAGCCCTGCGCGTAGGTGACGGTCGCCTTCGGCACGGCCGCCTTGATCCCGTCGAGAACGGGGACCACCGAGGTGAGGTCCGACGACGAGTACCCGATCGGCACGTCGGGGCCGAGTTGGTCGGACGCGTCGTCAGCGAGCGGGCCGACCACGGCGATCGACGGCACGCCGGTGGTGAGCGGGAGCGCGTGGTTCCGGTTGTTCAGCAGCACCATGGACTGGTCCGCGCTCGCGCGCGCTGCCGCCAGGTTCGCCGGGGTGAGCTCGGCGGTCGTCACCCGGCTCGGGTCGGTGAGCGGGTGGGCGAACAGCCCGGCGAGGTACTTCAGCGTCAGCACGTGCCGGACGTCGTCGTTGATCGTCGCCATGCTCACCTTGCCGCTCTTGACAAGGTCCTGCAGGTAGAGCGTGTAGGTGGAGTTCTGGCTTGGCACCTGCACGCCCATCTCGATGGTCACCCCGGCGGTGATCGCAAGCTGCGCGGCCTGCGCCCCGTCCGCCGCGTAGCCGAAGGCCTCGAGCTCCTGGATCGCCTGGTAGTCGCTGAGCACCGTGCCGCCGAACCCCCACTCCTGGCGGAGGATCTGGGTGAGCAGGTAGGGGTTGGCGCTCGCCGGCACCCCGTTGAGCGAGGTGAAGGCGCTCATCACCGTCGCTGCGCCCGCGTCAACCGCGGCCTTGTACGGCGGCAGGTAGACGTTGAAGAGTTGCTGCGTCGACATGTCTGTCGCGGCGTACTCACGCCCTGCCTGAACCGCGCCGTAGGCCCCGAAGTGCTTGACGGTCGCGGCCATCTTGTCCGCCGCGCCGTAGTCGCTGCCTTGGTACCCGCGTACTTTCGCCGCCGCGATGGCCGATCCGAGGAAGGGGTCTTCTCCCGCGCCTTCCACCACGCGCCCCCAGCGCGGGTCCCGGCTGATGTCCACCATCGGATTGAAGGTCCACTTGATCCCGTCCGCGGTCGCCTCGCTGGCCGAGACCGACTCGTCGTTCTGGACTGTCGCCGGGTCCCAGGTGCTCGCCTCGCCGAGCGGGACGGGGAAGATCGTCTTGTACCCGTGGATGACGTCGAGGCCGAAGATCACCGGAACCTGCAGCCGCGACTGCAGGGCGGCCTGCTGCACCTGGTTGATGTTGCCGACGCCGACAAGGTCGAGCACCGAGCCAACCTCGCCGCTCTTGACTTCGTCCAGCAGCGTCTGCCCGGGGGTGCCATTGGGGCCAGTGGGGCCGGACATCTCCAGCTGGCCGATCTTCTCCGCCAGGGTCATCTTGCCGATCAGCGAGTCGACCTGGCTGCTGATTGACGCCAGTTGCTGCCTTTCCACAAGCGAAAGGCCCGTGCTGGACAGTTGGGCCGACGTCAGTGCTGAGTGGCCGGCGGTGCTGTCAGCCGCTCTTGTGCTGACTGGTCCAGCCATCGCCGCGGGCACAGCCAACACCGCGATCGCGGCGAGTACGGTGAATCCGGTGGAAATCGGTGCGGCGCGCAGGCGTCGCAGGGGACTTGGCTTCATTGCTCGGTCCTCCCTGCCAAGGACGGGCCGGCTGCCCCAGGCGCAGCACGGTGAAACTCCCGTCTGTTGACATCGTTGACATCGTTGAGTGTCCCACCGTTTCGCCCGTTAGAAAAGAAACCACAAAGCCACATTGAGTCGCATTTTTCACTACATTTGTCCTAATTGAGAAGTGCAGGAAATCTGGTGATTCCGTGATGGCAGGGACTTAACGACTAAGACGTGACGGATGGCGGCAGAGTGCAATTCGAAGCCGCCTCACCCTTCCCTCAAGACGAGCTCGGGGACCATCCGGGTTCGGCCGCAGGACGCGGCGGACATCACCGATGCGGAGTTCCTCGGCCTGATAGGCGCCCTGGCCGGCGCCGCACCCTGACCAGCGGCCTGCGGTTAGCCGACCTGCTCGTACACGCTGACCACGGGAGGCGGGCCTGCCCGCAGGACGTCGCTCTTGCTGTGCTGGCTCGCCGCGGACCGCGGAGCGTGAGGACGAGCACAACGACTGGTACTCCGGCACCCACATCCCGGAGGTCCTGGCCGTGCCGGGCTTCGTGGCCGCCCGCCGGATGGCCTCGAGCTGCTCGTAGCGGAGCA
>DASXMU010000141.1:0-12759 GCA_036495485.1 Streptosporangiaceae bacterium
CCGACGTCACTACCGCTTCCGTTCATTGGGCCTTGTGTTTCTTGATTCGCCAGCCGCGCTCGCAGCGGTCTATGAATCCGCCGGCGGCGAGGGCTCCCAGGCAGCGGATGGCGGTGTCCAGGCTGACGCCTGCCGATGCGGCGATGGTGGCCGGGCCTGCTCCGGCCCGGATGGGGACCGCGTCGAGCACGCGGGCCGTTTCCGGGCCGAGCGCGTCGTGGGGCAGGACCGGACCCTGCCGCCGCCCGGGAAGGTGATCATTGGTCAGGCCGGTGTATTCGAGGACGTCCTTGGCGTCGGTGACGCACACGGCGCCCCAGTCCCGCATGATCTCGTGACAGCCCGCCGAGGCCTGTGAGGTCACGGGCCCTGGGACCGCCATCAATGAGCGGCACAGGTCGCGGGCGTGCCGGGCCGTGCTGAGCGCGCCGCTGCGCAGCCCGGCCTCGACCACCACGGTGCCCCTGGTGAGCGCCGCGATCAGCCGGTTGCGCACCAGGAAGCCCTGCCTGGTCGGATGGCGGCCTGGCGGCCATTCGCTGACCAGGACTCCCTGCGCGGCGATGGCGTCGAAGAGCTGCGCATGGCCGAGCGGATAGGGGCAGTCGACCCCGCTGGCGAGGACGGCGATGGTGACACCCTCGGCGGCGAGGGCGCCCTGATGGGCGCTGCCATCGATTCCGAACGCGCCACCGCTGACTACCGTGCAATCACGTCCGCCAAGTGCGGCCGCCATCTCGGTGGCCACGTATGAGCCGTAAGCGGTCGCTGCCCGCGATCCCACGATGGACACCGAACGCAGGCACCCATAGCGCAGGTCCGCCGACCCACGCAGCCACAGGGCGTACGGTGCCCCGTCACCGAGCACGGCGAGCTGCGTCGGCCATTCCTGGTCACCGGGGCAGACGAGCCTGATGCCGCGGCGCTGCCAAGCCGCGAGATCCAGCTCGGCCGGCATGTCCGCGAACCTGGCCGCCCAGCGAGACAGCGCGCGGGTCACCGATCCGGCGTCGCGCTCCGGAGGGTTTGCCGAGGCTGGCAGGCGGCCGGCGGATATGGCAGCAAGCACGACGGTGGGCTCATTGCAGCGCAACAGCGCGCCGAGCAGGCTGTCCCCGGGCTCGGCCAGGTAGGTCAGGCTGGCCCTGGCCAGCCGCTGCCATTGTTCGCCCGATGTCATGATCCCACTCCCAGCCATAGCCCGAGCGCGTAGCAGGTTTCGTCCGCATCTGGCCGTGGTTTGCCAGCCAGGTCGGCAAGCGTCCAGGAGACCCGCAGCACACGGTCGACGCCGCGAGCACTGATCTCGCCGAGGTCGATGGCGTGCTCCAGGGGTTTCAGCGCGCCCGGCGCAGGAGGAAACCGGCGCCGCAGCTCGCCTCCTGGCACCTGGGCGTTGAGCCGCCACGACGTCCCCGCCAGCCGGTGGGCCGCGCGCTGGCGAGCCTCGGCCACCCGCGCGGCCACTACCGAACTCGGCTCGGCCGACCTGCCGTCGCTGAGCAGCTCGGCCCGGCCGACCGGGAGGAACTCGACCTTCACGTCGACCCGGTCAAGCAGCGGCCCGGACAACCGCCCCAGATACCGGCGCCTGACGACCGGCGTGCAGACACAGGCGCCCTTCGCGCCGCTGGCGCGGGCACAAGGACAGGGGTTGGCGGCCAGCACCAGGGTGAACCTGGCCGGAAACCGCGCCGTCAGCGCCGCCCTGGCTATCACCACCTGACCGGACTCCAGCGGCTGGCGGAGTGCGTCGAGCACGTCACGATCGAACTCGGGCGCCTCATCGAGCAGCAAGATCCCGTTATGCGCCAGCGATGCGGCTCCCGGCCTGATCATGCCGCTGCCGCCACCACCCACGATGGCTGCCTTGGTCGAGGTGTGATGCGGATCGCAGAACGGTGGCTCGCTGATCAGCTGAGTATCAGGCGGCAACAAGCCAGCGACCGAGTGGATGGACATCACTTCCAGAGCCGCAGCCAGATCCAGTGGAGGCAAGATGGTGGGGATCCGCTCGGCCAGCATTGTCTTGCCCGTCCCGGGCGGCCCGAGCAGCATCAGGTGATGGCCACCGGCAGCGCAGATCTCGGCGGCACGCCTGGCCAGCGGCTGGCCGAGCACATCGGCCAGATCAAGCGCACCGTCCCGGCCATCCGACCGGGACAGTCCACCAGAGCAGGGCAGCCCAGCGCTGGACCGCCCGCCAGTTCCGGATGGCCCTCCCGTGCCGGGCGACCCCGCAGTGCCAGGCGACCTCACAGTCCCAGGCGACCCCGCAGTGCCGGGCTGGCGGTCCCCTGCGTGGTGCTGCCCGCTCCGGTCGAACTCCTCCGCCGCATCCGGGCCAAGGGCCGGATCACCACGGATCCAGCCGAGTGCGGCCGACAGGCTAGGCGCGCTGATGACTCGCATGCCTGGCACCAGAGCCGCTTCCGCCGCGTTGGCCTGCGGCACCATCACCTCGTGGAAGCCAGCCGCCGCCGCGGCGGCCACTCCGGGCAGTACGCCGCGCACCGGGTGCAGCCTGCCGTCAAGGCCTAGTTCACCGAGGAATGCCGCCCGGTCGAGGGAGTCGGCGGGCGCGGCGCCGGCCGCCGCCATGATGGCCACGGCGATGCCCAGATCGAAGCTGCTGCCACGCTTGGGCAGACTGGCTGGCGACAGGCCGACCGTGATCCTGCGGTACGGCCAGGACTCGCGGCTGTTGACGATCGCTGCCCGGATCCGGTCCCTCGCCTCGCGCAGCGCGGTGTCTGGCAGGCCGACGAGGAGCAACCCGACCAGCCCATCCGCTATGTCAGCCTCGATTCGGACAACGTGTCCTTCCACCCCGACGAGCGTGACCGAATAGGTGCGTGCCAGCGCCATCAGCCGACCCCGCGAACGTGCTCGATCGTCAGTCCGCCATCGGCGCCGCGCATGATGCCGATGGCGTCTACCCGCACCTCGTCGAAGAGCACGCCGTTCGCGGCAAGCCACCGGACGGCCAGCCGCCTGAGCCTGCGCTGCTTCGTGCGGGTGATCGCCTCAAGTGGCGTCCCGTACCTGGTGCTGGAACGGGTCTTCACCTCGCACACCACGAGCACCCGGCGTTCCGCCGCGACGATGTCGATCTCGCCTTCCGAGCACCGCCAGTTGCGGGCGAGTACCCGCAGCCCGATCTTCTCCAGGTACTCGGCCGCCGCCTGCTCGCCCGCCCGGCCTAGAGCGTCCTTGGCTCGCATGACAACCACCTCCTGCCATCGACTGTGGCGGGGACGGGTGTAGTCCCGCGGGGTGCGTTGCGTGGCTGTGGAGAACTCCCGCCGGGGAGATGATCTGTGAATACCCGGGCTTGACTGTCAGGGGCTGATGCTTCGATGTCCGGGGGGAGTACCGTCCCGGCCTGAGAGGCGGAACAGCCCGAGGAGCACAAAACAGCCCGAGGAGCACAAAACGGGCCTGGGAGCACAGAACAGCCCGAGGAGCACAGAACAGCCCGAGGAGCACAGAACAGCCCGAGGAGCACAGAACGGGCCTGGGAGCACAGAACGGGTCTGGGAGCACAGAACACCCCGAGGAGCACAGAACGGGCCTGGGAGGAGTAGCGGCCAGGAGGTTCCGGTTCCGCTGGGGGCATGCACGGCCGGGTGCGGCGTGCCCAGTTGAGGGATGCACGCTCAGCCAGGTGGTATGAGCGCTTGACCGGGAGACGAGGGCTAAGGCGAACAGCCTGGTGCGGATGGTGGCATGGCTGGTGCCGAAAGGTGAGCATATATTGATGGGGACTGATTCCCCTCGCTGCCGGTGCGGCGCCAGGGCGCCTCGCCTCCCCTGAATGACGCCTGCCCCGCCCGAGGATGGAAGCCATGAGAATTGTCCTGCACCACCTGGCCAGAAGGCGCACTATCGCGCTCACAACTGTGATCGCCGCGGCGGCGCTGGTCCCTCTCGGTGTCGCCGCTACGGCGGGAGCGACGTCGTCCCCACCGACGTGGACGGCCACTACCGTCTTCTCGGTCCGTCCTATCAGCGGAAATCACGACAACCCGGTTCAGGGTGTGAACCACACCTGGGCGGACGCCTCGTTCACCCGGTCAGTGTCGGTGTCGTTCTACGGTCAGGTGGCCAATTCGTTCTGCCCGGGGATCACCAGCGGCGAGTGCTACTACTGGATCGGCGAGTCCCTGGATACCAAGGGCAGGTTCACCACCAACCCGACCGCTTCCAGCGGAGCGTATTCGCCGGGGAACGGCACCGACGGGACCGACGCGACTGGGCCGTTCACGATCGGGACCGCAGCCAAGGGATCGATGGCCGGCCGCTACCACTACGGGTTCTACACCAACGAGGACACCGGGAACGGTTCCCGGGTGCCGACAGCGGAGAACGACCACGGGACGATGCCATTGTCGTCGGTCAATAGCACGTGCACGGGCGGGGTGTACTGCGGTGTCACCGACTGCCAGTGGATCGAGCAGTTCTTCCCGCACGGTGCCCAGTTCTGGGACCTCAACGGCAATCTTGACCCATCGTGCCTTGGCCTGTACGGGTCGTGGTTCTACTTCCTGCCGCCAGGATCGGATGTGAGCTGCTCGCTGGTGATGAGCAAGTGGGTCACCGCGTCATGGAACAACTGGGGCGCGGACCCGGTGGACGGGAATGTGCTCGCCCCCGACGCGTCGCACTGCTAGCGGAAGTACGGTGGCCCTCCCCTCGGCCACCAGGCAAGGGGATGGCCACAAAGTCAGGAGCCGAATTCTGGCTTGCTGTCGGGCAGGTCCAGGTCGCTCTTGGCAAGCTCCTCGACGTTCACGTCCTTGAAGGTGACGACCCGGACGTTCTTGACGAACCTGGCCGGGCGGTACATGTCCCAGACCCAGGCGTCCTGCATGGTGACCTCGAAGAACACCTCGCCGTTCTCGGCGGTGCGCACGTTCAGCTCGACCTGGTTGGTGAGGTAGAACCGGCGCTCGGTCTCGACCACATGGCTGAACAGCCCAACGACATCCCGGTACTCGCGGTATAGCTGCAGTTCCATCTCGGTCTCGTACTTCTCGAGATCTTCTGCGCTCATGACGTCCCCTCCAACCGCGCTCCAAGAGTTCGCATACCATCCCGGCCGCTCAGTCCCAGAACCATTCTCCCCCTGTCAACGTACGCCGAGCGTACGCGCTTCCCCAACCACTTCGTCATCCCCCGCCGGAGCCGGCGCGGGCACGGCCTGGGCACCGGCGCGAACCCGGCCTGCTTCGATCACGTTTGCGTAGGAGAACCGGTGCACCGGGCACGGGCCGTGGTCCAGCAGGGCCTCCCGGTGGTCCGAGGTGCAGTAGCCCTTGTGCCGGGCGAAACCGTAGAGCGGATGCCGCTCATCCAGGTCTGTCATGATCCTGTCCCTGGTCACCTTGGCGAGTATCGACGCGGCGGCGACACACGCGGCCACCTGATCGCCCTTCCACATGGCCAGCGAGGGGACACCCAGACCCCGGACCGGGAACCCGTCGGTGAGCACGAACCCCGGTTTGCAGCGCAGCCCGGCCAGCGCACGGCGCATTCCGGTGACGTTGCAGACATGCAGGCCGAGCCGGTCGATCTCATCTGGCGGGATGACCACGACGTGCCAGGCGAACGCTACCCGGATGATGTGCTGATACACGATTTCGCGGATGGCGGGCTGAAGCTCCTTCGAATCGGCCAGGCCCGGGACCGACGCGCGGCCATCGGATGGCAGGACGGCCGCCGCGACTACCAGCGGCCCCGCGCAGGCCCCCCGGCCAGCCTCATCGATGCCAGCCACCGGCGCCAGCCCGGCGCGGCTGAGGACGCGTTCGTACGCTGCCAGCCCGGCGGAGACGCGTGGCGTGTATCCGGGAGGGCGCCGACGGGACTGCTGGAGCCGATCGGTGGCACCAGCAGCGGTCTCATCGAGAACCTGTGTCACTTGCGGTGCGCGAGCCGAAGCCGGATCCGCTTGCGGAGCCGCCGCTGTGCCCAGGTCAGCGGGATCGCGCCGGCAAGCCCGACGGCCAGCGGCAACGCCGGCGCGGTTGGCGCGACCGGGATCGATATCCCGGAATCCAGGGCGTCAGCCAGCGTCGCGGTCGAACTCTGCCTGCCGTCGGCGGCGGGCTTGCTGGAATTCAGCGCGGACTGTTCGAAGGTCGACGGGATGTCCAGCACCCGCCACCTGCTCGGCGGCCAGACGATCCAGAAAGCGCGGCCCACCACCTGCTTCTCCGGGATGGAGCCACCACCGGGGAAACCCTGGTGCCCCCGTGAGTCGTAGGAGACGCCCCGGTGGTCACCCATCACCCAGAGCCCGCCGGCCGGGACGATGATGTTGAAGGGGATCGTCGACGGGGAGTTGCCCGGGAACAGATAGGACGTCTCGTGCAGCGGAACGCCGTTGACCCTCAGCAGCCCCTGTGCATTGCAGCACTGCACGTTGTCGCCGGGAAGGCCGATGACCCGTTTGATGTAGTCCGTCTGGCCCGGCGGTGCACCGAACAGCCCGATGATCGCGTGGTAGAGGCGGTCAAATGGATTGGGCGTCTTGGGTCCGGGGCCCGGGTTCCACGAGCCCTGGCCGTTGAAGACGATAACGTCGCCGCGGTGAATGGAGCGCAGGTGATAGACGATCTTGTTCACCAGGACCTTGTCGCCGATCCCCAAGGTGTTCTGCATGGAGCCGGTCGGTATGTAATAGGCCTGGAATCCGTAGGTCTTGATGATCAGCGCGAGAGCCAGCGCGATCACGACAAGGATGGGCAGCTCACGCAGGAATGATCCGCGCTTCTTGGGCTTGGGCCGCCGCCTGCGCGGCTTCCCCCCCTCCGGTCCCTCCCCTGCGGCCTCCGTCTGGGTGTCAGGCCGCGGCGCCTCACCACCGGCTCCATCGGTCAGTGGCGGCTCCTGGCTCCCGGCAGGGATGCGGCCATCGCCTGGTGCTCCCGGCATGTCCGGACCAGCCTGCGAGCGCGTGGGGTCAACCGAAGGCCGCTGTCCATCACCGGAGCCGGACATATGCGCGCCTGAAGGGGTGGGCCCGGCCGCGCTGTGCTCGTCATCCATTACCGAGTCGTCCATCACCGATGTGAGCCTAGCGTCGACCGAAGGACAAATTGCCACCGGCTCTGATCGTCGCGCTGATCATCCACCCACACGGCATTCTCACTCCCTATGCCACCCGCACGTACGTCCGGATGTACGTGCCCACGTAGTTGCGACGCAGCAGGCCCTTCGCTCGACGGCAGTCCGCTCAAGCCTACCGACCAATCAGCGCACTCCTTTGAACTCCGCGCGCACGAATGCCCGGCTGGCTGCGGGCCGCAGCCGGCAGGGCGTACGTGGACTCGGAAGTCAGGCCAGGATGCAGGCCGGACCAAGGAGCGCCAGCGCCTCCGAGCGAACCCGGAGGAGCGGCGCAACTCGATGGGTCCTAGCTGGTGTGAATGCGGCGCTCGCGGATCCGGGCCGCCTTGCCGCGCAGGTCGCGGAGGTAGTACAGCTTGGCCCGGCGGACCCGGCCGTGCGTGACGACCTCGATCTTGTCGATCGACGGGCTGTGCACGGGGAAGGTCCGCTCCACGCCGACGCCGTAGCTGATCTTGCGAACGGTGAAGGTCTCGCGCACGCTGCCGCCGGAGCGGCGGATGACCACGCCCTGGAAGACCTGGATCCGCGACCGGCTGCCTTCCTTGACGCGCACGTGCACCTTCAGCGTGTCACCCGGGCGGAAGGCCGGGATGTCCGTGCGGACCTGAGCCAGCTCAAGGTCGGCGATCGCGGTGTCCATGACAGTAGTTCCTCGCTGATAGTTGTGCGTGCGCGCGATAACGCGTGCGACGTGGCGTATCGGGGCCGGGGACCGGTTCCCCAGCATGCGCCCCAGCGTGACAGGACAGCAGGGGGCCGCGTTTCAGTGTGCCATATCCTCGGCGTCAACCGGAAAGCCAGCCTCAGAAACCGGCGCACCAGCCTCAGAAATCCCAACGCCCGCCTCGGCCAGGACCTGCCTGTCCCGTGAGTCCAGGGGGTTCAGCTTAGCCGCCAGATCCGGCCGGTTCACCACCGTACGGCGCAGCGCGGTGTCCCGCCGCCACCGGGCGATGGCCGCGTGATCGCCGGACAGCAGCACGGGCGGGACCTCACGGCCACGCCAGACCCGGGGCCTGGTGTAGAGAGGACCCTCGAGCAGCCCGGCCATCTCGCCGCCACCCGCGCCGAACGAGTCGTCCACCACTGAGTCGGCGTTGCCGAGCACGCCGGGCAGCAGCCGGCAGATCGATTCGATCATGACGAGAACCGCGGGCTCCCCGCCAGCCAGCACGTAGTCGCCGATGCTCACCTCGTCGACCGGCACCCGGGCCCGTGCCTCCTCGACCACCCGGGCGTCGATACCCTCGTACCGCCCACAGGCGAAGACGAGATGATCAACCTGGGCGTAGGCGACCGCCACATCCTGGGTGAACATCTTGCCGCTAGGTGAGGGCACCACAAGCCTGACCGGCTGCTCGCCGCCAGCCCCTGACGACGGGCCAGCCTTGGGTAGCAGCGACGACGGACCGGGCGCGGGTGGCAGCGACGACGGACCGGCCAGAGGCGGCAGCACGGCGTCGAGCGCTTCACCCCAGGGTCCGGGCTTCATCACCATCCCCGGGCCGCCGCCGTAGGGGGTGTCGTCCACGGTGTGATGAACATCACGTGCCCACGACCTGAGGTCGTGAACGGCGAACTCGATGTCACCGCGTCCGGCCGCCTTGCCGATGAGCGACATGCCGAGCGGCGCGAAGTAGCCAGGGAAGATCGTGATGATGTCGATGCGCATGGCCGGTCAGGGCTCCAGCAGTCCCGGGGGTGGGTCGATCACCAGACGGCCACCCGCCACGTCGACCTCGGGCACGATCGCGGCGACGAACGGAACGAGCAGCTCGTCATCGGCCGCGGACTTGATGACCAGCAGATCCTGCCCGTGGTGGCGCACGTCGGTCACCGGGCCGACCACCTCGCCGCCCGTGGTGACCGCGGTGAGCCCGATGAGTTCATGATCGTAGAACTCATCGGGGTCACCGGTCGGGTCGAGGTCGTCCGAATCCACCACTAGCCAGGTGCCGCGAAGCTGCTCGGCAGCGGTCCGGTCCTGGACCTCCGCGAAGGTCAGCAGCAGGCTGCCGGAATGCCAGCGGGACGCCTGCAGGATGAGCGGGCCGCGCTCGGCCGGATCGGTCGACAACGCCTCCCCCACAGTGAACCTGCGGTCGGGTTCATCCGTACGGACCTCGACGGACACCTCACCACGGATCCCATGCGGCCGCCTGATCCGGCCGACAACGATCTGCATTCGTGGCCCCTTATGTCTTGTTCAAAGCTACTGCCGGGCAAACGATGCAGATCACCAAGAAGCCGCGGATCCGCGGGCGAAGCCCGCACCGGGGGTCCGGGGGTGTCCCTCCGGGCAAATACTGCGGGCCCCCGGCGAAGCTGGCTGAAGGCCAGCGAGCAGGGTTGACCGCCTCGGCTGCCTAGCGGACCTCGCTGGCGTCTACCAGGTCGACGCGCACGTACTGACGGCCGGCCAGCGAGCCAACGACCGTCCGCAGCGCCCGCGCCGTCCTGCCGCCACGGCCGATGACCTTGCCCAGGTCCTCGGGATGCACCCGGACCTCGAGCACCCGGCCGCGACGCAGCCCACGGCTGGCTACCTGGACGTCGTCCGGGTGTTCGACGATTCCCCTGACGAGGTGCTCGAGGGCTTCCTCAAGCACCTCAGTCCCCGCTCCCGGACTCGGCGGCAGCCTCAGCCGGAGCAGCCTCAGCCGGAGCAGCTGGCTTGGCCGGCTTGGCCTCCTCAGCCGGAGCAGCAGCCTCAGCCGGAGCGGTCGCCTCAGCCGGCTTGGCCTCCTCGGCCGGGGCAGCCTCAGCCGGAGCAGCAGCCTCGGCCGGCTTGGCAGCCTCAGCCGGAGCAGCCTCAGCCGGAGCAGCAGCCTCGGCCGACTTGGCCGACTTGGCCTCCTTAGCCGGAGCAGCCGCCTCAGCCTTGGCGGCGGACTTCTGCCTGCCGCCACCCCTGCCCTTGCCGGCCTTGTCACCGCCCTTGTCGGCCTTGTCACCCTTGGCGGCCGAGTCGGCGTCGGCCTTCTCCTTCTTGGCCTTGCCGCCGCCCTTGGGCGTGGTCTCGCCGCCGGCCGGGCGGGCGCCGACCACCTCGGCGAAGCGCTCGCTCCTGGTCTGCTTGGGCGGGGCCGTGCGCAGCGTTCCCTCCGCGCCGGGCTCGCCGCGGAACCGCTGCCAGTCGCCGGTGATCTCGAGGATGCGGCGCACCGGCTCGGTGGGCTGCGCACCTACCGAGAGCCAGTACTGAGCCCGCTCGGACTCAACGTGAATGAACGACGGCTCAGCCTTCGGGTGGTACTTCCCGATCTCCTCGATCGCCCGGCCATCCCGCTTGGTGCGGGAGTCGGCGACGACGATGCGGTAGTACGGCGCACGGATCTTGCCCATGCGCTTTAGCTTGATCTTGACAGCCACGGGTGCTGGTCTTCTCCCAGATAACGTCGGGTCGATGCGGGCGGCAGCCGTCAGGCCGGGTGGGTTGGTCCCGGTGTGGCCGCGCTGGACAGGCCTAGCGAGTCAGAGAGGGTCTCGCGAAGGCGAGCAGTCGCCTCCACATTGTGCCAGACCGCAGCTCCCAACACGAATCAACCCATGATCACGAAGACTTCTCAGCGCGGCAGCCAGGAAACTCAGCGCTTGGAGTCGCCACGCTTGGACTGACGGCGCCGGAAGGCCGCGGGTACGCCGCCGGGCTGCGTGCGACGCGTAGCGCCAGAGTCACCACCCGAGGGCAGCTTCAGCTCACGCAGCAGATCGTCCGCCGACGGCCCCCCATTGCCACCCAGCCCGGGCGGCAGCTCACCAGCCAGCCCACGCAACGCCCCCGGCGCACCAGCATCAGCACCCGCGCCCGGCCCGGCTCCCGGCGCGCCAGCGCCTGAACCAGCACCACCAGCCGGGCGCTTCGGGCTGCCGCCGGGCCGTCCGCCCTTGGGCTTCTTCTTGTTGCTCTTTTTGCCCTTGGCCGACTTGGACGTGGCGCGCCGCATCCCCGGGATCGCCGGCATCCCCGGAATCCCACCGCCGAGCATCTGGCGCATCATCTTCTGGCCCTCGAAGAACCGCGTCACCAGCGAGTTGACCTCGCCCACGGTGACGCCCGAGCCGGCCGCGATCCGCGCCCGCCGGGAGCCATTGATGATCTTGGGTTCGCGCCGCTCGACCGGGGTCATCGAGTTCACGATGGCCTCGGCCCGGTCCAGGTCCTTGTCCGAGACCTGGCTGAGGACGTCGCGGTTCTGCGCCGCGCCGGGCAGCATGCCGAGCAGGTTGCCGATCGGCCCCAGCTTGCGGACCATCTGGAGCTGCTCGATGAAGTCCTCCAGGGTGAACCCGTCCCCGGCGACCAGCTTGCCGGCCATCTGCGCGGCCTGGTCCTGGTCGAAGGCGCGCTCGGCCTGCTCGATCAGGGTGAGCATGTCGCCCATGTCGAGGATCCGGGACGCCATCCGGTCTGGGTGGAATACGTCGAAGTCCCCGAGCTTCTCCCCGGCGGAGGCGAACATCACCGGGCGCCCGGTGAGCTGCGCGATCGACAGCGCGGCACCACCACGCGCGTCGCCGTCCAGCTTGGTGAGCACCACGCCGTCGTAGCCGACGCCGTCGAGGAAGGCCTGGGCGGTGACCACCGCATCCTGGCCGATCATGGCGTCCACCACGAACAGGATCTCGTCCGGGTCGACCGCGTCCCTGATCGCGGCGGCCTGCCGCATCAGCTGCTCGTCGACGCCGAGGCGGCCCGCCGTGTCGACGATGACCACGTTGTGCTGGCGGTGCCTCGCCTCGTCGATGGACTGCCGGGCGACCGCGATCGGGTCACCGACCCCGTTCCCCGGCTCGGGCGCGAACACCGCAACACCGGCCCGCTCGCCGATCACCTGGAGCTGCTGCACCGCGTTCGGCCGCTGCAGGTCGGCGGCGACGAGCAGCGGCGTGTTTCCCTGCTCGCGCAGCCAGCGGGCCAGCTTTCCGGCCAGCGTCGTCTTACCCGAACCCTGCAGGCCCGCCAGCAAGATGACGGTCGGCGGCGTCTTGGCGAACCTGATCCGGCGCTCCTCGCCGCCCAGGATCGTGACCAGCTCGTCGTGCACGATCTTGATGACCTGCTGCGCGGGGTTGAGCGCGCCGGACACCTCCTCGCCGCGCGCTCGCTCGCGCACCTTGGAGATGAACTCCCTGACCACCGGCAGGGCAACATCGGCCTCGAGCAGGGCGATGCGGATCTCGCGAGCCGTCGCGTCGATGTCAGCATCGGATAGCCGGCCCCTGCTGCGCAGCGCGGAGAAGGCCTGAGTCAGCCGATCGGAGAGAGTCTCGAACACGTTGCCAGGCTATCCGGTCCAGGCCGCAGGAAAGGCCGGTCCGGGCCACCGGAAGGCCCCAGCCGGTCAGCGCCTCAGCCCGTAAGCGCCTCAGCCCGTAAGCGCCTCCAGGACCCGCGCGGCGACCTGGCCCCGCAGGTGCAGGTCCTTCACCGGCCTGCCGCAGCCGTCTACCACGTAAAACACGTCCACGGCCTCCGCGCCCAGAGTTTCCACCCGGGCGGCCCGCACGTCCAGGCCGCACTCACCGAGCGCGCGCCCCATCCGCCACAGCAGCCCAGGCTCGTCGTGCGCCCGGATCTCCACGACCGTCGCGGTCCGCGACGCATCGTCCACCAGCGTC
>DASXMU010000142.1:0-3285 GCA_036495485.1 Streptosporangiaceae bacterium
CCGAGCCAGATCCCCAGTCCGGTACATCCGCTCCCTGGCCCCGCCGAACGGGCACGCCACGAACCGCTCAGCGGTCAGCCCCTCCCGGCCCAAATACCCCCGCGCCAAGCCAATCCCCGCCACGTACAGCTCGCCAACTACCCCAGCAGGCACCGGCCGCAGCCACGCATCCAAGACAAACACCCGCGTGTTATCCACCGGAGTGCCGATCGGCAGCACCTCACCAGGTGGCCAGGACCCGGCCACCGGCAAGACCGCTGCGCACAGCGTCACCTCGGTCGGGCCATACAGGTGCCGCACCACCATCCCCGGGCAGGCCGCCAGCACCGCCGCCACCGCATCCGGTGCCACCACATCCCCACCCGTCAGCACCTCCGCCAGGCCGGCGAAGGCCTTGGGAGACTGCGTGGCCAGGACGCCGAACAGACCTGCCGTGACGTGGACGGCGGTCAGGTCGCTGGCGGTTACCAGCTCGCGCAGTCCGCTGGCGTCCAGCGGCCCCGGCGGTGCGACGACCACCGTCCCACCGCTGGCCAGCGGGACCAGCAGCTCGAACACCGACGCATCGAACACGAACGGCGCGTGAAACAGCACCCGGCCCCGGCCACTGGAACCCCAGCAGCGATCCACCACCAGCGCCGCCACACCAGCCTGCGACACCACCACACCCTTCGGCGCCCCCGTCGACCCCGAGGTATACATCACGTACGCGGGATGACCGGGGAGGAGCGGGGCGCCCTTGGTCAGGGTCCTGTCGTCGCAGGCGGCCAGCTCGGCTGCCGTCGCCGGGTCGTCCAGCACCACCAGCGGGGGCCCGGCCGCCTCAGGGCGCGATCCAGATGTGGTCACCACGCACACTGGCGCAGCGTCGGCCAGCATGAATCCAGCCCGCGCCGCCGGGTACGCGGGATCCACCGGCAGGTATGCCGCCCCCGTCTTGAACACCGCCAGCACAGCGATGATGAGCTGGGTGGAGCGGTCCAGGACCAGGGCCACCGTCCGCTCCGGGCCCGCACCACGGGCCACCAGCAACCGGGCCAGCCGGTTCGCGGCGGCATCCAGCTCGGCATAGGTGAGCCGGTCCGCCCCCGACACGACCGCCACCGCACCAGGCGTACCGGCGGCCTGCGCCCCGAACAGACCCGGCAGCAGCCCGGCCGGGGGCGGAGCCGAGGTGTCGTTCCGGTCAGCCAAGAGCTGGCGGCGCTCGGCCTCGGCCAGCAGTTCGATGTCGCCTATCCGGCGGGACGGATCCGCCGCCACCTGCTCCAGCACCCGGACGAACCGCGTGGCCAGGTGCCCGGCGTCGGAACGGGTGAACACGTCGGTCTGGTAGGCCAGCGTGCCGTCCATCCCGGCCGGGTGGCCGCCGGTGGAGCGCCGTTCGGTCACGATGAACGACATGTCGACCGGGAGCAGCGTCTGCACGCCGGACAACTCCGGGCTGACGTCGAGCCCGGCCAGGTCGAAGCGGCCGCCCCGGTCTTCCAGGAAGCCGAGCATCACCTGGACCAGCGGGTGCCAGCCCAGCGAGCGGACCGGGTTCAGCTCCTCCACCAGCCGCTCGAACGGGAGATCCTGGTGCTCGAACGCGGCCAGGTCCACCGTCCTGATCCGGGCCAAAAGATCGGCGAACGACGGGTTCCCCGAGGTGTCGGCGCGCAGCACGAGCGTGTTGACGAACATCCCGACCAGCTCGTCCAGGGCCGCGTCCACCCGGCCGGCCACCGGCACGCCAACCGGGATGTCGGTGCCCGCCCCCAGCCGCGACAGCAGCACGGCGAGGCCCGCCTGGATCACCATGAACACGCTGGCCCCGGCCGCCCGCGCCACCTGGACCAGGCCCGCGTGCGCCTCGGCGGCGATCTGCACCGGCACCGTGCCCGCCTGGTGCGACGGGACGGCGGGGCGGGCCTTGCTGACCGGCAGCTCAACGCGTGCGGGCAGCCCGGCCAGGGCCGTCAGCCAGTAGCCGAGCTGCTCGTCGCCGGTCTGGCCGGCCAGCAGGTCGCGCTGCCAGATCGCGTAGTCCGCGTACTGCACCGGCAGCGGCGGCCAGGACGGCGGCTGCCCGGCCCGGCGGGCCGCATAGGCCACCGCCAGGTCCCGGCTCAGCGGGCCCGTCGACCAGCCGTCGCAGGCCACGTGGTGCAGGACCAGGAGCAGCACGTGCTCCAGGTCGGTCAGGGCGAACAGGTGCGCCCGCCAGGGCAGCTCGTGCGCCAGGTCAAAGCCGCGCGCTGCCGCCTCGGCCATGGCCCCGCCCAGGCCGGCCCCGGTTACCTCGGCCTCCTCCAGTGCTGGGGCCGCCGACAGCACCCGCTGGCGGGGAACCCCGTCCACCTCCGGGAACACCGTGCGCAGCGACTCGTGCCTGGCGGCCACGTCGGCCAGGGCCGCCGTCAGCGCGGCGCGGTCGAGCGGGCCGCGCAGGCGCAGGCCGACCGGGATGCTGTAGAGGCCGCCACGTCCTCCCTGCAGCCGGTTCAGGAACCACAGGCGCTGCTGGGCGAACGACAGGGGCAGCGGCTTGTCCCGGCTGGCCGTCGCCGTGACCGGAGGCCGTACCCGGCCGGTGGCCTCGGCGACCAGGCGCGCCACCCCGGCCGGGGTAGGCGCCTCGAAGAACGCCTGCACCCGGACCTCCGCACCCAGCACCGACCGCACCCGGGCCACCAAACGCGTGGCCAGCAGCGAATCACCACCCAGCTCGAAGAACCCATCCTCGGCCCCCACCTGGGCAACCCCGAGCAGGTCAGCAAACATCGAGCACAGGGCGGCTTCCACGGGATCCCGTGCGGCCCGGGATCCAGCCAGCGGGAGTGCTTCGGGCGCGGGCAGGGCGGCCTTGTCCAGCTTGCCGTGGGGAGTCAGCGGCAGCGCCTCCAGGGCGACCACCGCCGAAGGCACAATGAACTCCGGCAACCGCTCGGCCAGCCACTCCCGCAACCCGGCGCCACCGACCGCATAGGCGACCAGGCGCCGCTCACCCGGCTGATCTTCGCGCACTATGACGGCACACTGCCGGACACCGGGATGACCAGCCAGCACCACCTCCACCTCACCCGGCTCCACCCGGAACCCCCGCACCTTCACCTGATCATCGGCCCGGCCAGCGAACACCAACCGGCCATCAGGCAGCCACCGAGCCAGATCCCCAGTCCGGTACATCCGCTCCCTGGCCCCGCCGAACGGGCACGCCACGAACCGCTCAGCGGTCAGCCCCTCCCGGCCCAAATACCCCCGCG
The DNA here is from genome assembly GCA_036495485.1 of Streptosporangiaceae bacterium. Lineage (GTDB taxonomy): Bacteria > Actinomycetota > Actinomycetes > Streptosporangiales > Streptosporangiaceae > PALSA-505. Next base: position 3,249 of record DASXMU010000142.1, read on the forward strand.
CCAAGCCAATCCCCGCCACGTACAGCTCGCCAACTAC
>DASXMU010000143.1:0-36850 GCA_036495485.1 Streptosporangiaceae bacterium
AGCGGGCCACCGTCCGCCGGGTGAGGCTGAGCAGGTACTCCTTCCGGTTCAGCGGGTTGTGGTCCGAGCGTGAACGCTCCGGCGCCGGGCCGCGCACCGGCTGGTAGTGGTCGAAGGTGCAGTCCAGTACGCCCTCGCCCCGGGCCAGGGCTGGTAGCTGCAGTTCGAGTTCGCGGACGTTGCCTGCCGGGATCTCGCCCTCCAGCAGGCATGTCGCCCCTCGCATCACCGGCGCCGCAGGGACGGCGCGCAGGCCGGTCAGCACCGGGAGGACCGGGCCGAAGACGTCTGCCGGGATCTCCAGGCGGAACCTGTGCACCGGCTCGCAAACCTCGGTGCCGGCCTGGGCCAGCGCGGTCATCAGCACCAGCGGGGTCAGGCTGCGGAAGTCGCCGGCCGTGCTCGACATGCTCTTGTCGAAGTGTGCATGGGCGTGGCTCTGCCGTGGGTAGTAGCCGGTGTGCGTCAGCGTGACCATGACGCCGGTGACCTGCCAGCCGTGGATACCCTGCCGCAGCGTCTCGTGCACGGTCTCCTCGACTGCCTTGAAGAACGCGACCGGCATGGTGCCCAGCCGGTCACCCGCGACCCGGTAGCTCACCCCGGAGCCGGGGGCGGCCGGGTCGACGCGCAGGCCGACCGTGGCCAGGAACGGGTTGGGTGGTGTGGCGATCAGCTCGGCTGCGGCGCCGGATCCGGTGGGCCGCTCGATGCAGATCGTCGTCGTGCCACGGAAGCCGGCGTCGATGCCATAGTCATCGGCCAGCGTCGCCTGCACGACCTCCTTCTGCACCTCGCCGTACAGGGAGACCAGCAGCTCCTGGCGGATGCCGTCCTGCCGCAGGTTGATCAGCGGGTCCTGCTCGGCAAGCTGGGTGAGCGCGACGTGCAGCAGGCCGGAGTCGGCGCGGCGGGAGGGCACGACCACGGTCTCCAGGGTGGGCGGGGCGAAGTGGTGGCCGTTGCCGTTGCTGTGGTCCTGCTGGCCGAGCGTGTCGCCGATCCGGACGTCGCCGAGCCCCCAGAGCTTGCCGATCTGGCCGGCGCTCACCCGGTCGCGGGAGACGGCCGCGCCCCGGTCGAAGACGCTGATCGCGGTGACCTTGCCTTCGCCGCCCTGGCCGAAGTGGAGCCGCTCCCTGGTGTGCACCGTGCCGGAGAACAGCCGCACGTAGGCGATCTTCTCCCCGGCCGGGCCGCGCTCGACCTTGAACACCGTGCCGCGCACCGGGCCGCCGGTGTCGCTGGCAGCGCGCGGGAGCAGTTCGCGGATGCCGGCCGTCAGGGCGTCCACCCCGGCCCCGGTGATCGCGGACCCGAAGTACACCGGGTGCACCAGGGCACACCGGGCCTGCGCCGCCAGTTCGGCGCGCAGCCGGGACGGCGGGAACGCCTGCTCGTCATCGAGGTAGGCGGCCAGGAACGCGTCGTCGTGCTCGGCCAGCACGTCGGCCGCCCGGGCGGCGAACGCGGCGTCCTCGTTGCCGCAGGGCAGGAACGCGGCATCCTTGGTGCCGATGTGCGCCGCCGTTCCCATCGGGACGATCGCCGGGGTGAGCTTGCTGGCGATGGCGCCGAGCGTGCCGTCGTAGTGCGCGCCGTTCCGGTCGATCTTGTTCACGAAGACGAGGGTGGGGATGCGCAGCCGCTGCAATGCCCGCATCAGCACCCTGGTCTGCGCCTGCACACCCTCGACGGCGGAGATCACCAGGATGGCGCCGTCGAGCACGCTCAGCACCCGCTCCACCTCGGCGATGAAATCCGGGTGGCCGGGGGTGTCGATCAGGTTGACCGTGACGTCGCCGATGGCGAACGAGACCACGGCGGACTTGATCGTGATACCTCGCTGGCGTTCGAGTGCCAGCGAGTCGGTCTGGGTGTTTCCGTCATCGACGCTGCCGATCTCGTCGATGATCCCGGCGGCGAACAGCAGCCGCTCGGTCAGGCTGGTCTTACCGGCGTCTACATGCGCCAGAATCCCCAAGTTCAGCGTGCTCACGACGTGTCATGCCCTCTGCGCAGGTGGCCATTGCCTTCTGGATGGACCTGCACGCTGCGCGCATGTCGTGCTCCTTGAGGTTGATCTGCCGTCACCGCGAGTACAGCAGACCCCCGTTAACGCGGGCAACCGAATTTAGACCCGGGCGGTGTCCTTGCGGAAGCGCCAGGTCGCGCCGGCCGCGAAGATGACCAGCCAGGCGACGGCGTTGCCGACCCAGGCGATATCCACGCTGCCGTTCAGCAGCGGCGCGTGCACGAGCTGGTTCAGGCCGTACAGCGGGGTGTACTCGGCGAGGTCCTGAAGCGCGTGCGGGTACTGGCTCAGCGGGATGAACAGGCCGCCGCCGAAGGACAGCAGCATCATGATGATCCCGAGGAACTGCATGACGTTCTCGGTGGGCAGCAGGTAGCCGAGGAACAGCCCGAACGCCGCGAACACCAGCGAGCCGACCCAGACGCACAGCGCGCTGACGATCCACAGCCAGACCGGCATCGACGGCTTGCCGGTCGCTCCGCCGACGATGAACACCGCCGCCACCGAGGCGAGGCCGAGCACCAGCGAGGTCAGCATCTTGAGGCCGATGTAGGCCGGCGGGGCCAGCGGGGTCAGCCGGAGCTGCCGGCTCCAGCCCGCCGCCCGCTCGATGGACACCATCGCGCCGCCGCTGGTCGTGGCCAGCGTCGCCCCGTACAGCGCCATGCTGATCAGGACGAACGCCGAGACGTTGCCGTAGGTGCCCGTCCCGTTGGACTCGTTGGCATAGGCCTTGTTCAGCCCGAACGCCAGGAAGAAGATGCTGGGCGCGAGCATCGTGAAGATGAGCGTTCGCTTGTTGCGCAGCAGCCTGCGGATCTCGATGCTCAGCGCGGTGAGGTTGAGCCCGCCGAGCGCCGGTGGCCGCCGGCTGCCCAGCTCGGTGGCGGTCAGGGACCGGGTGGTCATTGCACTGCTCCTGCCGTGGCGCCGCCGGAATGGGCACTGTCGGATTCGTCACTGGTCAGCGCGATGAAGGCGTCCTCGAGCGCCTGGGTCGTGATCTCGAGGTCCTTGGCTGGTGTGCTGGTCAGCAGGTACCTGGCCACCGCATCGCTGTCGCTGGCGTGGAGGAGCACGGTGTCCCCGCGCACCTCGACCCGGTCCACCCCGGGAACGTCGTGCAGCTTGGCCTCGTCGGCGCCGGGCAGCGTGGCCCGCACCGTCCGCCCGGCGGCCATGGCCTTGATCTGGGCCGAGGTGCCGTCGGCCACGATCTCGCCGCGCCGGATCAAGATGACGCGGTCGGCGTAGGCGTCGGCCTCCTCCAGGTAATGCGTGGCGAACAGCACGGTGCGGCCCAGTTCGGCGTCCTGCCTGATCGAGGCCCAGAAGCCGCGCCGCCCCTCGACGTCCATGCCGGTCGTCGGCTCGTCCAGGATCAGCAGCTCCGGATCGGGCAGCAGCGCCATGGCAAACCGCAGCCGCTGCTGCTCGCCGCCCGAGCACTTGCCGACCCTGCGGTCGGCTATCCCGGTGATGCCGGCCCGCTTCATCACCTCGGCCACCGGCTGGGTGCTGGTGAACAGGCTGGCGGTGTACTGCAGGGTCTCACCGATGGTGAGGTCCTTGAGCAGGCCGCCGGTCTGCATCACCGCGGAGATCAGGCCCCGGCTGATGGCCTGGCGCGGTTCCATGCCGTAGACCGACACCGAGCCCTCGTTCGGCCGGGACAGGCCGAGGATCACGTCGATCGTCGAGGTCTTGCCCGCACCGTTCGGGCCGAGGAACGCGACGATCTCTCCCGAGGCGACCTGCAGATCGATGCCGCGCACCGCATGCACGTTGCCGAACCGCTTGTGGATGCCGTGCAGCTCGATCGCGGGCGGCAGCCCGTTCCTGCCGCGTGTCACGTCGCCACCTGCCCAGGTCTGCCCGCTGCCGTCAGTGCCGGATGCACAGTGCCCCCTCTTCCTGGTATCCGGGCTTTCACCCCGGCTGACACTGTCAGCACGAACCCTACTGGCCGGAAATCGGCCGGGGAAGGAAGTATCTTCCGGCGTTACCGTACCGTGCCGGAAACGGTTACCCAAGTGTGAGCGATGCTGGCACCCTGGACCCATGACCACGCAGGAATCCGCTCGTGAGCTGCTCATCGCCGGGCAGGCCGACGCGCTGCGGATCCTGGCCGCCCTGGAGCGCGAGCTGACCGGCATCGTCGAATCCTCCGGCCAGGCCGGCACCGACGACGAGCACGACCCGGACGGCGCCACCCTCGCCTACGAACGCCAGCACGTCGCCGCCCTGCTCAGCCAGGCCCGGGAGCACCTGGCCCAGATCCGCGCGGCCCTGCGCAAGCTCGACGACGGCGGCTACGGCACCTGCGAAACCTGCGGCCAGCCCATCGCCCCGGCCCGCCTGGCCGCCCGCCCGGCCACCCCGCTCTGCCTGGACTGCGCGACCCGCCGCTGAGACCTGGTGGGACTACAGCAGGGGCGGCACGATCGCGTCGATGAGGTGCGGGCCCGGCTCGGCCAGGGCGGCTTGGAGCTGGCTGGCCAGGTCTTCGCAGGTCCGGGCCTGGGTGGCGGGTACGCCCATGCCCTGGGCGATCCTGGTGAAGTCCAGATCCGGGGACGACAGGTCGAGCAGCGATTTCGCCGCCGGGCCGCTCAGGTCGGCGCCGACCCGCCGCATCTCCAGCCGGAGGATGGCATAGGCGCTGTTGTTCAGCACGACGGTGGTGACGTCGAGGTTCTCCCTGGCCTGCGTCCACAGCGCGGAGACCGTGTACATGGCGCTGCCGTCGGCCTGCAGGCTGAGCACGGGGCGGCCAGGGGCGGCGATCGCCGCGCCGGTGGCCACCGGCATGCCCTGGCCGATCGCCCCGCCGGTCAGCGTGAGCAGGTCGTGCCGGGGCGCACCGGCGGTGACGGCCGGGAGCAGCAGGCCCGACGTGTTCGCCTCGTCGGAGACGATCGCGTTCTCCGGCAGCAGCGCGGCGACCACCTCGGCCCAGTTCACCGCCGTCAGCGGGCCGCTGGGCAGGGTGGGACGGGCCGCCCCGGCCAGCGTCGGGCCGGTACCGTCGGCGACTCTGGCGGCCAGCTCTTCCAGCGCGGCCACCGCGTCCTGCCGCTGGCCGGCCAGCGTGTGCACCTGGCCGCCGTCCGGGACCAGGTCGCTGGGCAGCCCGGGGTAGGCGAAGAACGAGACCGGGGACCGCGCGCCCGCGAGTATCAGGTGCTTGATGCCGGTGAGCTGCGCGGTGGCCTGCTCGGCCAGGTAGGCGAGCCGGTCGATGGCGGGCAGGCCGGCGCCCCGCTCCAGCCGAGCCGGGAACGTCTCGATCAGCGGCCTGGCCCCGGTGGCGTTCGCGATCCGGCTGGCCGCGAGCAGCCCGCGCTCGCGGCAAGCGGCGCCGCCGATCAGCAACGCCGCCGGTTCGCCGCCGCGCAGCACCTCGGCGGCTTCGGCGATGGCCGCCTCGGCAGGCATATCCGCGGCGGCGCCCGTGAGCGGGCCGGCCACCACGCCGCCGTCCCCCCAGGACACGTCGGCGGGCAGGATCAGCGTGGCGATCTGGCCCGGTGGCTGCATGGCCGCGGTCACGGCGGCCGCGGCGTCGGCACCGAGCCCGGCACTGCTGGCGCAGCGGCGCACCCAGCCGCACTGGGACTGGGCCACCGCCTCGATGTCGGACTCCAGCGGTGCGTCGTACCGCTTGTGGTAGCTCGCGTGGTCGCCGACCACGGTCACGACCGGCGTGCCGGCCCGGCGGGCGTTGTGCAGGTTCGCCAGCCCGTTGCCGAGGCCGGGCCCGAGGTGCAGCAGGACCACGGCGGGCTTGCCCGCGATGCGGGCGTACCCGTCGGCTGCTCCGGTCGCCACCCCCTCGAACAGGCCCAGCACGCCGCGCATCTGCGGCACCGCGTCCAGGGCCGCGACAAAGTGCATCTCCGACGTGCCAGGGTTGGCGAAGCACACCTCCACGCCAGCTCCGGCCAGCGTGCGGATCAGGGACTGCGCACCGTTCATCGGGCTCTCGCTCACCTCCGCGACGCTACGGGCTCCCCGCTCCGGCCGCCAGTCAGCCCGCCCGCCGCCGGGAGGCGGATAATCGTGGGCGGTCGACATACCTGCGCGGTTACGCTGCGGACATGCCGTCCACGGGTCATCTGCTCGCCTTTGCGCTCATCTCGTTCGCGCTGATCGTCGTGCCGGGGCCGAATGTGCTCTTCGTGATCAGCCGCTCCCTCATGCTCGGCCGCGCGGCCGGGGTCGGTACCGCCGTGGGCGGCCAGATCGGCGTCTACCTGCAGGTGCTCGCGGTGGCCTTCGGTATCGGGACGCTGGTCGAGCGCTCGGTGGCGGTCTTCACCGCGATCAAGCTGGCCGGTGCCGCCTACCTGGTCTACCTGGGTGTGCAGGCGATCCGGCACCGCCGCTCGCTGCAGGATGCGATCGAGGCCCAGGCGGACCGCAAGGGCCTGGCCAGGATCCTGCGGGACGCGATCGCCGTGGGCGCCAGCAACCCCAAGGCGATCGTGTTCTTCGCGGCCGTGCTCCCGCAGTTCGTGAACCGGTCGGCCGGTCACATCCCGGCGCAGATGCTGCTGCTCGGCGTCGTTTTCATCTCGATCGCGGTGCTGTCCGACAGCGGCTGGGCGGTGGCTGCCGGGTCCTTCCGCGGCTGGCTCACCCGCTCACCCCGCCGCCTGGAGCTGGTCGGCGGCACCGGCGGCCTCGTCATGATCGGCATCGGCCTGAGCCTGGCCCTGACCGGCCGCAAGGACTGATCCCCTCACCGACCTCCCGAGCCACGCCAGGTGAAGAGTCACGTGATGGTGCGTACTCCCCGTTCAAGGTCCAGCGGGCTCCCTTCACCTGCGTTCCGCGGCCGCACCGGGTTACGGGTCACACGATGGTGCGTACCCCCCGTTCCAGGTCCAGCAGGCGCTGCTTGCTGGGGATGCCGCCGCCGTAGCCGGTGAGGCTGCCGTCCGAGCCGATTACCCGGTGGCATGGCACGATGATGCTCACCGGGTTGCGGCCGTTGGCCAGGCCGACCGCCCGCGCCGCCGTGGGCTGGCCGAGCTGGTCGGCGAGCTGGCCGTAGGTGACCGTCTTGCCGTAGCCGATACCGAGCAGGGCGTCCCAGACGCGCCGCTGGAACGCGGTGCCTTCGAGGGCCAGCGGCAGGTCGAAGGACTGGCGCCGGCCCGCGAAGTACTCCTCCAGCTGCCGCCCGGCCTCGGCGAGCACCGGCGCGTCCTGGGCGTCGCTCACCTCCCGTGCGGTGCCTGCCTGACCCGGCTCCCGCCCGTTCATGTACAGCCCGGTCAGCGCACCACCTGCGGCTAGCAGCGTGAGCGGCCCCAGCGGGCTGTCGATCACCGCGCGCGACGCCCGCGGATCTGTACTATCCGATTTCATTGGTTTCCCATCCGGGTTGAGTGGCATTGCCGGTGTTCCTACACGGCCGGTGTGACATTCCTCGCGCCCGGCCGCATACGCAGCGGGAACGGTCAGGCCGGCAGCTTGTTGATGGCGTGCTCGCCGGTGGCCCAGAGGTACTGGACGGCGTAGGCGCGCCAGGGCCGCCAGGGCGAGGCGTGCTTCACCAGCGCGGCCGGGGTGCCCGGCAGCCCGAGCTCGCGGGCGGCCAGGCGGACGCCGAGGTCGGCCGCGGGGAAGGCGTCCGGGTCGCCGAGGCCGCGCATGGCGATCGTCTCGACGGTCCACGGCCCGATGCCGGGCAGGGCGGCCAGCTGGCCGCGTGCCCGCTGCCAGTCGCTGCCCGCGCCCAGATCTATCTCACCGCTGGCCAGGGCGGTGGCCAGCCCGGTGAACGTATCGCGGCGGGACTGCGGCATCGCGAGCAGGCCCGGGTCAAGCCCGGCCAGCGCGGCGGGCTCGGGGAACAGCCGGGACAGGCCGCCACCGGTGTCGCTCACCGGCTCCCCGCAGGCGTCCCCGAGCCGCGCCGCGTGCGTGCGGGCAGCCGCCGTGGACACCTGCTGGCCGAGCACCGCGCGCAGCGCGAACTCATCGGCATCGACCGTCCTCGGCACCCGGCGGCCGGGAGCCTTGGCCACCAGGGGCGCGAGCACCGGATCGGCCTGCAGCACGTCGCAGGCGGCGACGGGATCGGCGTCCAGGTCCAGCAGCCGCCGGCACCGGCTGACCGCCGTCGCCAGATCCCGCAGGTCGGTGAGGGCGAGCTGGCAGGCGACGTAATCGGGCATCGGCCGCAGCGCCACCACGCCCTGCCCGTGCGGCAGCCGCAGCGTCCGCCGGAAGGCGCCATCCCGCCACTCTTCGACCCCGGGAACCGCGGTCGCGGCCAGATGACCGAACAGGTTGTCCGGGAAGAACGGGGCCCGCAGCGGCAGCCGCAGCGACAGTTCTCCCCGGTGGACGGCGGGGTGGCCACGGGTGGCACGCTGCCGCAGGTCGGTGGGGGAGAGCGCGAATATCTCCCGGACGGTGCCGTTGAACGCCCGGATGCTCGCGAAACCCGCAGCGAATGCGATGTCGCCCATGGCCAGTGGCGTGGTCTCGATCAGCAGCCTGGCGGTCTGCGCCCGCTGCGCACGGGCCAGCGCGAGCGGCCCGGCACCGAGCTCGGCGAGCAGCTGGCGCTGAATCTGCCTGGTGCTGTAGCCAAGCTTTGCGGCCAGGCCGGGTACACCCTCCCGGTCGACCACCCCGTCGGCGATCAGCCGCATCGCCCGGGCGACCACGTCGGCGCGCACATTCCATTCCGGCGATCCCGGGCTGGCGTCCGGCCGGCATCGCTTGCAGGCCCGGAAGCCTGCCTGCTGCGCCGCCGCCGCGCTCGGGTAGAAGTGCATGTGCCTGGGTTTGGGCGCCACCGCCGGGCAGCTCGGCCTGCAGTAGATCCCGGTGCTGCTCACCCCGACGAAGAACCAGCCGTCGAACCTGGCGTCCTTGGCCTGCACCGCGCGAACGCAGCGCTCCGCATCCTCGAGCATGCGCCCAGCCTGCCTGCTGCCCCAGCACCAGGCTAGCAAATTTGCGACATTGTCGCTCAGCCCGGCGATGCTGTCGCAAATCTGCCAGCGACCACTCGCCGGCCCAGCATGAACAGCCCGAGGTCAGCCACCGGCCTGCCGCCAGGCATCGGCCAGGGCGACGTAGCTGCCCTCCCGGCGGGCACGGTCCAGGCTCGGGGTGACCACGACGATCTCGTCGGCCTGCGCCTGCTGCTTCATCTCCAGCAGGCGTTCGGCCACGGCCTTGGGCTCGCCGGTCACCATCCGGCGATCCTGGTTGCGGTCGGCCAGGAACCCGGCCGACCGGGCGAACTCGCGCACCTTCTCCGGGCGCAGCGGCTCCCGGATGCCGCGGCGGAGGTTCTGCATGGTCAGCGTCCAGGCCGCCTCGAACTCGGTGACCGCCTCGTCGTCGTGGCTGGCGAAGGCGAGCACCGACATCGCGGAGTATGGCTCGCCGCCGCCAGCGCCGGGCTCGAACCGGCGCCGGTAGTCGCGCAGCGCCTCGAATGCCAGGTCCGGGCTCATGTGGTGGGCGAACACCGCGCTCATCCCGTTGACCGCGGCGAACCGCGGCCCGTACGGGCTGGACCCGAGCACGAACAGCTGGGGCCGCTGCTCCATCAGCGGCGCCGCCACCAGGCTCGCGTACGGATGGCCGGCCGGGAACCCGTCGCCGAGGAACGCCAGCAGCTCACCGACCTGGCTGGGAAATTCGGCTGCCGGATCGGTCACCATGCCACGGCGCAGCACGTGGGCGGTCAGCGGGTCGGTGCCCGGTGCCCGGCCCAGCGCCAGGTCGATGCGCCCCGGGTACATGGCGAGCAGGGTGCGGAACGTCTCGGCGACCTTGAGCGCCGCGTGGTTGGGCAGCATGATCCCCGCCGCGCCGACCCGGATCCGGGAGGTGCGCGCGCCGACGTGCGCGGTGAGCAGTTCGGGCGAGCTGCAGGCCAGGCTCGTCATGTTGTGATGCTCGGAGACCCAGTACCGCCGGTATCCGGCGCCCTCCAGCGCCTGGGCGATCCGCACCGCGCCCGCCACGGAGGCGGCGGCACTCTCGCCGTACTCGATCGCCACGAAGTCCAGGACTGCCAGCGGAAGCGAACCATCAACGATATCCATCACCGGGTCAATGCCGGGCAACCCCGGCGGCATTCCCGCGAGCTAATCCAGTTGCGTGCACAGAGCCGGGCTGGAGGATGATGAGCATGGATACCGACGACGCGCAGGCGCGGGCCCGGCAGCGGGATCTGGTCCGGCGCGGCTACGACGAGATCTCGCTGGCCTATCGCGGCGACGATGGAACGGCGGCCACGTCCCCGGCCGGGGACACCAGCCGGTACACCGGCTGGGTCGCCGAGCTGGCCGGGCTGCTCCGGCCCGGCGCGCGCGTGCTGGATCTCGGCTGCGGGGCCGGGGTGCCGGCCACCCTGGCCCTGACCGGGCACGGGCTGCAGGTGCTCGGCGTGGACTTCTCGGCCGTCCAGCTCCGCCGGGCCCGGCAGCTGGTCCCGGCTGCCGGGCTGGTGCAGGCCGATATGACCGCGCTGCACCTGGCACCGGCCAGCCTGGATGCGGTGGTCTCGTTCTACGCCCTGATCCACGTGCCGCTCGCCGACCAGCAGGAGCTGTTCCCGCGCATCCGGAGCTGGCTGCGGCCTGGCGGCTACTGCCTGGCGACGGTCGGCGCCGGGCGGTGGACGGGCACCGAGTGCTTCTTCGGCGCGGACATGTTCTGGGACCACACCGACGCGCAGACCTACCTGCGCTGGCTCGCCGAGGCCGGCCTGACCCCGCTCTGGCACCGGTTCGTCCCGGAGGGCGACGGGGGCCACACCCTGGTCCTGGCCCGCGCCCCGGTCCTGGGAGCGGACTGAACAGCTCTCGAACAACCATGATCGACTTCATGAACCAGCAGGCCAGAGGATCGCTTCCTGATCCAAGTACGGGTTGTTCAGTGGCCTGCTGAGCCTTGTCCCAGCCCGCCGGCCCGCGCTCTCGCTCCAGCTCGGGGTGTGGTCCGGACGTGGGGCTGGAAATACGTTTGCCCTCGCCGAGCGTTCGTGGATAGCGTCGAATCCCACCCCTGACCGTTAAGAACGGATGCCCTGCCATGCCCGCGCGCACGTTGACCAGCCGGTTCCCAGTGCTGGCCTTTCGTGATTTCAGGCTGCTGCTCGCCGACCGGCTGCTGGCGCCTGGCGCGTTCGCGTTCTCGCTGGTAGGTGTCGCCTTCGCGGTCCTTGACACGACCGGGTCGACGGCCGACCTGTCGTACGTGCTGGCCGCGCAGATCGCTCCGATGCTGGTGTTCGCCCTGCTCGGCGGGGTCTTCGCCGACCGCATGCCGCCGCAGCGGGTGATTATCGCGGGGAATCTGATGATCGCCTTGGGCGAGGGGACGTTCGGCCTGCTCGTCCTCACCGGCCATCCACGGCTGTGGCAGATGATCGCCCTGGAATGCGTGACCGGCACCGGGATGGCCCTGTTCTACCCGGCCTCACAGGCGCTGCTGCCCAGGGTCGTGCCCGGCGGCCTGCTGACCCAGGCGAGCGCGCTGAGCCGGATGATGATGAACGTCGGCCAGATGGGCGGGGCCGCCATCGCCGGGCTGGTGGTCGCGGCGATCGGCCCTGGCTGGGCGCTGGCCACCTGCGGCGTCGGCATGGCCGGCACCGTTCCGGTGCTGCTGACCATGCGGGCGGTGGCGGCCGAGCGGACGCAGACGCACGGCATCCTGCGTGAGCTGCGCGATGGATGGTCGGAGTTCTGGTCGCGCACCTGGCTGTGGGTGACCGTGGCCCAGTACCTGGTCGTCATGATGGCCTGGTACGGCGGCTTCCAGGTGCTGGGCCCCGCGGTTGCCAGGTCACACCTCGGCGGCCCCGCGGCCTGGGGGGCGATCACCGCCGCGGAGTCGGTCGGCTTCATCGTCGGCGGGGTCCTCTCGCTGCGGTACACGCCGCGCCGGCCGGTGCTGTTCGTCGCGCTCATCGGCATGACGATCGCCCTGCCGACGCTGGCGCTGGCGATGCTCTGGCCGCTGCCACTGATCTGCCTCTGCTCGTTCGCCGTCGGGGCGGCGGTGGAGGCCATGATGGTCCAGTGGACCGTCACGATGGCCACGCACATCCCGCCGGACCGGCTGGCCAGGGTGTCCTCCTATGACGTGCTGGGCTCGACCATGGCGATGCCGGCCGGAGCGCTGGCCGCCGGCCCGATCGCCGCCGCGATCGGCGTCTCGGCCACCCAGTACGCCTGCGTCGCGCTCATCGTCGTGTCGTCCGCCCTGGCCCTCATCCCGCGCGAGGTCAGGACCATGCCCGCGGCCCCGGCCCGGGAAGAGCCACCACAGACGCCATCGATGGTGTCTAGCATGACCATGTGATCAACGATAAGGACGGCATCGACGGCGAAGTTCTGGTGCCACGGCCCGGCCAGTCAGTGGTCGCCGTGGCACCACCGGGGGATGGGGCAGGCTACTGGGCCGGGGCGCCGTGCGCTCTGGAATGGGACGGGGATATCTACCTGGCCTACCGGTTGCGGCGGCCGATCGGGATGGGACGCGGCTATGCGGTGGAGATCGCCAGGTCCGGCGATGGCGTGCACTTCGAGCGGCTGCTCACCATCGCCAAGGAAGAGGTGGGCGCCGAGTCGCTGGAACGGCCCTGGCTGACCAGGACGCCGGACGGGACGTGGCGGCTGTACCTGAGCTGCGGCACGTTCGGGACCAAGCACTGGCGGGTTGAGCTGATCGAGGCCGCCAGCCCGGCCGAGTTCGACGTCAGGCAGATCCGGGTCACGCTGGCCGGTGACACCAAGACCGCGGTCAAGGACCCGGTCATCGTGCACCGCGACGGCCGGTGGCACCTGTGGGCGTCCTGCCATCCCCTGGAGAACCCGGCGGAGACCGACAGGATGGTCACCGACTACGCCACCAGCGTGAACGGCTTCGACTGGACCTGGCACGGCACCGCGCTCGACGTCCGCTCCGGCGAGTGGGACGCCAGGGGAGTGCGGGTCAGCGCGGTCCAGTTCGCCGGGGACAAGATCATCGCCTACTACGACGGCCGGGCCACCGCCGAGGAGAACTACGAGGAACGCACCGGGGTGGCGGCCGGCGATGGGCCCACCACGCTGGCCGCGCTCGGGACCAGCCCGCTGGCCCAGTCTCCGCACGGCACCGGGGGCCTGCGTTACCTGACCATCGTGCCGCTGCCAGACGGCAGCCGCAGGCTCTACTACGAGATGGCCAGGCCCGACCACGCCCACGAACTCAGAACCGAGCTGCGCTGATCCGCGGCCCGGCCGCCCGCCGTTACGCGGCGCGCGGCTGGCCGTTCCTGGCCTGGCGCTGCCCGTCGGGCCTGCTGCCCACCATGCCGCCGGACCGTTCCCTGGGCCGCAGCCAGAAGCTGAAGTCCTCGCCGGTGACCCGTTCGAGCAGCCGGATGTCCGCCTCGAACTTCGGCAGCACCAGCTCACGCTCGTCCCAGGTCAGCGGCTGACGCGGCGGAGCGCTGCGCTGGAGCATGTGTTCCAGCGGGTCCGTCACGGAGGTCGCTGCCCGCCCGGGCAGGAACTTGCCGGCCGCGGCGGCGATCCGCAGCATCCGCGCCAGGCTGCGGTAGCGCAGCGTGTGCTCCGGGTGCGCGGTCACGTTCTCCCTGGGCACCGAGTCGATGATCCCCGGCTCGGCGCCGAGGAACGTGCAGATGCGGTCCAGCGTCTGCGCCGGGTTGTCGACGAGCGAGAGGTAGCGCAGGATCAGCACCTGCTCGCGCGGGAACACGCTGTACAGGTGCTCCAGTTGCCCGCCGTACTTGCCGAGGCCGGTGTAGTGCCAGAAGCTGGCCCAGCCTGCCTCCGCCCGCCGCGGCTCCTCCTCGCAGGCGCGGACGAAGTCATCGATGGGCTCGAGCCCGGCCGACCACAGGTGCGTCCAGTTGGAATGGGCCCGCTCCACCGGATCCCGCAGCACCGCGATCAGCTTGACGTCAGGCACCAGGTCGCGGATGCGCCGGTGTGCGTCCAGGTCGTGCAGGTACAGCGGGGTCGACTCACCGCGCAGCGCGCCCGGCGGGGCGGGGTCGAACAGCGCCTCGTAGTCCGCGCGGCGCCAGAGGTGCTCACGGTAGGTCTGTGCGTCACCCGGGCCGCCGCGCGCGGGTGGCGGCCCGTCGGAGAGGAAGAACTTCGGTTCCTTCACCGCGGACATGTACAGCCCCGGGTGCTGGGCCAGTGCGGCGTGCAGCGCCGTGGAACCAGCCTTGGGGGCTCCGATCACAAGGAAATCGGGCAGTGCCATTCTGTCTCCCGGGAGGCAGGACTAATTATCGATAATATCAATCCATTTAGTTATAAATCTGTCAAGGGTGATGCAGCCCTCCTTGCTACCCGGTACCCCTGTAGTTACCCCGCGACGTTGCGTGCAGTCACGGCGATAGCGGGTCACCCACCACTAGGATCAGCCTGATGGCCCGGCTGCTCATCATCCGTCACATAGCCGGCGAGCCCACCCGCAGTAGCCTGGCGTCCTGCTGGGAACTCGCCGCCACCCTGGCCGCCGAGCTGGCCGAACCGACCAGCGATGCGGGCTGAGGACCACCCGTGATCGTCACCATCACCCTCAACGCCGCTCTCAGCGTCTCCTACCAGACACCCCACCTGACCTGGGACGCCACCAACCAGATCAGCCACGTCCGGCACCGTGCAGGCGGCCGCGGCGTCGCCGTCGCCCGTGTCCTGCACACCTTCGGCCACGAGGTCCTCGCGGCGGGCTTCGCGGGCGGCGAAGCCGGCGAGATGATCCGGGCCGATCTGGCCCAAGGCGGCATTCCCACCGCCTTCACCAGGATCGGCAAGGAATCCCGCCGCCTCACCGAGGTCCAGGACCAGGAAACCGGCCGCTGCCTCAGGTTCACCGAGCCAGCCCCCTACATCACCACCGAGGAGCTAGGCCGCTTCGCCGCCGACTACCGCCGCCTGCTCACCGACGCGACCGCCGTCGTCCTCTGCGGCAGCGTCCCAGCCGGAATGCCCCCGGAGATCTACGGCACCCTGGCCACCTACGCCGCCGAGGCCGGCGTCCCCGCGATCCTTGACGCTGGCGGCCCCGCCCTCCACCACGCCGCCACCCGCCGCCCAGCCCTGGTCATCCCCGACACGCCCCCACCCACCACTCCAGACCCCCGCGCCCTCGTAGCCGCCGGCGTAGGCGCCGTCGCCCTGCTCACCGACCACAAGGTCCACATCATCACCGCCCAGAGTCAATGGCAGGCCGCGATTCCCAACGCACCCACAGCCCCGCCCTGGCCCCGCGACGCCCTGGTCGCCGGTCTGGTCCCAGGCGTCCTGCTCGGCTGGTCCTGGCCAGATAGGCTGCGCCACGCCGTCGCCCTGGCCGCCTCAGCAAGCAGTTCAGGCGAAGTTGACCTGATGGCCTATGAACGCCTAGTCGCAGAGGTCCGCATCGAGCCATCGGCATAGCACCGGCTGCCTTGCCCTCCCGAAGCCCTCCCACACAATTGCCCCCCAAACCCACTCCATGATCTACTCGCCAGTAACCTCTTCATGGAGTGAGCCATGGCATCGATGGGCTTCTGGCGCCTGGCACAGCAGAATCCAGCCTGGATCGCCGCCGTAGACCCGGACGGAACGCAGCACCGGGCCGGCGACCTCCTGGCCCGCGTCAACCAGATCACTCACGGCCTCCGCCACCTGGGCCTCAAGCGTGGCGACGGCCTCGTCACCCTGCTCTCCAACGGCACCCCAGCCCTGGAGGTCTATCTCGCCGCGCTCCAGTCCGGTTTGTACATCACCCCCATCAACTGGCACTTCACCCCGGGTGAGATCGAGTACATCCTGCGCGACAGCGAGGCCAGGGCGTTCTTCGCCCACGAGCGCCACACGGCCGAAGCGGCCGCCGCCGCCACCGCCGCCGGCCTCCCCCCGGCGGCCTGCTTCAGCTACGGCAGCATCCCCGGCTTCGTCCCGGTGACCGTGTTGCGCGCGGCGCACCCGCATACGCTGCCGGACGAGCGCATCGCCGGCGCCAGCATGCACTACACGTCCGGGACCACCGGCCGCCCCAAGGGGGTGCGCCGCCCGCTGTCCGGGCTGAGCCCCGAGGACGCCGCCGAGCTCAGCTCCGCGCTGCTCCAGCTCTTCGGCGTGACTCCCGGCGAGCCCGGCGTGCACCTGGTCACCTCGCCGCACTACCACACGGCGGTGACGGTGTTCAGCGCGATGTCGCTGCACATGGGCCACACCCTGGTGTACATGGACTCCTTGGACGCCGAGGAGACCCTGGCCAAGGTCAACCGCTACCGGGTGACCAGCACGCACATGGTGCCGACGCAGTTCAAACGGATGCTGGAGCTGCCAGAGCAGACCCGGCAGCGCTACGACCTGTCGTCCATGAGGTGGCTCATCCATGCCGCCGCGCCGTGCCCGATCCGCATCAAGCACGCCATGCTGGACTGGTGGGGGCCGTGCGTCTATGAGTATTACGCGGCGACCGAGGGTGGCGGCACCATCGCTTCGCCGGCCGATTGGCTGGCTCATCCCGGCACGGTGGGAACCGCCTGGCCGAGCACCGAGCTGCTGATAGCCGACGACGACGGGAACGAGTGCCCGGCCGGGGTGCCCGGCACGGTCTATATGAAGATGCAGATGCTGGACTTCGCCTACAAGGGCGACCCGGGCAAGACGGCTGCGAACCGGCTGCGCGGGTTCTTCACCGTCGGCGATATCGGCTTCCTGGACGAGGCCGGGTTCCTGTTCCTCTGCGACCGGAAGGCCGACATGATCATCTCGGGTGGGGTGAACATCTACCCGGCCGAGATAGAGGCCGAGCTGATGGCACATCCCAAGGTCGCCGACGTGGCGGTCTTCGGCGTGCCGGACGAGGACTGGGGCGAGCAGATCAAGGCGGTCATCCAGCCAGCGGCCGGCCAGCAGCCGGGCCCGGAGCTCGCCGCCGAGCTGATGGCCTCGCTGGAGGGCCGGCTGGCCAGGATGAAATGGCCGAAGAGCATCGATTTCATCGCCGGCATGCCGCGTGATCCCACCGGCAAGCTGCGCAAGCGGGACCTGCGCGCCCCCTACTGGGCCGGGCGCGAACGCGCGATCTAGCCCCTGGACGACCAGCTATATGCCCGTCTTGCTGGGCAAATGCTAGCCGATCACGTTTGAGCACGGACAGTAGTCGGGTAGGTGGCCTCGGCAGCACCACCGGCGGAACAGCCGGCCTCGGCGGCCTGACCAGTGGGCTCGGTGGCCTCACCGGCAGCATGGGCGGCCTGCCCGGCGGCCTCGGCGGTGCAGCCAGCGCGACGGCGGGAGACCCGGCCGCACGACACCACTGCACACGCAGGCAATCTCAGAGAGTGATGATACGACTACTCTAAGTGTGCTAGCGTCCTTTGCGGCTCATGGGACCGGTTATGCCGAGACCCGCGCCACCCCCCAGGAGGGCGCGGGTATAGCGAGGCCGGCTGACCCTTCCGCGTGGTCCAGGGCCCGCATCTTCCTCGCGTCTCTGTCGAAATGGAGTATGTCGTGCAGAAACGGCCTATGTGCCACACCCGCCCGGTCAGGAACATCGCCCTCGGCAGTCTTACCGCCGTCGCCGCCTTCGCGGTCAGCGTGTTCGCCACCGGTGCCGCGTTCGCGTCCACCCCGGGCTCAGCCGAGCTCGTGCCCTCCGCCGGCACCGTGCCATCCGGCCTCACCAGCCTGGACCACGGTAGCCTCCCGGTGACAGCGTCCAGGCCGGCTCTCGGCGGCGGCGGTCTCACCGGCGCGGCGTCCGGCCTCGGCCTGCTCTCGGCCCTGCCCCTGGTCGGCAGCCTGGCCAGTGGCGCCGCTCCGGCCATCACCCACCGGAGTGCTCCGGCCGCCAAGCCGGCCGGCCACGCCGGGAAGGCGCAGGCCCAGGCCCGCAACACGGTCGGCAGCACCGGCTCTAGCTCGCCTGTCACGGGCGGCGTGAGCGGTCCATCGGGGGCGCTGCCGAACGTCGGCGGGATCACCGGCCTGCTGAAGGGGCTCCCCCTGACCAGCCTGCTCGGCTCGGTCAAGTGAGCCACGGGGCCCGCCCCAGTGGGGCGGGCCCCGTGCGCCATCAGGGCGCGGGCCAGGCGGCCTGCGCTTCGGCAAGCACCTCAAGCAGGAGGGTTGTCGCCGGCGGATCCGGTGGCGATCCGTAGACGTGGGCGTACACGCGCCGGCACGTGCCGGGCAGCGGCTCGGCCCGCACCCCGGGATGGCGCGCCGCCTGCAGCGCGAGACCCGGCAGCGTGGCCACGCCCAGCCCGGCCGCGACGAGCGCCTGCACAGCCAGGTAGTCATCGGTGGTGAAGGCGATCTTCGGGACGAACCCGGCCAGCGCACACTGCCGCAGCAGGTGGTCCCGGCAGCGCTCGCAGCCGGCGATCCACCGCTGCGTCGCGTAGCCGGCCAGCCCAGCGGCCAGCCCCGCCGCCCGGTGGCCGGGCTCCGGCCCGGCCGTCACCAGGTAGACGGGCTCGTCCAGCAGCAGGACGCCGCGCGTTCCCTCCTCTTCCCCGGCGGTGCTTTCCGTCTCGTCGTGCCTGAAGATGACCGCGACGTCCACGTAACCGGCCCGCAGCATGCGCAGCGCTTCGGGTGGTTCGGCCTCGGTCAGCGTCAGGTCGATGCCCGGATGAGCGGCCTGCAGCCTGGCGGCGGCCGCGGGAACGATCGTGCCGAGCGCGGACGGGAACGCGGCCAGCCGCACCCGGCCCTCGCGCAGTCCCACGTGCGCCGCCAGCTCGGTCTCCGCCGCCTCCATCCGGCCCAGGATCTCGGCTGCCCGTTCGGCCAGCAGCCTGCCCGCCTCGGTCAGCCGGATCCCGCGCCCGGCCCGCTGGAACAGCGTCGCGCCGGTCTCCACCTCCAGCCTGGCCAGATGGTGGCTGACCGACGGCTGCGCATAGTTGAGCGCCTTGGCGGCCGCCGTCACCGACCCGTGCCTGGCGACCGCCTCGAGCACCCGCAGCCTGGTCAGGTCCAGCATGGGCCAAAGCATAAGCGCCGTCTGGATTTTGATTTATGAAAAAGAAAATCGCCGAACGGTGCCAAGCTGGGCCAATCGCAAAGCCGGCCCCGGATCTGCGCGGCCCGTGCCACCATTCCCATCGGTGGGCCGGACCCAGAGGAAGGCGGCGCCGGGGGTGCTCGCAGGTCAGACGCTAGACTCGCCAGCGTCCCTGCCGTCCAGGAGCGGGGTGGCCGGGGCCCGGACGGTGCGGCCTGCCGCGCGGGCGCGGCGCCAGGCGATGCCGGACAGGGCCTCCAGCACGACCCGGTTGGCCAGGAACGCCGTCACCTCGGCGTGGTCGTAGGGCGGCGAGACCTCGACCACGTCGATCCCGGCCAGCGGCATCTCCATGGCGATCCGGCGCACCGCGTCCAGCAGCTGGCGTCCGGTCAGCCCACCCGGCTCCGGGGTGCCGGTGCCGGGGGCCATCCCCGGGTCCACCACGTCCACGTCCACCGACAGGAACACGCCGTCGCACTCGTCGGTGGCGATGGCGAACGACTCGTCCAGGCAGGCGTCCAGGCCGCGGGCCGTGACCTCGGCCATCTCGAAGCTGCGCATCCGCTGGCCGGCCATCCAGTCCAGGGTCTCCGGCTCGGGCCAGTAGCCGCGCAGGCCGAGCTGCAGGAACCGGTCGCCGCGGACCGCGCCGGACTCGATCAGCCGCCGCATCGGCGTGCCGTGCCCGTGCAGCGAGCCCCACTGAGTGTTCCCGGTGTCCGCGTGCGCGTCGAAGTGGATGACCGACACCCGGCCCCAGCCGACGTGCCTGGCCACGCCGGTCGCGTCGGGCAGCGCGACCGTGTGGTCGCCGCCCAGGATCACCGGCAGCGCCCCGGCCCGGCAGACCTGGTGCACCGCGTCCTCGAGCCGGCCCAGCGAGGCGTCGGTGTCGCCGGACGGCATCTCGACGTCGCCCATGTCCACCACGCGCAACTCGGCCAGCGGGTCCACGCCGAGGGCCAGGTGCGGCCGGGACCCGTCGTGCGGCAGGTAGTCGGTGCAGCGGATCGCCTGCGGGCCGAACCGCGCGCCCGGCCGGTGCGAGGTCCCGCCGTCGAACGGGGCGCCCACGATCACCACGTCCGCCCCGGCCCAGGAGTCAGGCTCGGCCAGATCGGCCGGCCGCACGCCGAGGAACGTGGCGTCCGGTCCGTACATGTTGCCCAGACGCGTCATCGCTTCGCTCCCGGCTGTGAGTTCTGCCTGAATGCCCGATCAGGCTATCGGTCTCAGATTGGCCAAGTACTCTCGGCTGCGTGAGACGGATGACGCTGCGGCACCGGGCCAGGCCGTCGGCGTCTCGTATGCGGGCCGGTGGCGTCTCGCTCGCGGCGCTGGCCGCGACCACCATGCTGATCCAGGGCGACCAGTCCGCGCTCGCCCAGGCCGTGCACGGCATCGAGCAGCAGTTCGGGCTGAGCGACCAGATCGTCGGGCTGATCCCGCTGATCATGGCGGCCTGCGCGGCGATCGGGAGTATCCCGTTCGGCGTTCTGGCCGACCACCGGCGGCGCACCTGGGTGCTGGCCGGGGTGTGCTTCGCCTGGGCGGTCGGCATGGGCCTGGGCGCGGCGGCCAGCACCGCGGCCGTGCTGTTCGCCGCCAGGCTGCTGACCGGTGCCGCCGAGGGCACCCCGCCGGTGGCGATCAGCCTGCTGTCCGACTATTTTCCGGTCCGCCGCAGGTCAGAGGCCATGGGCGGGTACCAGGCCGGGGCGATCATCGGTGCGTTCGTGGGCCTGCTCGGTGGCGGCGTCGCGGTCCAGATCGGCGGCTGGCGCTGGGCCTTCTGGATCTGGGTGCCGGTCGGCCTCGCGGTCGCCGTCTGGTACCTGTTCGTGCACGAGCCCGGGCGCGGCCACCAGGACGCCAGGTTCGAGGCCCAGCTAGGCCAGGCCGCCGTCGCCGCCAAGGCTGCCAAGGACGGCGAGCCGGCCACGCCCGAGGTCGCCTGCCTGGCGACCGGGGGATACCTCGCGCTGCCCGAGCCCAGGCAGGGGCCGCCGCCGCCGGAGGGGGGCACCAGCCTGCTCGAGGCGCTGCGGCACCTGATGCGGATCCCGTCCATGTGGTTTGGCACGCTCTCGCTCACGGTGTCGCAGCTCCTGCTGTACGGGCTGTCGTTCTGGGGGGTGACGTACTTCGAGCGGGTGCACCACCTCGGCCCGGCCTTCGCCGGCCTGCTGTCCACCGTGCTCGGCGCCGGGTCGGCGATCGGGATCCTGTCCGGCGGCTTCCTGGCTGACCGGCTGCTGCGGCACGGTCACGTGAACGCCCGGGTGTACGTGGTCGCCTACGGGTCGATCGGCGCCACCCTGGTGCTCGCCCCCGCCTTCGCCAGCACCAACCTGTGGATCGGCGCCCCGCTCATCTTCCTCGGCGGGATCCTGCTCACACTGCCGATCGCGCCCGCCGAGGCGCTGTGCACCGACGTCGTGCCGCCGCAGTTGCGCGGCCGGGGCGCCATGGTCCGGCAGGTCGTGCGGACGGCCTCGTTCGCTGGGCCGTACCTGATCGGGGTGGTCTCGGTCGCCATCACCTCGCATTCGGCGTCGGCGTCCACCGCGGTCGGCCTGCACTGGGCGATCGTGGCCGTCTGCCCGCTGTACGGGCTCGGCGGCCTGATCATGCTCGCCGCGGTGCGGCACTACCCGCGCGACATCTCCTACGTGGTGGCGCACGCCCGGGCTCGCTCGGCCGCCAACGGCAAGGCCAAGCAGGCCCCCGAGCCGAACGGCCAGCCGGAGTCACCGCCGGTCCCCCTAGCCGAAGATCCCGCCGATCAAAGTGCCACCGCACCGCGTCTGCCCGGCAGCGGTATTTGACTTTTGCTTTACCCAGCCAGGGGTCTGGTACAACGGCAGCCAGGAAGGCGTGTTCAACGAGAACGGCACGACGCCGGCCCTGAACTCCTCCGGCAACCTGCTGATCTTCAACAGCTAGATCGCCGGCAGGCGTCTCCAGTGCCCGATCCCACCGCCGGGATCGGGCACTTGCCGTTGGTGGCCTGGCTGCGGTGCGCCGCATGCGGGCGGGTAGCTGGCTAGTGTTCGTTCGGCGATCTTTCTTTCTTTCCAAATAGAAATCCAGCAGACCAGGGAGAAGATGACCTAGGCAGGGAGGGATGATCACAACCATGAGCCTCGACGGGATCGACGGGCAGATCATCGTGGCGCTGGTCGAGAACGCGCGATCGAGCTATGCCGAGATCGGGTCCCAGGTGGGCCTGTCCGCGCCAGCGGTCAAGCGGCGGGTGGACCGGCTGCTGTCCTCCGGCGCGATCACCGGCTTCTCCGCCCGGGTGGACGCGTCCAAGCTCGGCTGGACCACGGAGGCCTACGTCGAGCTGTTCTGCCGGGGGCGCACCTCGCCGGCCGAGATCGGTGCGGCCGTCAACCGGCATCCCGAGGTGGCCGGGGCCTGCACCGTCACCGGCGAGGCGGACGCTCTCATCCACATCAGGGCCGCCGACATGCAGCACTTTGAGCAGGTTGTCGAACGCATCAGCGCCGAGCCCATCGTGCTGCGCACCCGCAGCGTGATCGTGCTCTCCCGGCTGGTGGAGCGGCCCGACGTGAGCTTCTCCCAGTCGCTCACGGACCGCTGACCAGCCACGCGATCACAGGCAAGAAATCACGATGGCCATACTGGTTCGGTGCTGAGCCGTTACAGTCGCCGTTATGCCTGATAACCTGACTGACCCGAGCAGCAGCACGGAACAGTTCCGTGCCTTCGTCCAGGGGACTGCGGGCGCGCCCGAGAAGAGCTGGGCGATGAAGGCCCCCCGCAACAAGATCCTCCTCCTCGCCGGCATCGTGGTCGGGGTGGCGCTCATCATCGCCCTGATCTCGCTCTCGCTCACCTAGCCCGGGGCGAGCTCGCCGGAGCCGCGGGTGATCAGGCGGGTCGGCAGCTCGATCCGCTGGGCCGGGCCGCCTTCGCCGGCCAGGCGGCGGAACAGCAGCTCCGCGGCGATCCGGCCCATCTCGGCTGGATCCTGCGCGACCACGGTGATGCCCGGGGTCAGCAGGTCAGCCAGTTCGAGGTCGTCGAAGCCCACCAGCGAGGGCATGCGGCCCATGGCGGCCAGCTCCCGCAGGGCTAGCACGGTGATCCGGTTGTTGCCGCAGAACAGCGCGGTCACCGGATCCGGCCCGGTGAACATCCTGGTCAGGGCTTCCCGCACGCCTGCGGCGTCAGGCTGCGCCAGGCTGACCCAGGCTTCCTGCGCGGTCAGCCCGGCAGCCGCGAGGGCGCCGGTGTAGCCGCGGTACCGCAGCGCCGCCGTGTAGATGCCCGGGTCGTCGCCGATGTAGCCGATCCGCCGGTGGCCATGCCCGATGAGGTGCGCCACGCCCGAGCGCGTCCCGCCGGTGTTGTCCGACAGCACCGCGTCCGCCTCGATCAGGCCGGCTGGCCGGTCCACGAACACCGAAGCGACCCCGGCGGCGATCTCCGGCAGCAGGTAGGTGTGGTCGTCCGAGGCGGGGATGATGATGAGCCCGTCCACCCGCCGGGCGCAGAAGGCCAGCGTCAGCTCGCGCTCCCGCAGCGGATCCTCGTCGCTGGACCCGGTGAACAGCAGCGAGCCGTGCCGGTGCGCGACATCCTCGACCGCCCGGGACAGGGCCGAGTAGAACGGGTCGCCGATGTCCTCAAGGACCAGGCCGATCGAGGCGGTCTGGCCCTTGCGCAGGATCCGCGCCCCGTCGTTGCGCCGGAAGCTAAGGGCCTCGATGGCGGCACGGACCCGCTCGGCGGTGCCGGGCGTCACCCCGGGCTCGTCGTTGACGACGCGGGAGACGGTTTTGAGCGCGACGCCCGCCAGGGCCGCCACGTCCTTCATGGTCGGACGGCCGCGGCCATCCAGTTCCGTCTCAGCAGCCACTGCCGTCGGGTGTCCCTGCGCGACCTTGGATTCCATATGACAACGTTATCTGCGCCGGCTCGGATGGCTCACGTATCGTTGCACTCGTGAGACACGGTCATTGCGGGCCAAACGTCGCAGCGGCGGTTGTTTCACCATGTTATCCGGCTGCCGCCGGCTGGATCGCAGCGTCCGGGGCGGCCCGGTGAGCGTGGTCGCGGGTCAGGCACGACGGCGCTGGGCAGTGGTCGCGGGAGGGATCGCATTGCTGTGTGCGCTGCCGGTCGTCGACAGCGCCCTGCCGGTCACCGTGCCGCACATCTCCGCGGCCCAGCTGCGCACCCGGATCCTCGCCTCGGCGGACCAGCCCTACGCCGGCTACGCCGAGAGCGACGCGTCGTTCGGGCTGCCCTCGCTGCCGGGCTTCGGCGACGTCAGCTCGCTGCTCGACGGGGTCACCCGGATGCGGGTCTGGCAGGCCGCGCCGGATAGCTGGCGGGTGGACGTCCTGGCCGACGTGGGGGAGCGGGACACCTACCAGGCACCGCATGCCTCCTACATCTGGGATTCCAGCAGCGAGCTGCTGACCGAGGTCCTCGGCCAGTCCCCGGTGCGGCTGCCCAGGGCCGCCGACCTGGTGCCGTCCTCGCTCGCCCTTCGCCTGCTGCGGGAGGCAGGCACGGCCGCGCGGATCGCGACGCTCCCGGCCCGCCGGGTGGCCGGCCTGCCGGCCACCGGGCTGCGGGTGATCCCGCGGCAGCCCGGCTCCACGATCGCGCAGATCGACATCTGGGCCGAGCCGGGCAACGGGTTCCCGCTGCGGGTCGAGATCTTCGGCAAGGGCAGTGCGCGGCCGGCCATCGAGACCGAGTTCCTCCAGGTGAGCCCGTGGCGGCCGGACAAGGCCGTGCTCACACCGCAGCGCGGGCCTGGCACCGCCTTCACCCAGACCGACGCCGCGGATCTGTCCGGAGCGCTGGGTGACCTCGGCCCGGTGCTGCTGCCGGCCACCCTGGCGGGCCGGCTCAGGTCCACGACACCGTTCGGGTTCGACGAGGTCGGGCTGTACGGCCAGGGGCTCGGCACGTTCGCCGCCCTGGAGATCGACGGCTCCGTCGGCCTCGACCTGATCGCGGGCGCGCGGTCGGAGGGCGGGATCGTGCTGAAGGGCCCGCACTGGTACGGCGTGCTGGTCAGCACCCCGCTGGTCAACGCCATCCTGCTGCACCCGCGCCCCACGGTGGGCACCTATGTGGTGGCGGGTTTCGTGGACCGCCAGATCCTGGAGCGGGCGGCCAGGGACCTCGCCGCGGACACCATGGGCATACAGTGATCGTCACCCGGTCCCTCACCAAGCAGTACGGTGCCGTGCTCGCCGTCGACTCGGTCGATCTCGATGTGCGGCCAGGGGACCGGTACGGCCTGCTCGGCCCGAACGGGTCGGGCAAGACGACGCTGGTCCGCATGCTGCTCGGCCTCGTCTACGCCACCAAGGGTGAGATAGAGGTGCTCGGCAAGCCGGTGCCGAGGCGGGTGAGCGAGATACTCCCCGAGGTCGGCGCCCTGGTGGAGGAGCCGGCCGCCTACCCGCACCTGTCCGGCCGGGCCAACCTGAGGCTGTTCGACGCCGCCGGGCCCGGCGGCAGGCGGCGCGACCGCCGCAAGCGCGTCGACGACGCGCTGGAGCAGGTGGGGCTCGGCGGCATCGACCGGCGGCCGGTCAGGGCGTACTCACTCGGCATGCGCCAGCGCCTGGGCCTGGCCGCCGCCCTGGTCCGCAGGCCCCGGCTGCTGGTGCTCGACGAGCCGGGCAACGGCCTGGACCCGCGGGGCATCAAGGACTTCCGCCAGCTGCTCATCGACCTGAATGCGGTGGGCACGACGGTCTTCCTGTCCAGCCACCTGCTCGGCGAGGTGGAGCTGCTGTGCACCCGGGTGGGCGTGCTCGACCGCGGCAGGCTGGTGCTCCAGCAGGACCTGGCCGAGCTCCAGGCCCCGACCGGCCGGGTCATCGTGGAGAGCCCGGATGTCAGCCGGGCCGTGGCCCTGCTGGACGGCCGGGTCGAGGCCCGCACCGAGGCCACCATGGTGGTACGGCACGACGATCCGGCCGCGCTCAACGCCCGCCTGGTGGGTGCGGGCATCCGCGTCACCGCGATGACCGCGCACCACCTGTCGCTCGAGGAGATCGTGCTCGGCCTCACCGGCGCGGGCAGCGACCAGGTGAGCGGCAACCACCGGCCGGCGGCCGGCCCAGGGGGGAGCGAAGCAGTGCAGTGATCGCCGTCGAGCTGTTCAAGCTGGTGCGCAGGCCGCGCACCTGGATCAGCATCCTCCTGCTGTGCGCGCTGCCGGTCGCGGTCGCGATCTTCATCGCCGTCACCCACCTGGCCCCGCCGCCCGGCCAGGGCGGCGCATTCCTGTCCGCCGTCGTGCAGGACGGGTCGCTGTTCCCGGCGGCCGCCCTCGCCCTCGTGCTGCCGGTCTTCCTGCCGGTGGCGGTGGCCCTGGTGGCCGGCGACTCGATCGCCGGCGAGGCCGCCGTGGGGACGCTGCGCTACCTGCTGATCCGGCCGGTCGGGCGGACCAGGCTGCTGGCCGCCAAGCTGGTCACCGTCATCGTCTACGTCCTGCTGGCCGTCGTCTCGGTGACGCTGACCTCCTACATCACCGGGGTGGCGCTGTTCGGCTCGGCCCCGCCGGAAGCGGTGGGCAGGCCGGGCAGCCTGCAGGCGGGCATCCCCACCGGTGGGGTGCAGGCCGGCGGCAGCGCGACCTCGCTGTCCGGAGCGCGGCTGACCATCATGCAGCTCATCGAGCGGATCGGCGGCGCCGTCGCGCTCATCACCGTCTCCATGCTCGGTGTCGCGGCGATCGCCCTGTTCCTGTCCACGCTCACCGACTCGGTGCTTGGCGCCGCGTTCGGCGCGCTCGCCGCCCTGGTCGGCAGCGAGGTGCTGGTCACCTTGAACGCCGCCGCGGCGATCCAGCCCTACCTGCCGACCAGGTACTGGCTGGCCTGGATCGACTTCTTCCGGCAGCCGGTCTTCTGGCGGGACATCCAGCGAGGGTTTGGCATCCAGGCCGTCTATGTGGCCGTGTTCCTGGCCGCGGCCTGGGCCAACTTCTCCACCAAGGACGTAACCGCCTGACCTGGCCGCGGCTAGCCCAGCGCTGCGCGGGAGAGCGAGAAGCGGTCGCGCGGGACGGTGGTCTGCCTGCCGAGCGCGAGGTCGGCGAGGATCTCGCCGAGCAGTGGGCCGAACTTGAACGCGTGCCCCGACCCGCCGCCGCCGACCACGATCGGCCCCTCCCGGTCGATCAGGAAGTCCTGGTCGGCGGTCATGGTGTACAGGCAGGTCTCGGCGCCCAGGGCCGCAGGCACCAGACCCGGCAGGCGCTCCCCGGCGTACCGCGCGGCCGCCTCCTCCAGCGCCGCGTCTATCCCGGTGAACGGCCCGCTGCGGGGATCGACTGCCCGTCCGGGGTCGTGTGCCGCGACCTTCACTCCCGGGGCGCCCCCGGCCACCGGCACGGCGTACCAGCCAAAGCTGGTGGCCGTCCACTCGATGAAGGTTGGCCAGCGGGCACCGGGGTCAGCCGCCGCGTAGTACCGCACCTGCTGCACTGTGACTGCCAGCCGTGGCATCCGCGTCAGCGCCGGCCCCAGCAGCCCCCCGGCCCAGCCACCCGCGGTGACGATCGCCACCCGGGCGAGGATCTCGCCCCCCGGCGTGCGCAGCACCACCCCGTCGCCGCGCGGTTCGATACCGAGCACCGGGGTCATCGCCCGCAGCGACGCGCCGTCCCGCCCAGCCAGCCGCTGCAGCGCCGCGACCGCCCGGCCCGCCAGCAGCACACCGCCATCGGCCTGCAGCAGCATCCGCTCACCCGGCCGTGCCGCGATCCCGGGAAACCGCTCCGCCACGTCTCCCTCAGCCAGCCAGGAGTGCGGCACGCCGCACTCGCTGAGCGCGGCCGCGCAACCATCGGCCTGTGCCCCGGCGTCCAGCCCGCCGGTCGTCACCAGCAGTTCTTCCCCTGCCTCGTCCTCCAGCCGCCGCCACGCCTCGCGGGCGGCGACAGCCATCCGCACGTAAACGGGATCCGGATAAGAAAACCGGAATATGCGGTTCGCGCCATGCGAGGAGCCATGAGCATGCCCCAGCTCGAACTGCTCCAGCAGCACGGCAGGCACGCCCCGCGCAGCCAGCGCCCAAGCGGCGGCGGAACCCATCACACCGGATCCGACGATCGCGATCTCCACCTGCTCCACGGCCGCGACAATAGCCGGCCACCCAGCCGCACCATCTCTATGCACGACCCCAATGGCAACAGGAGCAATGGGCAGCGGGCCGTCGCGCTCGGCCGGCTGGCAGACTATATTGGAAAATTGTTGCCCATAGCTAGATTTTGTATGGTAAATAATGTCTGACTCTTGTCCGGCCAGCCGCTGTGCACTCGCCCACCGGGCTGATTGGTGCCCGGCCCCAGCCGCCGTGATCCTGCCCTGATCGCATGTTGCAAGCCTTGAGTTCCGTTCGGTGAATCCCTGCTGGGCCGATCGTGTGACCAGGTGTGACCCGATCGTGATAATCCGATGTGGGCCAGCCTGAGGCGAACCCGATCGCGCGTGCCGATATGCGGTGATCGGATCGCGATGACCCCGGATGAGTTGATCGTGCCGATATGCGGCGAACCCGTTCCCGTTCACATGGCGATATGCGGTGACACGGCCACGGCAACATGAAGTGACCCGATCTCGGCAACCCGCTATGCCTGATCACAGTGACCCGGGTGCCCGGCGGCCGGGACGGTCAGTCAGGCCGGCCGCGATGGCCGATTATGCCGGCCGCGATGGCCGATTACGGCAACTGCGATGGGACCGATTACGGCGGCCCGAGTGACCGGTCACGATGCCCCTGAGGTGGGCCGATCGTGTTGGCGCGGCGGCAGCGGGCCGATTACAGCTGTATAAAGAAAACGTTTTTCACTTGTCAGGAAACGTTTCCTCGCGAGGATATCACAACCATCTGTTCACCGCTTCTTAAGGCATGCGCTACTGGCATGCCAATATCCGCCCTCTGGTCGCGGTTCTGCCGCAGGCGCAGCAGAACCCACATCCGCACCAGGGGCGGATGGTGCAGGTTTTCCCTTAGGGGCTTGTCCGGGAATTGCCGGTGAGCACTTCCGGGTGTTCTCGCCGGTAGTGCTCGGTTAGCACCTGGCTTGCCTGACCAGGCCGGTGCGCAACCGTGCGCTGACAGATCTTGCAGCGCACCACAGGCAGCTGCGTAACGGTTACCGGGAAGCGACGGGAACTTGGATTAGTCATCTCACTATTCATAATGCCAGGCTCTCGGCGATCGCACGACACCACGCGCATTAATTTTTTGTCGGATTTCACACACTGCCGGGGTGCCAGGTGAGGGGCGGTGAAGGAGCTGGGCAGTCTCGGTGGCACCGGCAAGCTGTTCCAAGCGCAGCCGAATCAGCCAGTATAAGGACTAGTGCAGTGGTTCATCCCCATTTTGCCCTGGGGAATCAGGTTCCGGCAGTTGGCCGCCGCCGGCGGCGGCCGGATGAGGCATGGCGCCGCCGAAACATCTACCAGCCAAGCTCGCGCAGCCTGGAGTCGTCGATGCCGAAGTGGTGGCC
The DNA here is from genome assembly GCA_036495485.1 of Streptosporangiaceae bacterium. Taxonomy (GTDB): domain Bacteria; phylum Actinomycetota; class Actinomycetes; order Streptosporangiales; family Streptosporangiaceae; genus PALSA-505. Next base: position 29,592 of record DASXMU010000143.1, read on the forward strand.
GACCTCGTGGATCACCGTGCGCCGCACCTGGTCCGCGACCTGCTGTTCGGTCCAGCAGATCGCGCAGATCGCCTGGCGGTAGATGGTGATCCGGTCGGGCAGCACCCCGGAGTAGTGCGTCGTGCGGCTCGTCAGCGGGACACCCTGATAGAGCCCGAGCAATCCGGGCGGCCCGGGATTGTGCTCGACCGTGACGGCCACGTTACGCATCAGCCGGCCCAGTTCGTCGGGCAGGCCATCCAGGGCTATGCTCACCATCTCTTCGAACCGGTCCGGCGCGATGTCGATCACGATCCCATTGTCGGATACTGTGCCGGATCGGCGAATCCGTCCCCCGCCGGAGTGCCGGCCCCGCGCAGATTGCCCGGCGCAGATTGCACTGCCTTAGCTAATGGCTCAGCCTTCTCCCAGGGCTCGCTCAACCAGTGCAGCCCATCTGCTTTCCGGCTTCCCACCCACGGGATGGAAGATAACCGCATGATTTCGCCGCATAGTCACCGCGGGCACGACAGGGCTCGCGGGTACCGCACTGACCGGGACGGCCAGCCGTCCCGGTCAGTGCCTGCTGCCAAGCTTCTCCAGCGCGGCGCAGTCCGCCCGCCCCGGTGCCGCCAGCGCTCCGGGACCCAGCGCCCGCAACACGATCCCGGTCACCAGCGGGTCGACCGGAAGCTGCCCATGCTGCACCACCAGACCCGGGCACACCGTCTGCAGCGGCACGTTCACCGCCCCCAGCAACCGCGCCGAATCCGGCGGCCTGACCACCTGATCATCGGTGGTCCACAGCGACAGCCACCCAGGCCGCCTCCCCAGCGGTATCCGCCGCAACTGCGCCAGCAACGTGCTCCCGGGCACCAGCTCCTGGCAGGCTTCCGGACACGCCGACGGATCTGCCGCATTCCCCGCCGCCGCGATCCGCGTCCCATTCAGCGGCGACCCGAGCGTGATAACCCGCCGTACCTTAACCCCTCCGTCGTACTCCGCATCCCACAGCCGCGCCACCACCCCACCCGCCGAAAACCCGACGACATCGACCTGTCCCGCCGCACTCCGCAATGCCCTGTTCACATACCCATTGACCACATTCGCCTGGTCCACGAGATCCCCAATCCCCCCATCGGGCAGCCGGACCACCTCAGCTGCCATCCCAGTCCCCCTGATGCGCCCCGCCAGCACATCCACCCCCGCAGTGCTCCCCCCATATCCAGGCACCAGCACCACAACCCCGGCCCCCGGCTCCCTGGGCGCCACCTCGCCACCCAGCACCCCACCCGCCTTCAGCCCGATCAGCAGCCCCACCACAGCCACAAACGCCGACATCCCACTGACAAACACCTGCCGCCGCCGGCTCAGCGCGGCAAACCGCCCACCTCCCAGCACCCGCATGCCCTCATCGTCGCTCACTTCTCACCCCCCGCGCTCCAGCCTCCGGCATGAGTCCCGGTGCCGGGTGCTCAGGCTGCGGGATCGTCGTCCAGGTCTGGCTGGTACCGGTAGCCCATACCCGGTTCGGTGATCAGCCAGCGTGGCCGGGCTGGATCCGGTTCCAGCTTGCGGCGTAGCTGGGTCATGTACAGGCGCAGGTTCCCGGTGGCGTCCGCGTACCCCGGGCCCCAGACCTCGGTGAGCAGTTGCCCTCGGGTCAGCAGCTTGCCCGGGTTGCGCAGCAGCACTTCGAGCAGGTGCCACTCGGTCGGGGTCAGCCGGATGTCGCCGGAGCCGGGGTCGCCGCCCGGGCCGGGGTCGCCGCCGGGGCCGGGGCCGCCGCCGGAAGGGTCCGGGGATACGCGCTTGGCCGCCAGGTCCACGATGAGCTTGCCCAGCCGTACCCGGGGGAGGTCGCCGCCGGTTTTGGCCCGCCGGGCGGTGGCCCGCATCCGGGCCAGCAGCTCGTCCATGCTGAACGGCTTCGTCACATAGTCGTCGGCGCCCGCGTCCAGGGCCTGGACCTTGTCGGTGCTGTCGGCCCGGCCGGACAGCACGATGATCGGCACGGTGGTCCAGCCGCGCAGGCCCTTGATGACGTCCAGGCCGTCCAGGCCTGGCAGGCCCAGATCCAGGACGACCAGGTCTGGCGGGTGTTTGGCGGCGACGTCGAGGGCCTCGGGCCCGGTCGCGGCGACGGACACCTCGTAGGAGCGGGCCCGGAGGTTGATCCGCAGTGCTCGCAGGATCTGCGGCTCGTCGTCTACGACCAGGACCCGTGGCATCAGGGGGCTCCGGCAGCGGGCAGCGCCTCGCGCTCGCGGCGGCCGGGTTCGCCTGGGGTGCCGTCCGCCGGGGCAGGTGCGGCGGGCAGCGAGAGGATCATGGTCAGCCCACCGCCTGGCGTCTCTTCGGGATCGAGAGCGCCGCCCATGGCTTCGGCGAAGCCCCGGGACAGCGCGAGACCCAACCCTACGCCGGTGGTGTTGTCGGTATCGCCAAGCCGCTGGAACGGCACGAAGATCCGGTCCCAGTCGGCCTCAGGGACACCGGGGCCACGGTCGATCACCCGAAGTTCGGCCCGGTCACCCAGCGAGCTGGCAGCCAGCATCGGCGGATCCCCGGCCGGGGAGTATCGCAGCGCGTTGCTCGTCAGGTTGACGATGATCCGCTCCAGGATGCCGGGGTCGGCGAGCACCTCCGGTACCGAGTCAGGGATGTCTATGAGCACCGCCCGGCCGGCCGGGCCCAGGTCGCCCAGCGAGCGGGCCACCACGCCGTCCAGGCCGACCGGGCGCGGGAAGACCGACAGGACCCCAGCCTGCAGCCTGCTCATGTCGAGCAGATTGCCGACCAGGTGAGCCAGGGTCTCCAGGGACTCCTCGGCGGTGGCCAGCAGTTCGTCGCGGTCCTCGGCGGTCCAGTTGATATCCGGCGAGCGCAGGCTGGTGACAGCCGCCTTCGCGGCGGCGAGCGGGGTGCGCAGGTCGTGGCTGACCGCCCGCAGCAGCGCGGTGCGCATCCGGTCGGCGGCGGCGATCGGCCGGGCCGCCTCGGCCTCGGCGGCCAGGCGCTGCTGCTCCAGGGCGACCGCGGCGTAGGCGGCGAACGCGCCGAGCACCCGGCGGTCGGCGGCGGGCAGGGTGCGGCCGCGCAGCGCCAGCGACAGGGTGTCGGTGACCGGCACGTCGACGTCGGCTTCGCCGGGGCTGGCCAGCGCCGTCTCACCGGAGCTGGCCACCGCGGTCCAGGCGGCCGGTGCGCTCCGGCCGGGCGCGCTCGGGGCCGGGCTGGATTCCAGCAGCGTGACCGTGTCCATGCCGAACGCTTCCCGCACCCGGTCCAGCACGGCGGTGACCACCCGCTGGCCACGCAGCACACTGCCCGCCGTGGTGACCAGCAGCTCGGACTCCGCGCTGGCCCTGGCGGCCTGCTTGGTCCGCCGGGCGGCGATGTCTACCACGGAGCTGACCAGCAGCGCGACCACGATGAACACGCCCAGCGCCAGGGCGTTGTTGGCCTGGGCGATCGTGAACCGGTGGATCGGCAGGATGAAGTAGTAGTTGAGCAGAACCGACCCGGCCACGGCCGCGATCAGCGCGGGGATGAACCCGCCGGTCAGCGCGACCACGATGACGGCCACCAGGAAGGCCAGCACGTCGCTGGTGAGGGTGAGGCTGCTGCGCATGTAGGCCAGCGCGAAGGTCAGCAGCGGGGCGAGCGCGGCCGCCAGCAGGTAGCCGATGAGCTGGCGGCGCAGCGTGATCGCACCGCGGGCGACCCGGGGCAGGCCCCGGCCGCGGCCCATCTCGGCGTGCGTCACGATGTGCACGTCGATGTCGCCGGAGCCGCGGATCGTCCTGTTGCCGATGCCGGGGCCGGTGAGCAGCGCGGACAGCCAGGATCGCCGGCTGACGCCGAGCACGAGCTGGGTGGCGTTCTCGGCCCGGGCGAACTCGAGCAGCGCGCCGGAGATGTTGTCGCCGACCACCTGGTGATAGGTGCCGCCGAGCGACTCGGCCAGGCTACGCTGGCCGGCCAGCGCGGCCGGGTCCGCGCCGGTCAGGCCGTCGGCCCTGGTGACGTGCACGGCCAGCATCTCGCCGCCGGCGCTGCGGGCGGCGATCCTGGCCGCGCGCCTGATGAGCGTCTCGCCCTCGGGCCCGCCGGTGAGCGCGACCACGACCCGCTCACGGGCCTCCCAGGTGTCGTGGATCGCGTGTGCTACCCGGTAACGCTGCAGGCCCTCGTCCACCTTGCCGGCCAGCCAGAGCAGGGCCAGCTCGCGCAGCGCGCCCAGGTTGCCGGGCCGGAAGTAGTTGGTCAGCGCGGCGTCGATCTTCTCCGGCGGGTAGATGTTGCCGTGCGCCATCCGCCTGCGCAGCGCCTCCGCCGTCATGTCGACGAGCTCTACCTGGTCAGCGGCGCGGACCACCGCGTCGGGCACGGTTTCGCGCTGCGGCACTCCGGTGATCCGCTCGACGACGTCGTTCAGCGACTCCAGGTGCTGGACGTTGACGTTGGAGATGACGTCGATTCCCCCGTCCAGCAGCTCGGCCACGTCCTGCCAGCGCTTGGCATTCCGCGAGCCGGGCACGTTGGTGTGCGCCAGCTCGTCCACCAGGGCGATCTCCGGGTGCCGCGCCAGGATGGCGTCGAGGTCCATCTCCTCGAACACCGAGTCCCGGTAGCTGACCTTTGCCCTGGGAAGCACTTCCAGGCCGGTCAGCTGCTCGGCGGTGTGCTGCCTGCCGTGCGTCTCCACGAACCCGGCCAGCACGTCGGCGCCGCGCTCCTGGCGCCTGCGCCCCTCGTTGAGCATGGCGAAGGTCTTGCCGACCCCGGCTGCCGAGCCCAGGTAGATACGCAGGCTGCCGCGGCCGATCCGGCCGACCCGCAGCCGGGACTGGCCGGCCTGGTCTTGGACGCCGGCCTCGTCTGGGGCGCCAGCCTGCCCGGCTGCCGGAATCTCGCCGAGGCTGTCTGCCTTGCTCATGACACTTCCCGACGGCGCCGAGCGCATCGCGACCCGCGACACATGGCGCCTGCCTGGACGATAAGCCAGCAGCCGGTCTGCTCGCGCCAGCGGCCCGGCCAGCCAGCGCAGCCGGCCGGCCTGCCGTGCCTGGCCACGACGCGACCCGGCAGCCGGCCGCGCAGCAGCGCTGGTTCGTCCTCTACGACCAGCACCCGCGGCTGCGGCACAGTCGGTGCAGGCACGGCTGGCTGGGACACGGCCCGCGTGTCCGCGGCTGCCGCGAAGATGCCAGGCCGCGCGGGCGGGTCATCGGCCTGACCGCGCGCTGGCATCTGCTGTCCTTCCCCGTCCACCGGACCTGACCGACCGACCCGGTCAGACCGGGAACTTCTGGTTGAGGGCGATGTTGAGGAGCAGCACATTGACCCGCGGCTCGCCGAGGATGCCGATCACGCGGCCCTTGGTGTACCGGGCGACCAGCACCCGGACCTGGGCCGGGGTCGTATGCCTGGCGGCGGCCACCCGGTTCACCTGGATCGCCGCGTTGGCGGGCGAGATGTAGGGGTCGAGCCCTGATGCCGAGGTCGTCACGGCGTCCGGCGGGATCTGCGAGACCTTCACGTGGTCGAACTTCGCTATCTGCTGCTGCCGCTGCTTGATGTCCTGTACCAGGGTCGGGTTATTCGGCCCGAGGTTGGACGCGGTGGAGTCGAGCGGGTCGCAGCCGAAGTCGGTCGGCCCGGTGCTCGCCGCCGACGGCCGCGGCTGGAAGTACTTGGCCAGCGGCGCGCCCTTGGCGGTCACGAATTCCTGGCATAGCAGGCTGGAGCCGACCACCCGGCCGTGCACCTTTACCAGCGAGCCGTTGGCCTGGTGATGGAAGACTCCCTGGCCGATGCCGAAAATGACCAGCGGGTAGATGATTCCGCAGATCACGGTGAACAGGATCAGGCCGCGCAGCGCGACGATGTGCTGCCGGACGATGCTGGGCAAGCGGTTCATGGTCAGATCACCGGAATCCTGGGATGAACTGGATGATGAGGTCGATGGCCTTGATCCCGATGAACGGGATGACCAGCCCGCCGATGCCGTAGATCCACAGGTTCCGCCGCAGCAGCGACGTGGCCGAGGACGGCCGGTACTGGACGCCGCGCAGCGCGAGCGGGATCAGCGCGATGATGATCAGCGCGTTGAAGATGATCGCCGATGTGATCGCCGACTGCGGGCTGTGCAGGTCCAGGATGTTGAGCTTCTGCAGGCCAGGGAATTCGACCGCGAACATGGCCGGCAGCATCGCGAAGTACTTGGCCACGTCGTTGGCGATGGAGAACGTGGTCAGCGAGCCGCGGGTGATCAGCATCTGCTTGCCGATTTCGACGATCTCGATGAGCTTCGTCGGGTTGGAGTCCAGGTCGACCATGTTGCCGGCTTCCTTCGCCGCCGAGGTCCCGGTGTTCATCGCTACGCCGACGTCGGCCTGGGCGAGCGCCGGGGCGTCGTTGGTGCCGTCGCCGGTCATCGCGACCAGACGACCTTCCGCCTGGTGCGCGCGAATCGTCGCGAGCTTCGCTTCCGGCGTGGCTTCGGCGAGGAAATCGTCGACGCCGGCTTCTGCTGCGATCGCCGCGGCGGTCAGCGGGTTGTCACCGGTGATCATGACGGTCCTGATGCCCATCGTGCGCATCTCGGCGAACCGCTCGGCGATGCCCTCCTTGACGATGTCCTTGAGGTAGATGACGCCGAGCGCCCGGGCCTTGCCGCTGGCCAGCTCGGCGACCACCAGCGGGGTGCCGCCGACGGCCGAGATGCCATCGACCATCCCGCCAAGGTCGTCCGGTATGCTGCCGCCGTTGTCGCGGACCCACTGGGCCACCGACGCGGCGGCGCCCTTGCGGACCTGCCGGCCGTCCGCCAGGTCGATGCCGCTCATCCGGGTCTGCGCGGTGAACTCCACGAACTCCGCGCCCTTCAGCTCACCCTCGGAGCGCTCGCGCAGGCCGAAGTCGTTCTTGGCCAGCACGGCGATGGACCGGCCCTCGGGGGTGTAGTCGGCCATGGATGACAGCTGCGCCGCGCTCGCCAGCTCCCCGGCCGACACGCCGTTCACCGGCAGGAACTCGGTGGCCTGCCGGTTGCCGATGGTGATCGTGCCGGTCTTGTCCAGCAGCAGCGTGTTGACGTCGCCGGCCGCCTCGACCGAGCGGCCGGATATAGCCAGCACGTTGCGCTGCACCAGCCGGTCCATGCCGGCGATGCCGATGGCCGATAGCAACGCGCCAATCGTGGTCGGGATGAGCGCGACCAGCAGGGCCACCAGAATGACCAGGCTCTGCGGTGCGCCCGAGTAGAACGCCAT
>DASXMU010000144.1:0-2379 GCA_036495485.1 Streptosporangiaceae bacterium
CCGAGGCCTGCCAGCGGTCCAGAGTGCCAGGTGGCCGCCTGCTGAATGGCCGGCCAGCACCAGGCCGCCGGGCGTGACAGAGCTGGCGGCCAGGGCCTCAGCTACCAGGGTAGGGAGGGTGTCTACGGTCAGGGCCACGTCGTCGACGGTTCCGGGCCAGCCGCCACCAGGCTGGCCGGTGCGGCGGAACTCGGGGGTACACACGATGTAACCGGCAGATGCCAGGGCGGAGGTTAGCGAACCCGTGTGTGTGCGGTCGTATTCTGCGCGCCAGAAGCCGCCATGCAGGAAGAGTATGAGTGGGGCCGGGGATGTGCCCGTGGTGGGTGGCAGGCGTAGGTCGGCGATGTGGTCGTCGGCGGGGCCGTAACGCAGCGTTACGTCAGGCGGCGGGGCTGGCCTGCTCAATACTGCTCTGGAGTTCGTGACTGCCTCCTGTGACTTACCTGGGAAGTGTCTCAGGGTTAGCAGATTGTCGCAGGTAGCATGGCTTGTGGAGAAGCAGGGAAGGCCCCTGGGGGTTGCTGCACTGAACCCGGGGGTAGTGATACTCGCGAACAGCCCGTAATCTAACCAGTGATGCTGAAACGCGAGTTCACACCCCAGCAGGGAAGCAACGTCGTTGTCCCGCAGCGCGGGAGACGGGTTGGTTCCTCGGTGTTCGGCGTCTTCGTTGGAGTAGCTGTGCTCTGCGTCGGCACCACTGCGGCGGCCTTGGCGGGGGCGCATTCGGCAAGTACGCAGGCCTCATCGAACCAGTGTCAGGTGCTCCCCCCAGCTCCTAGCACGCCGACTCCGACTATGACCCCGGGCAAGGGATCACATCCCTCGGCTTCCAGCAGCTGGTCGGTCTCCAGCAGCTCGTCGAGCACCCCCACGGCAGCCACGTCGGAGATCTGCGTGAGCGTGGCAGTGGCGACCAGCAGCGTGCACCCTGGCCAGGATGCCCTGTACAAGGTGAGCGTGTGGCCGGTCGACGGGGCCGCCGACCACGTTACCGTTAATATTTCAGCGATCGCTGGCCATCAGTCCCCAAGCCTTCCGGCTCCGACCTTTACTTACTGCGGCGTGGGAGCGGGGACGCAGACCTGCACCGTGGGCACCATGCGGGTCAACCAGGCAACCCAGCTTCAGGCGCAGATAGCCGTGCCGAGTTCCGCTCCTTCGGGCGACACGGCCACGCTGGCGGCCACCGCGACGGCCGCCGCGCCCGGCGCGACCTCCACGGGCTCGATCACTGGCAGCGCCACCGTCGATGTGGTCGCGGCACCGCCGACATCGCGGACCCCGACCCCCGCTCCCACGCCTACGCCCACCAAGACTTCGGGGCAGTGGCATTCGGGTTCCTCGGGGAACAACGGCTTGGGATCGTCCACCAATGGTGGCGGCTCCTCGATAGGGAACTTCCCGCTTCCTGGCACGGGCAACGGAACCGGCACCAGCGGCCAGAACCCGTCCGGCTTGTTCCCGACGATCGAACCCTCGTCGGGAACCCCTGGCACCGGGGGCACGCCAGGCAGCGGTATCAAGACCCACAAGCCTTACCGAGCTAGCACGGTCGCTGACATCCTGCCGCTGAACAGCGGGCAGCTTAGCGGCCAAGCCGCCGGGCTGATCGTGCTGGGAATCGGCATCATCCTCGTCTTCGCCCGCATCTCCCTCCACAAGCCACGGTCTACCGAGGGCAAGGACTAGCCGACCAGCTACTTGGCCAGGTGTTCGATGCTTGGCCTGATCGTGCGCATCTCGTTCGCCAGCATGCCAGCAGTCAGGTTGGGCGAGACCAGCTCGCCAAACGTGTCGTTGTCGAACCAGGCGCAGACCGCCGCCCCGCCGGTAGCGGTCTGCGCGGGCACACAGGCTGCAGCTCCGCCGAGATGGCCCGCGTTGGTCAGGGTGGCGCCGTCGAAGTGGCTGGTGAAGGTCTTGACCGAGTCGGCGGCCGACGCACCGGTGAACTTACCGCCGATGAAGAGCATGACCTGCGGTGCCGGGCCGCTGACGGCGGCTGCACCTTCCTGGTACACGGCCGACACCAGGTGACTGACCTGACCTGAGCTCTGGCTCATGATGTTCTTCTCGAGCTGGGTCACGTCCATCTGGCGGGCAAGCTGCGTGCTCTTGGCGAATACGCCGAGCCGCGCCGGAATGACGAGGGTGTGCGCGGGCCCGGTCGGCCCGCCGCCGAGCATGGTGACCGCTGCCACGGCGGCACCAGCGACCGCGACGAGCCCGCCGCCGCCCAGCCAGAGCCACTTCCCCCGGCCGCTCCGGCCGCCACGGCGCCGCCCTGAACGGGCCTGGCTGCGGCTCCCGGGGCGCGGGTCCTCCGCGTCGTCCAGGGTCTGTGTACGCCGCCGGGACGAGCGCGTCCTTGTG
>DASXMU010000145.1:0-9064 GCA_036495485.1 Streptosporangiaceae bacterium
GAGCCGCCTATCGGAATCGAACCGATGACCTACGCATTACGAGTGCGTCGCTCTGACCGTCTGAGCTAAGGCGGCGCGGCCCATCAAGGGCAGCGGTCCCCGAGTTTACCGCCCCCCGGCCCACCTGTATCTCCGCACCGCCCGGCCTAACCAGCCATCCGCCAAAACCCCAGGCTAGACACCGGCTCAAGCCGGGCACACGGTTCCGCTGCGCGGCACCGCACCACTGATTAAATAACTGTCCACCGCGCCGTCCACGCAAGAGCTCCCCATCATGTACGCGGTGTGCCCGTTCCCATCCCACCCGAGCAGCACCCCGGACCGCAGCTCCCGGGCCAGCGCCTGCGCCCACCGGTACGGCGTAGCCGGGTCCTTGGTAGTCCCCACCACCAGGATCGGCGGCGCCCCCACACCCGTGATCTTGGGCAGCGGATACGACGGCACCGGCCAGTAAGCACACGCCAGGCTCCCCCACACGATCGCCGCACCGAACTGTGGCGCCACGCGAGCAGCCGCCACAGCATCCGAACGCCACACCGGCAGGTTCCGCGCCCACGGCCGGTCCAGGCAGTTGATCGCCATGTTCGAGTCGGCCAGGTTGGAGTAGCTCCCCGACGAGTTCCGCTCCAGCAGCAGGTCGGCCAGCTCGATCAGCGTGGTCCCGTCACCGCCGAAAGCATCCTTCAACCCGGTTCGCAGCGTCGGCCAGTAGGACGTGGAGTACAGCGCCGCCGCCACACCCTCGAGCAGCAGGGCCGCGTTGGCCGGGCGGCCGTCGCCCAGGTCGTTGGCCAGCGGGGTCCGGACGGTGTGGTCCAGCAAGGCTTGCAGCTTGGCAATCCCAGCGCTCACAGGCTGATCGTGGCCGAGTGGACACGACCTGGACGCCATGCAGTTCGCGGCGAACGAGTGGAGCGCGACCTCGAAGCCCTCGGCCTGGGTGAGGTTGATATCGGTGGGGGTTGCGTCCGGGTCGAGCGCTCCGTCCAGCACCAGGGCACGGACGTGGCGCGGGAAGAGCTGCGCGTACCAGGCGCCGAGGTAGGTGCCGTAGGACTTGCCCAGGTAGGTCAGCTTGGACTCGCCGAGCGCGGCGCGCAGCACGTCGAGATCGCGGGCCGCGTTCTGGGTGCCGACGTACGGGAGCAGCGAGCCCGCGTTCCTGGCGCACTCGCTGGCGAACAGTTTGCTCTGCGAGACGATCGCGGAGAGCTGGGCCGGGGTGCCCGGCGTGTCGTCGGTGTCGTAGTACTGGTCGAGCTGCCGGCCGGTCATGCAGTGCACGGCGGGCTCGCTGCCGCCGACACCGCGCGGATCGAAGCCGACCACGTCGAACCGGTCAAGAACGGCCCGGGAGATCACGCTCCGCGCCTGCTGGGCGTACAGGACACCGGATCCGCCCGGGCCGCCAGGGTTGACGACCAGGGAGCCGATCCGGCCGGCCGGGTCGGCGGCTGACAGCCGGATCACCGGCAGCGAGAACCGCTTCCAGGATGGGCGGCTGTAATCGAAGGGGACGAGCAGCCTGGCGCACTGAAAGCCACTGTCGCAGGGCGTCCAGTGGAGCTTCTGCGCGTAGTAAGCGGCTAGGGTCACCGGAGCAGACTCGCTCCGGTGCGAGACCGCCGGGGCACTGGAACAGGCCGCGGCCACGCCGCACAACGCCACAAGGGCGGCCGCCCGGAACTTCACGCCGGGCCGGAACCAGGATCCAGGTACTTGGCCTCGTACGCTTGCCGCGATCCGCAGACGCTGGCCCGGGGGCAGGCGCATTTGCGGCCGTCCGCCGCCAGTTTCATCACGACCGTGTCCGACGGGACGTTGTGGCCGATGACCGTGCCGGGTCCCTCCGGTGAGTCGACCTGCTCGCCGAGCTTCGGCGCCTTCTCGTGGAAGTCCTGGTACAGCGGATGCTCATATTTCAGGCAGCACATCAGCCGGCCGCAGGCACCGGCGATCCGCAGCGGGTTGACGGGGAGATCCTGATCCTTGGCCATCCGGACCGACACCGGCTCGAAGTCCTTGAGGAAGGTGGCGCAGCACAGATCCCGGCCGCACGGGCCGATCCCGCCCTGCAGGCGAGCCTCGTCCCTGGGGCCGATCTGCCGCAGCTCCACCCGGGTGTGCAGCTTGCTGGCCAGGTCGCGGACCAGCGCGCGGAAGTCCACCCGGTGCGGCGCGCTGAAGTAGATGATCACCACGTTGGGCCCGGCGGGCTGGCCCGGTGCGGGGCGTGCGTCCTGGTAGTCAACCGCTGTGATCTTCATTGGCAGCTCGTGCTGGCGGACCAGCCGCTTGGCCGCTACCTTGGCCTCCGCCCGCTTGCGCCGGTTCGCCTCGTTCCTGGCCAGGTCTTCCTCGCCGGCCAGGCCGGCGCACTCCGGCAGGCCGCCGACGTCCTCGGACACCCACTGCGGCGCCCACATGCACTCGGCCACCTCAGGCCCGGAGTCCGTGGGCACGAGCACCTTGTCGCCGATCGACGGCGAATACGGCCCGGGGTCGAGATAGTACAGCCGTCCATACCGCTCGAAGCTCACCGCCATCATCATGCCCACTCACCCAGGGTACGGCGGGAAACCCGCTCACCCGCCAGCCCAGCGAACGGCCTTTCCCTCGCCGGCCGAATGTCGTGGTTGTTACAGCGTCGACCAAAGAGTGTGCACGTTGTCACAACGACGACATGGACCGGCGGGTTGGCCGCTGGTTTGAGTCACCAGGCTGGGGGCAGTGGGGCTGGTGGTACGTGTGGGATTTGAGAGCTTAGCTGGACCGGCCAGGCTAGCCAGCAGCCAGGCTAGCCAGCGGCCAGGGTCAGCGTCATCTCTTCGACGGCCAGCAGCGGGGCCACGTTGACGGCCAGCCGCTCCCGGCAGGCCATGATCGCCTCGATCCTGCGCACCGTGGACTCGGGCGTGGACGCTGCCGCGAGCCGGCGCAGCTCAACATCACGCCCGGCATTGCCAAGCTCCACCCGCGCGCCGAACTGCACCGCCAGCACGTCCCGGTAGAACCACGCCAGATCGAGCAGGGCGACCTCGAGCGTGTCCCGCTTGGTGCGGGTGGCCCGCGACTTCTGCCGATCTTCCAGGTCCTTCAGCGCCCCCGCCGCACCCCGGACCGCCTTCGCCACTCCCTTGCCGGTGGACCCCTCACCGAACGCCTGGCGCAGCGCCTCCCGCTCCGGCTCGTCCCGTTCCCCGGTGACGGCCTTGGCCTCCTCCTCAGCCGTCTTCACCAAGTCAGCAGCCGCAGCCAGTGCGGGCCCGAGGCTGGTCACCGCGGACGGGATGCGCAGAACCTCCTCGCGGCGCTTGGCCGCCTGTGGGTCAAGCGCCAGCCGGCGCGCCCGGCCGATGTGGCCCTGCGCCGCTCTGGCGGCCGCCAGTGCCCGCTCCGGGTCGACGCCGTCCCGCTTAGCCAGCACGTCGGCCACCGCCGCCGACGAGGGGGTCCGCAGCGTGATCAGCCTGCACCGGGATCTGATCGTCGGGACCAGATCCTCGCCGGATGGCGCACACAGCAGCCAGACCGTCCGTGGCGCGGGCTCCTCGATGGCCTTGAGCAGAGCGTTCGCCGCCGCTTCCGTGGCCCGGTCGGCGTCCTCGAAGACCACAACGTGCCAGCGCCCGCCGGTCGGCGACGTCGCGGCGCGCAGCACCAGCTCCCTGGTCTGCCTGACTCCGTAGGAGAGCCCATCCGGCCGCACCAGCATGAGGTCGGCGTGGCTGCCCGCCCGCACCTGATGGCAGCTCGCACACGAACCGCACCCCCCATCGGGGCACAGCAGCGCGGCGGCGAAGGCACGGGCGGCCACACTGCGCCCGGATCCGGGCGGCCCGGTCAGCAGCCAGGCATGCGCCATCCCGCCAGCCTGACGGCCCGGCCGCCCGGCCAGCACACCGGCCGCCGCCTCGGCCGCGCGCCGCAACTCGGCAACCACGAGCTCCTGGCCAACCAGCTCACCGAACACGTCACTGCTGGCTGGCATTCGTCCATCCCGGCTTCGCGCCGTTGGCCGGTCCCGGCGGCTTGCCGTCCCGCACCTGGTTGTTCGGCCGCACCTTGGTGGGATCGTTGATCATGGCATCGGTGATCGCGGGGAAGCTGCCGGTGATCGCCTCGGCCGACGGCGGGACCGGGTCGGGCAGCAGCTCGCGGATGTTCTCCTGGATCTGGCGGCTGAGCGCCTCGGGCGGCCTGGTCGCGTCCAGCACCAGGTACCGCGCGGGCTCGGCGTGGGCGAGCTGGCGGAACCCGGCGCGCACCCGCTCGTGGAAGTCCTCGGGCTCGGCCTCCAGCCGGTCGGCCGAGACAGTCCGGCGGCCAAGCCCGTCCGAGGGCGGCAGGTCGAGCAGGATGGTGCGGTCCGGGGTAAGCCCCCTGGTGGCCCACCGGTTGATCCTGGCCACCTCGTTGAGCGGGAGCCTGCGCCCGGTTCCCTGGTAGGCGAGCGAGGAGTCGACGTAGCGGTCGGTCACGACGATCGCGCCACGCTTCAGCGCCGGCTCGATGACCGAGGCCACATGCTCGGCGCGGTCCGCCGCGTACATCAGCGCCTCCGCGCGCGGGCTCAGCCCGGCGTTCGCTGTGTCCAGCAGCATCGCGCGCAGCCGCATGCCGACCTTGGTGGCGCCAGGCTCCTGGGTGGCCACCACGTCGTATCCCAGGTCGCGCAGCCAGATGGCCAGCAGCCGCGCCTGGGTGCTCTTGCCGGCTCCCTCGCCGCCCTCCAGCGCGAGCAGCAGCCCGCGACGAACCGGCGGGACGGCCTCCGCGGCGGACGACGTGGTGCCCACCTCGAACATCGGCTCGCCGCGCAGCGCCCGCATCAGGTCCTGCCGGAGCGGAACGCCCTTGCGGTCATCCATTTTTCTGAAAGAAATGACCCCGACCGTGGCGGCGGCCACCGCGGCGAGCAGCAGCACCACGTTCTGCCCCACGGAGTGATACACCACGCTGCCGATGCGCAGGTTTCCCGAGCCCGTGATGTCGGAAATGACCTTCGTGAACGCCGTGGACAGCACGCCGGACAGGGCGATGACCACGAACAGGATCACCAGGGTGCTCGACTGGAAGAAGGCGAACGTCCGGCCGCGGGTGTCGTCGTCCACCTCCAGGCCCACGATCGTGAGGCCGGTGGCATAGGCGATCCCGGCCAGCGCGCCCAGCATGATCACGAAGATGACCAGCAGCGCCAGGTTGGGCACCAGGGCGATGAGCGCGAGTGGCACGGCGGCGCTCGTGATCGCCAGGCCGAACATCCGCCGCAGGCTGAAGTCCCGCAGATGGTTCCCGGGCAGTGTGCCCAGCGCGAGGCCGACGAACAGGGCCGAGAACACCAGTCCCCAGCCGGCACTGCCGCCGTGCAGCGTGTCGGTGATGTAGACGTAGCCGAGGCCGACGACCACACCCGCCGCGGCGAAGGCGCCGGTCATGCCCAGCGCCAGGGCGCGCAGCACCGGCGTCTGCCGCAGGAACCGCCAGCCCTCCCAGATCGACTTGGCCGCCGACGGCACCGAGATGCGCTCGCCCACCTGCCGTTTGGGAATCTCGCGCAGGAAGAACACGGTCAGCGCGGAGACCCCGTAGGAGGCGGCGTTGATATACAGCGCCAGGTTGACCTTGCTCGGCTGCAGGAACGGGGCCACATGCCCCAGCGGCCCGCTGACCAGGGCGAGCACCGAGAACAGCCCGGCGGCGATCGGTGCGGTGCCGTAGGTGGTAAACAGGCTGAGCTGGTTGGCCCGCTCGAGCTTGTCCTTGGGCACCAGGTTGGGCACCGTGGCCGCGGTCGCTGGGTTCCAGAACAGCGACGCGCACCCGGCCAGGAACTTGGCGACGTAGATCCAGGTCAGGTTGGGGAAGATCGGGATCGACAGGAACAGGACGCCGCGGATGACATCGCCGGTGATCATCGTGGTCCGGCGGTTCAGCCGGTCGGCGATGGCCCCGGCCACCGGGCCGAGCAGCAGCGCGGGCAGCAGGGTCGCGATCCACACACCGCTGACCGCCGCGCTCTGCGCCGCGGTCGGGATGACGCTGGAGTGCGCGGCATGTTTTTCGGTCAGGGTGGCCGCGAGCACGGTCAGCGCGACGATGCTCAGCCAGTCACCCAGACTGGACAGCGACAGTGCGATCCACAGCCGACGGAACGGCCGGACAGAGAGCACCCCGGTATGCTGCCCGGGCTGCGATCGCATGTTCACGGCGACAGCGTATCGGCCTTCACGTGTCAAGCACCCTGACGAGGCCGGGATCGGGACTTACCGGCCGAACTAGCCGTGGTGCGAGTCGTCTTTTTAGTAGCCGTCGCGCTACGCGCTGTTGCCTTGCGGCGTGGGGCGGGCGGTCCAGCCGCCCGCCGGTCGGCCAGCAGCTCGGCCCCGCGCTGCGGCGTTATCGAGTCCACCGCGTCACCCTTGCGCAGCGAAGCGTTGGTCTCACCATCGGTGACGTACGTGCCGAACCGGCCGTCCTTGATCACCATCGGCTTCCCGGTCGCCGGGTCGTCGCCGAGTTCGCGAAGCGGCGGGGCCGCCGCGCCACCCGCCCGCCTGCCGCGGGTCTTGGGCTGGGCGAACAGCTTCTCGGCCTCCTCCAGCGTGACGGTGAACAGCTGCTCCTCGTCCTCGAGCGACCGGCTGTCGGTGCCCTTCTTCACATACGGGCCATACCGCCCGTTCTGCGCGGTGACCGGCTCTCCGTCAAGCTCACCGAGGGTTCTCGGCAGGGTGAGCAGCTTGAGGGCGTCTTCCAGGGTGACGGTCTCGATGCTCATATTTTTGAGCAAAGAAGCCGAACGGTGCTTTGCGGACCCGGTCGCTCCGTCATCCCCATCGCGGGGTTGCTCGGTCACATAGGGCCCATACCGGCCGGCCCGGGCCACGATGACGTGACCGGTGCCCGGATCGGTGCCGAGCTCACGGTCCCCGTTGGGCTGGGCGAACAGCTCGGCTGCCCGCTCCGGGGTCAGCTCGTCGGGCGCCGTGCCCTCGGGGATGTTCACCCGCTCGCCGCCACGCTCCAGGTAGGGCCCGTACTTGCCGACCCGGATCACGATGTCGGTGCCGGCCAGCGGGAACGAGCTGACCTCCCGGGCGTCGATGTCACCGATGTCGCTGACCAGCTCCTTCAGGCCTTCCTCGCCGTCGGAGCCGAAGTAGAACCTGCGCAGCCAGGGCACCCGGGCCGCCTCGCCGCGGGCGATCTCGTCGAGCGCGGCCTCCATCCTGGCCGTGAACTCATAGTCGACGAGCTGGCCGAAGTGCCGCTCGAGCAGTGTGATCACGGCGAACGCGAGGAACGAGGGGACCAGCGCGGTGCCCTTCTTGAACACGTAGCCGCGGTCCAGGATCGTGCCGATGATCGAGGCGTAGGTGGACGGCCTGCCGATCTCCCGCTCTTCCAGCTCCTTGACCAGGGTGGCCTCGGTGTACCTGGCCGGTGGCCGGGTCTCGTGCCCGGCCGCGGCCAGCCGCCGCGCGTCCAGCGGGTCGCCGGTCGCCAGCGGCGGCAGCCTGCGCTCCCGGTCGTCGCGCTCGTCGCCCTCGTCGGCGTCCTCGACGTAGGCCTTGAGGAAGCCGTAGAAGTTGATCACCTTGCCGGAGGCGCCGAACTCCACCTTCTCGCCGGAGGAGGATGCGCCGCGCACCCGCACCGACACCGACTCGCCGGTGGCGTCCTTCATCTGGGACGCGACGGTCCGCTTCCAGACCAGCTCGTACAGCCGGTGCTCATCGCCGGACAGCCCGGCCTTGCGAACCGCGGCCGGGGTGCGGAAGCTGTCCCCGGACGGCCTGATCGCCTCGTGTGCCTCCTGGGCGTTCTTCACCTTGCTGGCGTAGGTCCTCGGCGACTCGGGCACGTACTCGGCGCCGTAGAGTTCGCGGGCCTGCTTCCTGGCCGCGGTCAGCGCGGTCTGGGACAGCGTGACCGAGTCGGTCCGCATATAGGTGATGTAGCCGTTCTCATAGAGCCGCTGCGCCACCGACATCGTGTATTTCGCGGAGAAGCCGAGCTTGCGGGAGGCCTCCTGCTGCAGCGTGGTGGTGCGGAACGGCGCGTACGGCGACCTGCGGTACGGCTTGCGCTCCACCGAGCCGACCGAGAAGTCGGTGCCGGACAGCCGGGCGGCCAGCGCTCCGGCCTGCTCCTCGTCCAGGTGCAGCAGTTGCGCCCGGACGGCGGCCGAGCCCTTCAGCTCTCCGGTGGAGGCGAAGTCGCGGCCCTGGGCGACCCGGCGGCCATCGACCGAGACGAGCGTGGCGCTGAACGTCGCCGGGTCCTGCGTGTCCTTCGCTGTCTTGCCGGGGCGGGTGGCGAACTCCGCTTCCAGATCCCAGTACCTGGCGGTGCGGAACGCGATCCGCTCCCGCTCCCGGTCCACGATGAGCCGGACGGCGACCGACTGCACCCGGCCCGCTGACAGCCGCGGCATGACCTTCTTCCAGAGCACGGGTGAGACCTCGTACCCATACAGCCGGTCCAGGATGCGGCGCGTCTGGTAGGCGTCGACCAGGCCGTTGTTCACCTCACCGGGGCTGGCCACGGCCGCGGCGATGGCTTCCGGCGTGATCTCGTGAAAGACCATGCGGCGGGTCGGCACCTTCGGCCTGAGCTCCTCGACCAGGTGCCAGGCGATCGCCTCGCCCTCCCGGTCCTCGTCTGTCGCGAGCAGCAGTTCGTCGGCGTCCTTGAGCAGATGCTTGAGCTTGGCCACCTGCTGCTTCTTGTCCGAGTGGACGACATAGAGCGGCTCGAACCCGGCGTCGATGTTGACCCCGAGCCTGGCCCACGGCTCCGACCGGTACTTGGCAGGGATCTCCGCCGCCTTGTCCGGCATATCCCTGATGTGGCCGATGCTCGACTCGACCACGTAGCCCTTGCCCAGGTAACCGGCGATGGTGCGCGCCTTGGTCGGCGATTCGACGATCACGAGCCGGGTGCCGCGGCCCGCAGGCCGGCTGGCCGCCCCTGTACTCCTTGGTGGCACGCTGTTCTACCTCATATCTGGTGGCGTAGCTCTACGCCGCGACTCGCGACGCTACCACCCCAGCCCGGA
>DASXMU010000146.1:0-7233 GCA_036495485.1 Streptosporangiaceae bacterium
GTCAGGGAGGCGGTTTCGGCGGTGTTGCCCGCCAGCTCGATGGCTTTGTCGTAGGCCGCGCGCGACTTCTGGCTGCGGCCCAGCCGGCGCAGCAGGTCGGCGCGGGTCGCATGGTAGGCGTGATACCCGGCCAGCTTGTCCTCAAGACGGTCGACGGCCGCCAGTGCCACCTGTGGGCCATCAAGCTCGGCGACCGCGATGGCCCGGTTGAGGGCGATGACCGGCGAGGGGTCGAGGCGGACGAGCTGGTCGTAGAGGGCGACGACCTGCGGCCAGTCGGTGTCGCGTATGTCGCGGGCGGAGGTGTGCACGGCGCTGATCGCTGCGAGGATCTGATAGCGGCCCGGAGCTACCCCGGCGGCCAGGCGCTCGCGCACGAGCCGGTGACCCTCGGCGATCAGCGCCGCGTCCCAGGCCCCGCGGTCCTGCTCGTCGAGGGTGACCAGTTCGCCGCTGGCCGAGACCCGGGCGGTGCGGCGGGCCTCGGTGAGGAGCATCAGCGCCAGCAGCCCCGCGACCTCACCGTCGTCGGGCATGAGGGCACGGATCAGGCGGGTGAGCCGGATCGCCTCGGCGGTCAGGTCGTGACGTACGGGATCGGTACCGGGGCCGGTCGCCAGGTAGCCCTCGTTGAAGACGAGGAACAGGACGGCCAGTACGCCGGAGACGCGGGCCGGGAGATCCTCCGCGGACGGCACCCGGTAAGGGATGCGAGCCGTCTTGATCTTGGCCTTCGCGCGGGTGATCCGCTGGCCTATGGTGGTCTCGGGCACCAGGAAGGCACGGGCGATCTCGGGCACGGTCAGACCGGCGACCATGCGCAGCGTCAGCGCCACGCGGGTCTGCATCGCCAGCGCCGGGTGACAGCAGGTGAAGATCAGCCGGAGCCGCTCGTCGCCGATGGCGCCGGGAGGCCCGGGCGGGTCGTCGTCGTACAGCATCTGAGCCTCCTTCTGCTTGTCGTCGCGCTTGTTCTCGCGCCGGATCCGGTCGATGGCCTTGCGGTTGGCGGTGGTGGTCAGCCAGGCGCCGGGGCTGGGGGGTACGCCGTCGGCCGGCCACCGCCCGACCGCGGTTGCGAACGCCTCGGCCGCCGCCTCCTCGGCGATGTCGAGATCACCGAAACGCCTGGTCAGGGAGGCGACCACCCGGGCCCACTCCTCGTGGTGGGTCTGGGTGATCGCCGCCCGGACGTCGACCCCGCTCACAGGAACGGCCGCACCTCGATCTTCCGGTTGCAGGCCTTCGACCCCTCGGCGGCGAGCTTGAGCGCCACGTCGAGGTCGGGGGCCTCCATGATCCAGAAGCCGGCGAGATACTCCTTCGACTCCAGGAAGGGCCCGTCGGTGAACATCGCTTCCCCGTCACCCGTGTTGTCGATGACGGTGGCCGCGCTGGGCGGCGTGAGGCCGGCGGCGAAGACCCAGTGACCCTCCGCCCGGAGCCGGTCGTTGAACACGTCGATGGCAGCATGCTCCTCCGGGGTACCGGAGTTGGCCTTGTCGTCGATCACGGAAACCAGGTACTGCATCTCGGATCATCTCCTGTGGCTTGGGCGCCCCCGTGGGCGGCCCGCTCACCCCTGCTACGAACAACTCTGCCCCGATCCGACACCGCCTCCCCGGATTTCTTTCAAGGACGTTCTGGTACGCCGGTTGTGAGCGATCCGACCCGTCGAAGCCATATCCGCGGGTCGGTTCCGGCGGAAGGATGCGAGGGCCTGCCCGGTGACCTGCGGTTCGCAAGGTAGATCTGGACAGTGAGTGTGGGCTGCTCACACCACAGGGGCATCATCGACCGGCTCGCCCTTAGCCCGCCTGCAAGCGGCCCCGCCGCGACGCGCTCACGGCCCTGGCCGCCCATAAACCAGGCACGGTCGGTCGCCTGCGGGGCGCCCTGAGTCAGCCGCCGTTAGTCAGATTTCTGCCGCAGGCTGCAGCCCTGCAGGTAGGCCAGGCCGGATTCGTCGACGCCAGCGCTGAACGTCTCGGCGCCGGCCACCAGTCCATCGACATGCAGCCGGGCTCCGGCGCCGCCGATACGGACGCCGGGTGGCTGGACGCGCACCGTGCCGGCTGGCATGTCGACATCCAGCCCGAGCAGAGCTTGCACCAGCGCACCGGCTGCCGCCGCGGCCCATGCCTGCGGCCGGCACGAGGCCGGGTAGGGGGTCGGCCACGACGTTTCGCCGTCGCCGGAGAACAACTCGGGCAGCCGCCAGCCGAACGCGCCCGCGGCGGCCAGCAGCCCGTCGGCCAGCGAAGCCGCCTTGGCACCGTGCCCGCTGCGGAACAGGCCCCTGATCACGATCGCGGTGTCGTGACTCCAGACCGAGCCGCAGTGATAGCTCAGCGGGTTGTAGCCCCCGTTGAGCGACGACATGGTGCGCAAGCCGAAGCCCGAAACCATCTCGTCGGCCGCCAGCCGGTCCGCGACCAGTGCCTCCTCGGCGCGAGTCAGCAATCCGGTGCCAAGCAGGTGACCGATGTTGCTGGTGAGCGAGTCTACGGCCCGCTTTTCCCCGTCAAGGGCCAGCGCCGGGTAGCTGCCCTTCGCGTCCGCCACCCAGAACGATGCGCGGAAAACACCGGCAATCCGGCTCGCCCAGTCCCGCCACTGCCCGGCGCCCGGCTCGCCGAACGCGTCTAGCAGGTCAGCGCCATGCAATGCCGCCTCGTAGGCGTACCCCTGCACTTCGCACAGGGCCACCGGGGCCGAGGCGATCCGGCCACCGGCGAACCGGATCGAGTCGCCGGAATCCTTCCACCCCTGATTGGACATCCCGTGACCGCTCGTGTCGTTGTATTCGAGCAGGCCGTCGCCATCGGAGTCGCCATACTCGCGGATGCACTCAAGCCCGGCACGCAGGGCGGGCAGCAGCGCCCGGACCGCGTTGTCGGGCATGCCCCAGCGCCACGCGTCGTGCAGCAGGCAGACCCACAGCGGGGTCGCGTCTATCGTGCTGTAGTTCACCGAACCGCCGCGCCGCAGCTCATGCGGGATCTTGCCGGGTGCCTCGGCTGTATCCGGGTCGAGACGGCGGCCCTGGAACGTGGCAAGTGCCCTTAGCGTGCCCGCGGCCAGCTGCCAGCCGAATGGCAGCAGCATCCGCGCGGCCCAGATGCTGTCGCGGCCGAACAGGGTGAAGTACCACGGCGCGCCCGCCGCCAGGAACACGTCCCGCGACGCCTGCGGCACGACCATCAGCAGCGCCTCGGCATCCGCCAGCGACTGTTCCACCAGGCTGGCCAGCCGCGGGTCGTCGGCCAGAGTACGGACCGCCGTCCAGGCCTCCGGCGCCGGAGCCGCGACCACGGCGGCGGCGGGATCGCTCACCGTCAGCCGCCAGCTGAACTCGCGGCTCCCCCGGCCGGCCAGCCGCACCGGCCAGCGCAAGACAGCGGCACCGCCGGCCGCCGACGAGATCGCGGCCCCCGGTGCGGTCAGCGTCACCCGCACCGTCCCGTTCCCCCAGGTCAGCTCCGCGCCACGCGCAGCCACCACAGCCATCACAGGCGCACCAGCCACCGCAGGCGCCACGGCACCCGCGGCACCCGCTCGCCCGGTCTTGATGTCGGTCAGGCCGGCCATGTCGGCAGCCACGGTCACCGCCAGCTCGGTGTCCGCCCCGGCGTCGGCGAAGGAACACAGCCGGATCCGCTCACGCACCTCACCGGACCAGACGGTGCGCGAGCGCTCCACCCGCACCGTAGGGTCCACGATGTCATCACCGAGCGCCCGCGGTACGGAGATGAATTCGGCCGTCCGCGCGCCGGTGATGCCACCGCTGACCGGCGCTGGCTCCGCGCCGCCGACCTCCAGCACGGCCCGCGACAGCACTCTGATGTCGGCGTGCAGCACCCCCTGTGCACCAGCACCGCGGATCTGCCCGCTGGACTCGCTCAGCACCACGGTCGGCGCACTCAGCACGGTGACGAGATCATGCAGCCACGGCTGGTCCAGTGCTGACATCTAGTTCGCCCCCGGGGCTTGACAAGACCAAGACATCATGGACAACCTAGCATTAGTTTTAACGATCTAATAGCACGTTAATATTTATCGATCAAAGAAGATCGGGCCGCATATGACCGGTAAGGCGCGGACCTCCTCCGCCGAGGCACAGGCTGCCTCCGCCGAGGCACAGGCTGCCTCCGCCGGGCCGCGGGCTGCCTCCGCCGGGCCGCGGGCTGCCTCCGCCGGGCCGCGGACCTCCGCCGCCGAGGCACGGACCGCCTCCGCGCAAGCGCGGACCCCCTCCGCGCAGGTACGCCCCACGCTCGCGTCCGTCGCCAGGGCGGCCGCGGTGTCGCACCAGACCGTGTCGAACGTGATCAACGCCCCGCACCTGGTGCGGGATGAAACCCGCCGGCGGGTCGAGGCGGTGATCGCGGAAACCGGCTACCGGCCACTCAAGGCGGCGCAAACCCTGCGCACCAGGCGATCGCACCTCATCGCCGTGATCATCCCGGCGCCCGGCGAGTGGCGTGGCGAGCTGCACAACGCGTTCCTGCATGCCCTCACCCGCCGGGCGCAGAAGTCCGGCTATCGCGTCCTGCTGTTCACCGCGGCGGACGACAACGAGGAAATAAACGCCTACGATCAGCTGCTGGGCGACTACACGCTGGACGCGTTCGTCCTCACCGGAACGCACTCCGGCGACCGCCGCACCTCCTGGCTCCGCCGGAAGCGCATCCCGTTCGTGACCTTCGGCCGCCCCTGGGGCAGTACGGCCGGCCACCCGTGGGCGGACGTGGACGGCGCCTACGGGGACCGCATCGCCACCGAGCACCTGATCGCGGCTGGCCACCGGCGGGTAGCCTTCCTCGGCTGGCCGGAGGGGTCGGACGTGGGCGACGACCGCCGGGCCGGCTGGCAGCAGGCCTGCGCAGCCGCCGGCCTGCCGCCGGAGGGCCAGCCGAGGCTGGACATGGAGGACGACCTGGCCCAGGGCCGGGCCGCCTGCGCTCGCCTGCTCGACGCCGCCGAACCGCCGACCGCCTTCGTCTGCACCAGCGACACGATCGCACTCGGCGCCTGGACCGAGATCACCTCCCGTGGCCTGATCCCTGGCACGGATGCCGCCGTGATCGGCTTCGACGACTCAAGCGCCGCGGCCGCGGTCGGCCTGACCAGCGTGGCCCAGCCGCTCGACGAGGTCGCGGATGCGTGCATCGTCGCCCTGAGCAAGCTCCTGTCCCCCAGCAGGCGCAATCCGCCGTACGACCGCGTGCTGCTCAAACCCCGGCTCGTCCTGCGTGGCTCCGCCTGAACCAGCCCTCTATACCAGACCCGAGAAGAGGACACCATGAAGAGAAAGACCGCCACCGTGACGATCGCGGCGGCACTGGTGACGCTGACCGCCGCATGCTCCTCTGGCAACGGCTTCAGCTCCGGCACGAGTAAGAACGCCAGCTCAGCCCAAGCCAAGGCGAGCAAGACGCCGCTGACCTTGATGTTCGGGTCGAGCGGCACCGCGGAAACGACTGCGGTGCAGCAGGCGGCCAAGGCGTTCACCAAGCAGAGCGGGATACCGGTGCAGGTGATCCCCGCGTCCAACCTGACCCAGCAGGTCGCGCAAGGATTCGCCGGCAGCCAGCCGCCGGACGTGTTCTACCTGGACCCGCTCACCTTCCAGAACTATGCCAAGGACGGCGTCCTGGACCCCTACCCGGGCAGCCTGCCCACCGCGAACGGCTTCGCCCCCGCGCTGCAGCAAGCCTTCAGCTACAAGAGCACTTTTGTCTGCGACCCGAAGGACGCCTCCACCCTCGCGCTCTATGTCAATGCTCAGGACTGGCAGCAAGCCGGCCTCACCACCCCGCCCGCCAACTGGGCCCAGCTCGAGGCGGACGCCAAGAAGCTCACCACTGGCGGCCGCACCGGACTGGTCATCGACCAGACTCATTCCGGCATGGACGAGTTCTTCTACCAGAACGGCGGGGCCATCGCCAGCGGCAACAAGGTGCAGCTCGACAGCCCGCAGAACGTCCAGGCCCTCACCTTCCTCAAGGGCATGCTGACCAAGGGCATCATGAAGCTGCCATCCCAGCTGAACGCCGGGTTCAGCGGTCAGGCCTTCGGTGAGAACAAGGCCGCGATGGACATCATCGGCAACTGGGAGAACGGCGTCGTGCAGACCGATTACCCGAGCCTGAAGTTCAAGGTGTTCCCGCTGCCGGCCGGCCCGTCGGGCACGCACGCGACGCTGTCCTTCACGAACTGCTGGGGCGTGCCGAAGCAGTCGAAGAACCTGGGCGGCGCGATCGACCTGGTGAAGTTCCTGACCACCGCGCAGCAGGAGATGACGTTCTCGAAGGCGTTCGGCGTCATCCCTTCGCTCCGGGCCGCGCAGGCGCAGTACGTGCGGGCGTACCCGCAGTACGCCACGTTCGTGCAGGAGCTGTCCTACGCGCACCCGGACATCGCGATCGCCGGAGCGACCCAGGCGCTGGCCGCGTTCGACTCGTCGCTGGCCCAGCTGGCCAGCGGTAACCCGGTCACGATCCTCAAGACCGCGCAGCAGAACCTGCAGGCTGTGGCGAACCAGAGCAAGTGACCAGCCCGGTGCTGGCCCAGGGTACCGAGCCGGCCCGTCCCCCCGGACCCTCCTCAGGACGTCCGGGGTGGCGTGGCCGGCGCGGCCGGCGCGAGGCCGCCGCGGCCTGGCTGATGTCCGCGCCCGTCATCGTCTTGCTCGTGGTATTCCTGGTCGCGCCGATCGCCATGGCCGCCTGGGTCAGCGTCAGCGACTGGACCGGCATCGGCAGCCCGTTCGCGGCCGGCGTGCACGGTGTCGGCCTGGCCAACTACAAGTCCCTGCTCAGCCAGCCCGGCCTCCCTCAGCAGCAGCTCGGCGAGAGCCTGCGGAACAACCTGTACTACGTGCTCCTCGTCGTCCCGCTGCAGACCGCCCTCGCGCTCGGCCTGGCGCTCATCGTGAGCCGGAAGCGCCTGGCCGGGCGCGGATTCTTCCGCACCGCGTACTACTTCCCGTCGATCACCAGCTCGGTCGCGGTCTCGATCCTGTTCCTGTATATCTTCGGCAGCACCGGCGTCATGAACGCGCTCATCGGCGATCTCGGCCTGCACGGCCCGAACTGGTTCAGCGACCCGGACGGCATCATCCATATCGTCCTGTCCGGGCTCGGCGTAACCCACGCGCCAGCCGCGCTGGCGAACCACGGCTTCCTGGGCCTGCCCTGGTGGGAATGGCTGGCCGGGCCCAGCGTCGCG
>DASXMU010000147.1:0-2437 GCA_036495485.1 Streptosporangiaceae bacterium
GCCCGCACGAAGCCAGCACAGGCCCGCACGAAGCCGGGGCTGGCTCCGTCACCAGCCGGATGCGCGCTGCGGTACGCAAGCTGACGGCGGGCGCACCGGCACCGGTCGCGACCGACATCCAGACGGCCGGTGAGATCCTCCGCCCCCTCGCCGATCGCTGCGAGCAGAACATGCGGCTGTTCCTCACCGAGATAGCTGTCGGCGCGGAGGCCGACGCCCTGGACGCCAGGGCCGAGGCGGTGACGCTGCTGACCATGCACGCGGCCAAGGGCCTGGAGTTCGACGCGGTATTCCTGGCCGGCTGTGAGCGCGGCCTGCTGCCGCTCTGGCTCCCAGGCGCCAGCCCCGGCGACAGCGACGGGGCGGAGGAACGGCGGCTGCTGTTCGTCGGGATGACCCGGGCCCGCAGCAGGCTGTTCATGAGCTGCGCGACCGCACGGACCCGCTACGGCGCCGACCGTCCCAGCGGCCCCTCCCCCTTCCTGGCCGCGATCAACCCCAAGCTCATCTCCCACACCGCCCCACCCACCCCCAAGCCCAGGCAACCCCGCCAGCTCCGCCTCCTGTAAGGAGTTCTGAAGACTAAAGGCGCAGGAGCATCCGGGTGTTGCCCAGCGTGTTGGGCTTGACCCAGTCCAGGTCGAGGAACTCGGCGACGCCTTCGTCATAGGAGCGGAGCAGTTCGGCGTACACCTCGGCGGCGACCGGGGTTGCCCGGATCTCCCCGAAGCCACGGCTGGCGAAGAAGCCGACCTCGAAGGTGAGCACGAAGACCCGGTGTACGCCCAGCTCCCTGGCGCCGGCGACCAGGGCGTCGACGAGCCGGCGCCCGACGCCGTGGCCCCGGCAGGACCGGTCGACCGCGATGGTCCGGATCTCGGCCAGGTCTTCCCACATGACGTGCAGCGCGCCGCAGCCGACGACGGGACCGTCCGCCCGCTGCGCCACCAGAAACTCCTGGATGTCTTCGTAGAGCGTGACGGTCGGCTTGTCCAGCAGCCGCCCGGACGCCGCGTTCGCGTCGATCAGCCCGCGGATGGCCTTCACGTCGCTGGTTCGCGCCCGCCTGACCGTGTAGTCCATTGCCCGCACCCTAGTGACACCACCAGCCTCGGCCGTCCCCGGGGCCACCGCACACCAGATGCAACCGATTCAGATGCAACCGGTCGAAGAGCTGCGGCAACCCTTTATTGCACACAGCGTCACTAACTAATTACTTATCGCTACCGTGCCGTGACGTGGGCGGCCCGGGCGACCCGGTCAATTAAGTTCCCGGTAATGACACGCGGCCTATTAAACATTCGGTAGTTTTACTTCCGCAGTCGACGCTGACTCTATTAGTGTGCGGTCGGCGCCTAGGAAAGGAGACCGTGTGCGGCACTCGCATCGCGGGGGGCACACAAAGCCGGGGTCCTTGCCCGGCCGGGTATGGGTTGGTTCGCGACGGGGATGGACGCGGACCGCGGTGCTTGCGACAGCACTGGCCGCAGCGGGGGTGATCCTGCCGAGCGCCATCAGCAAGGCGGCGCAGCAGGACACGCCGCCCAGCCTGCAGGCCCTCATTGCCCAGGCCAAGGTGCTGTCGAACCAGATCGACGCGCTGAGCGAGCAGTACGACGGGCTCAAGATCCAGCTCGCGCAGGCTCGCTCCGAAGCGGCGACTGCCGCCACGACCGCCGCCAGGGACGCCAGGGAACTCGACGCCGGGCAGACGCAGGTCGCGCAGCTCGCCGCCCAGAGCTACATGACCGGCAGCGTCGACCCGACGCTGCAGTTCATCGCCAGCGACAACCCGTCGGCCGTAGTCGGCCGGGCGGCCATCATGCAGCAGCTGGACAAGCAGTCCGGCGACCAGGTCAGCGCGCTGGCGGCGGCAGAGGCCGCGGCCCACAGGGCGCAGCGGACCGCCGAGCAGCAGAAGGCGGTCGTCACCGGCCTGGTCAAGCAGATGCAGGCCAAGCAGGCTGTCATCCAGGGCAAGATGAACGTGCTGAACAGCGCCGCCTACAAGCAGGCGATGAACGTCTTCGCCCAGACCGGCTCGTTCCCAAACATCCCCCTCCCCGGTGGCAACTCCCTCGGTGAGCAGGCCCTGCGCTGGGCGCTGTCGGTGCGCGGCGACCCCTACGAATGGGGAGCAGCGGGCCCGAGCGCGTTCGACTGCTCCGGCTTGGTGCTGTGGTCCTACTCCCACCTGGGCATCCACCTCGCGCACTTCACCGGTGACCAGTGGAACGAGGGCGAGCATGTCTCCCGCAGCCAGCTCCAGCCCGGGGACCTGGTGTTCTTCTTCGCCGACATCAGCCACGTGGGCATGTACATCGGCAACGGCCTGATGGTCGACGCGCCGACCTTCGGCCAGCCCGTCCAGGTGCAGCCCGTGCTGTGGGACGTCTACGTCGGCGCCGTCCGCATCGTCTGAACTGAGGCGGGGCGG
>DASXMU010000148.1:0-5777 GCA_036495485.1 Streptosporangiaceae bacterium
ACCGCCCGCGATCAGGGCGACCGTCTCCTCGTCGTTCATCGCCATCCGGCGGAACGTCTCGCGGATGTCGCGGGCCGCGGCGAGCGGGTCCGGGTTGCCGTTCGGGCCCTGCGGGTTGACGTAGATGAGGCCCATCTGGACGGCACCGAAGGGCTCCGCCAGCTCCCGGTCGCCGGAGTAACGCTCGTCGCCGAGCCAGGTGGTCTCCGGGCCCCAGTAGACATCCTCGTCGGGCTCCCAGACGTCCACGCGGCCGCCGCCGAAGCCGAAGGTCTCGAGGCCCATCGTCTCCAGGGCGACGTTGCCGGTGAGGACCATCAGGTCACCCCAGGAGATCTTCTGGCCGTACTTCTTCTTGACCGGCCACAGCAGCCGGCGGGCCTTGTCCAGGCTGACGTTGTCCGGCCAGCTGTTGAGCGGCGCGAAGCGCTGCTGGCCAGCGCCCGCGCCACCACGGCCGTCCCTGATCCGGTAGGTGCCGGCGGCGTGCCACGCCATCCGGATCATGAGCGGCCCGTAGTTGCCGAAGTCGGCCGGCCACCAGTCCTGCGAGGTCGTGAGCACCTCGGCGATGTCCCGCTTCACGGCCGCAAGGTCGAGGGTGTTGAACGCTTCGGCGTAGCCGAAATCCTCGCCGAGTGGGTTGGCCACGGCGGGGTTCTTGGCGAGAATCTTCAGGTTGAGCCTGTTCGGCCACCATTCGCTGTTGGCATCGCCCATGGTGGGGTGCGTGAGCCCGGGCACAACCGGACATTCCCCGCCCTCAGGGGTCGCGCCTTCGGCAACTACTGGATCATGGTTCTCAGACATGGGATCCTTCCGGAATAGTCAGATCACGGTGCTCAGGAACTGCTCGCGGTAAAACAACTGGGGCACAGGCCCCAGTAGACGACCTCGGCCTCGCCGATCGAGAAGCCGTGGTCGTCGGACGCGGTCAGGCAGGGTGCCTCGCCGACCGCGCAATCGACGTCAGCAACCACACCGCACGACCGGCACACGACGTGGTGATGGTTGTCCCCAACCCGTCCCTCGAACCGGGCCGGGCTGCCAGCCGGCTCGATGCGGCGCACGAGTCCCACCGCTGCGAGCGCGTGGAGGGCGTCGTACACGGCTTGCAGGGTGACGTGGCCGACGCGATCGCGTACCCCGGAGGCGATCGCCTCGACGCCGAGGTGGTCGCCGTCCCGGACGGTCTCGAGCAGTGCGACGCGGACAGCCGTCACCCGCAGGCCGGCACCACGCAGCTCTTCGGCGGTGGTCGGACCCGGGGATACGGTCATGATCCCCAACCTACCGCTATAAACACGAACAGCTCAAGGGAACGAATAGCTCAAGTCTTATCAGTCTTATCCTGAGACAGACGACGTTTGCCCAGGTCCCCGGGTGCCGCGGCTGTCCCGCCCAGGCCACGAGAACGAACAGCTCAACTCCTACACCGAGACAGACGACGTTTGCCGGGTTCCGTGTGCCCAGGTCCCCATGTGTCCCGGCTGTCCCGGCCATGATTTTCTTTCTTTTTAACGGAAAGACGCGGGGCTGGCCCAAGACGTAACCATGGCACCAGATCGTGTCTGCCCAACGGGGCGGCTCACCGATCCGATGGGCCGCATCCGGCATGATCCGGGGTTCGGGAATCTCAGGGCCCTAGGATCCGTTGATGTGCGTGCCAGCCAAGCTGAAGGGCAGTAAACCGTGACCGACGTTCGCAATGTGATCATCATCGGGTCCGGGCCTGCGGGGTATACCGCAGCCGTCTACGCCGCTCGGGCGAGCCTGAATCCGCTGGTGTTCGAGGGTTCGGTCACCGCCGGTGGTGCGCTCATGAACACCACCGACGTGGAGAACTTCCCGGGTTTCCCGGATGGGATCATCGGCCCGGATCTGATGGATTCGCTGCGGAAGCAAGCCGAGCGGTTCGGCGCTGAGCTTCTCGCGGATGATGTGACCGCCGTCGACCTGGCCGCCGAGCCCAAGGTGATCAAGACCGACAGCGAGACATATCTTGCCAAGACCGTGATCGTCGCCAGCGGCTCGGGTTACCGCGAGCTTGGCGTGCCAGGCGAGAAGCGGCTGTCTGGCCACGGCGTGTCCTGGTGCGCCACCTGTGACGGGTTCTTCTTCCGCGATCACGACATTGCCGTGGTCGGTGGCGGGGACTCCGCCATGGAAGAGGCCACGTTCCTGACCCGCTTCGGCCGCACGGTGACGGTGATTCACCGGCGGGACCACCTGCGCGCGTCGAAGATCATGCAGGAGCGCGCGTACGCCAACCCCAAGATCACCTTCCTGTGGGACAGCGAGGTGACCGAGGTGCTCGGCGAGGAGCGGGTACGCGAGCTGCGGATCCGCAACACCAAGACCGGGGACGAGCACCTGCTGCCGGTGGGCGGCCTGTTCGTGGCCATCGGCCACGACCCGAGAAGCGAGCTGTTCTCCGGCCAGCTGGCCACCGATCCCGATGGCTACCTGCTGGTCGACCAGCCCTCCACCCGGACCGCCATCGACGGTGTCTTCGCCTGTGGCGACGTGGTGGACCGCACCTATCGCCAGGCCGTCACCGCGGCCGGCACCGGATGTGCCGCCGCACTCGACGCCGAACGCTGGCTGGCCAGCCAGGAAAGCTGACCAGGCACCGCCTCCAACCCCATTCATCTCATACCGCAAAGCAAGGAGCCATCATCGTGGGCGCCACAAAGGTCGTGACCGAAGCGACGTTCGAGACGGAAGTACTCAAGAGCGAAAAGCCCGTGGTCGTTGACTACTGGGCCGAATGGTGCGGTCCGTGCCGGATGGTCGCCCCGGTGCTCGAGGAGATTGCCGCCGAGCACGCCGACAAGATCACGGTCGTGAAGCTGAACATCGACGAGAACCCTCTGGTCGCTCAGCGCTATGGGATCCTGCAGATCCCCACGCTGAACGTTTTCTCCGGGGGCGAGGTCGTCAAGCAGGTCATCGGGGCCAAGCCCAAGTCTGCGCTGCTGCGCGACCTGGCCGAGTTCATCTGAGCCGCCTGCCGCACCGGCCTGGCGCCTTCGGGCGCCGGGCCGTTGCCATGTGCGCCGTCAGACCAGCAGTCCCGCCCCGTACACCAGGGCCGCCACGCAGCCGATGAGCCAGAGCATGGACCACAGCACCCTGGGCAGATGGGTCTGCTTCTTGAGGTTGGCCGCGTCGCCGCTGGTCTTCCAGTGTTTGACCGACACGGTGACCCCAGATATGAGCAGGAACCAGGTCACGCCGTAAACGATGGCCAGCTGCGCACCGGGAGTCGTGTACCGGGCGGCGAGAAACAGCAGGACGCCCGCGCAGGCGATGCAGAACCGCGCGAAGAGTCCCTGAGCTACCAGCAGCAGGATCGCCAGGCCCAGGATGAGCAGCCACAACACCGCCACGCCGTGACCCATGGAGATCAGCTTGGCCGCGCCGACGCCAAATGCGCTGGACGCGAGATAACCGGAGAACGACGTCAGGAAAATCCGGAGGCCACCGGTCCCGGCCGTCATGGTGAGCCCGGTTCCCTTGACGTTCATGGACACGCTCGAAACGCGATGGCCAAGGGCTGAGCCCATGAAGGCATGGCCACCCTCGTGCGCCATGACGTGCAGGTGCTGGCTGGCCACCCACAGCGCGGGCATGAGCGCGGCGGCCGCCGCCAGCAGCCCGATCGCCAGCGCGACCGAAGCCGGCAGCCGGTGCTGCACCAGCCCCGGTTGATTCAGCTGATGTACCAGTGCGGACGCCCCCATCGGTCCATCTCCGCTCAGTCCAGACATTCCCCGTCATTTGGTACATCTCCGGGGACCAGCCGGATGAAACGAGCCAATATCACGCTGGGCGCAGGGCGCGTTCCGGGGTCATCGAGCTGAGCAGCCGCTCCAGGGCTACTTCGACGTCCTCCCGCCAGGACAGCGCCGTCTTGAGGTCCAGGCGCAGCCGGGGGTAGCGGTGATGCGGGCGGATGGTCTTGAAGCCGACGGCCAGCAGGTAGTCGGCGGGCAGCACGCAGGCCGGGCGCTCCCAGCGCAGGTCGCCGAACGCCTCGATGGCCCGCACTCCGCGCCTGGTCAGGTCCTTGGCAACGCCTTGCACCAGCATCCGCCCCAGCCCGCCCCCGGCGAACTCGGTGAGCACGTGCGCGGTCATCAGCAGCACGGCGTCGGCGCTGACCGGGCTGGTGGGAAACGCGAGCGAACGCGGCGCGAACAACGGCGGCGCGTAGAGCACGTAGCCCGCGGCGATCCCGTCGACGTAGGCGGTCTTACCGCAACTGCCCCACTCGAGCAGGATCGAGGAGATCCAGGACTCCTTCTCCAGCGCGGCGTCACCGGCTTTCCCGGCCCGGTCCCTGGCTACCGGCTCGAGCTCCCAGAAGACGCAGCGCCTGCAGGAGACCGGCAGGTCATCCAGATTGTCGAGGGTGATATTGGCAAGACGACGCGTCACCTGTCCCCCCTGATGAAGTCACTACCCATGCCCTGGCTGGCGACAGACCGCGGCTGAGGCGCGCATGGGTTAATCCTGGGCGCGTATCCCCGGCCGGCCCGTACCCTGACATGGTACCGAGCGAGCGGAGGCAGATAGTGAACAACGATCCCAGGCAGCGACTGGACCGCTATGTCGACCAGTACTCCGCCCGGGCGGCCGGGATGCTCGCCTCCGAGATCCGGGCCCTGTTCGCCGTCGCCGCCCGGCCGGAGGTGGTCTCGCTGGCCGGCGGGATGCCATACATCACCGCGCTCCCGCTCGACGCCGTGGGCGAACTCGCCGGACGGCTGGTGGCCGATCGCGGGGCGGTCGCCCTGCAGTACGGCTCCGGCCAGGGCGATGCCGGGCTGCGCGAGGGTATCTGCGAGGTCATGGCCCTGGAGGGAATCAACGCCCACCCGGACGAGGTGGTCGTGACCGTGGGCTCGCAGCAGGCACTCGACCTGATGACGCGGATCTTCATCGACCCGGGCGACGTCGTGCTCGCCGAGGCTCCGTCCTATGTGGGGGCGCTAGCCACCTTCGCCTCCTACCAGGCCAATGTCGTGCATGTCCCGATGGACGATGAGGGCATCATCCCCGAGGCGCTCGATGAGACGATCACCCGGCTGGCCTCGGCTGGCCAGCGGGTCAAGTTCCTGTACTCGGTGCCGACGTTCCAGAACCCGGCGGCGGTGACGCTGACGACGAGCCGGCGGGCGCGGGTTCTTGACATCTGCCAGCGGGCCGGGCTGCTGCTGATCGAGGACAACCCCTACGGCCTGCTGGGCTTCGACGGCGCGCCGCAGCGCGCCCTCCGGGCCGACGCTGCCGACTCGGTGGTCTACCTGGGCAGCTTCTCCAAGACGATCGCCCCGGGCCTGCGCGTCGGCTGGGCGCTCGCGCCACACGGCATCAGGGACAAGCTGGTCCTGGCCGCGGAGTCCGCCGTGCTCTGCCATTCCAGCCTGGCTCAGCTCATGGTGCGTGAGTACCTGGCCACGCAGCCATGGCAGGACCAGATCAAACTGTTTTGCGAACTTTACGCGGAGCGCAGGGACACCATGCTGGCCGCCCTGGAGTCGGGCATGCCACCCGGCTGCCGGTGGACCCAGCCGGGTGGTGGGTTCTATGTCTGGCTCAAGCTGCCCGACGGTCTCGACTCCAAGGCCATGCTGCCGCGCGCCATCTCGGCCAGGGTCGCCTACGTGCCGGGGACCGGGTTCTATGCCGACGGCGCGGGCCGGGAGTACATGCGGCTGTCCTACTGCTACCCGGAGCCGCCCAGGATCCGCGAAGGCATCCGGCGGCTC
>DASXMU010000149.1:0-13478 GCA_036495485.1 Streptosporangiaceae bacterium
GCCGGCGGCGGCCCGCGCTACCAGCAGCGGCACGCCGAACGCGGCAAGCTGCTCGCCCGCGAGCGGGTCGAGCTCCTCATCGACCCAGACGCGCCCTTCCTCGAGCTGTCCACCCTGGCCGCCTACGGCACCCAGTTCACCGTGGGCGCCAGCCTGGTCACCGGGATCGGCGTGGTCAGCGACGTCGAGTGCGTGATCATCGCGAACGACCCGACCGTGCGCGGCGGGTCGGTCAACCCGTACTCGCTGCGCAAGTCCCTGCGCGCCTCCGAGATCGCCCGGACCAACCGGCTGCCGGTGATCAACCTGGTGGAGTCCGGCGGCGCGGACCTGCCGACCCAGGCGGACATCTTCGTGCCCGGCGGCCGGAGCTTCCACGACCTCACCGAACTGTCCGCGCTGGGCATCCCCACGGTCGCCCTGGTGTTCGGCAACTCGACCGCCGGCGGAGCCTACGTGCCCGGCCTGAGCGACTACTCGGTCCTGGTGGACCGGCGGGCCAAGGTGTTCCTCGGTGGCCCGCCGCTGGTGAAGATGGCCACCGGCGAGGAGTCGGACGACGAGACGCTGGGCGGCGCCGGGATGCACTCGCGGGTGTCCGGCCTCTCCGACTACTTCGCCGTCGACGAGCCCGACGCGATCAGGATCGGCCGGGACATCATGGCCCGGATCAACTGGCGCAAGCTCGGGCCCGCGCCCAGGCCCAGCCCGCCGGAGCCCCGGTATGACACGGACGAGATCCTCGGCATCGTCTCGGCGGACGTGAAGGTCCCGTTCGACCCGCGCGAGGTGCTCGCCCGCACCGTGGACGGCTCGGAGTTCGACGAGTACAAACCCCTCTATGGCACCTCGCTGGTGACCGGCTGGGCGCGGGTGCACGGCTACCCGGTCGGCGTCCTGGCCAACCACCGGGGCGTGCTGTTCAGCGAGGAGTCGAAGAAGGCGGCCGAGTTCATCCTGCTGGCCAACCAGTCCGACACCCCGCTGATCTTCCTGCAGAACACCACCGGTTACATGGTGGGGGCCAGCTACGAGCAGGGCGGCATCATCAAGGACGGGGCGAAGATGATCAACGCGGTGACTAACAGCACGGTGCCGCACCTGACCATCAACATGGCCTCCTCGTTCGGCGCGGGCAACTACGGCATGTCCGGCCGCGGCTACGACCCGCGCTTCCTGTTCGCCTGGCCCGGCGCCAAGCTCGCCGTCATGGGCGGCGCGCAGCTGGCCGGGGTGCTGTCGATCGTCGACCGCACGAGCGCCAAAGCCAGGGGCCGGGAGTTCGACGAGGAGGCGGACCGGGCCCGCACGGCCATGATCGAGGCCGGGATCGAGGCCGAGTCGCACGCGTTCGCGGTCAGCGGCCGGGTGTACGACGACGGCGTCATCGACCCACGGGACACCCGCACTGTCCTCGGGATCGCGCTGTCCGCCGTGCATTCCAACACGGTGACCGGACGCCGCGGCTTCGGCGTCTTCCGGATGTGACGCCGGTGCCGATCCGCAAGCTCCTCATCGCCAACCGGGGCGAGATCGCGGCGCGGGTGACGCGCACCGCGCACCGGCTGGGCATCGGTGTGGTCGCGGTCTTCTCCGACCCGGACGCCGGCCTGCCGTTCGTGCGCGGGGCCGACGAGGCGGTCCGGCTGCCCGGCGCGTCGCCGGCCCAGACCTACCTGCGTGGCGATGCGATCCTCGCGGCGGCCGCCGCCACCGGGGCCGACGCCATCCACCCCGGCTACGGCTTCCTGTCGGAGAACGCCGGGTTCGCCCGGGACTGCGCCGCGGCCGGGATCGTCTTCGTCGGCCCCAGCCCGGAGGCGATCGCCGCCATGGGCTCCAAACTGGCGGCCAAGGCGCTGATGGAGGAGGCAGGCGTCCCGGTGCTGCCGGGCGCGACCGTGACACCCGACACCGACCTGGCCGCCACAGCCACCCGCATCGGCTTCCCGCTGCTAGTCAAGGCCGCCTACGGCGGCGGAGGCCGGGGCATGCGGCTGGTCCGCGCCCCAGCCGCCCCAGCCGCCTCAGCCGGTCCGGACGGGCTGGCCAGCGCGGTCGCCACCGCCAGCCGGGAGGCGGCCTCGGCGTTCGGTGACGGCACGGTATTCCTGGAACGGTTCGTCACTGACCCACGGCACGTCGAGGTGCAGATCCTCGGCGACCACCACGGCACCGTGGTGCACCTGTTCGAGCGGGACTGCTCGATCCAGCGGCGCTACCAGAAGATCGTCGAGGAATCCCCGTCGCCGGCCGTGGACGACGGGCTGCGGGCCGCGCTGGGCGCGGCGGCGGTCGCCGCGGGCAAGGTCATCGGCTACACCGGCGCCGGCACGGTGGAGTTCGTCCTGGACGGCTCTGGCGGCTTCTGGTTCCTCGAGGTCAACACCAGGCTGCAGGTCGAGCATCCGGTCACCGAGCTGGTCACCGGCCTGGATCTGGTCGAGCTGCAGCTCAGGATCGCCGCGGGCGAGGCGCTGCCGCCCGAGGTCACCGGCGCCAGGATCAGCGGCCACGCGATCGAGGCGCGGCTGTACGCCGAGGACGTGCCCGCCGGTTTCCTGCCCGCCACCGGCACCCTGCACCGCTTCGCCATCCCCGGCGGCCCCGGCGTGCGGGTGGACGCCGGCTACGCCGACGGCACGGCGGTCAGCCCGCACTACGACGCGATGCTGGCCAAGGTCATCGCGCACGGCCGGACCAGGGACGAGGCGGCCTCCCGGCTGGCCCGCGCCCTGAGCCAGGCCCGGCTGCACGGTGTGACCACCAACCGGGACCTCCTGCTCGGCATCCTGCGCGAGCCGGAGTTCCTGGCCGGCCGCACCGACACCGGCTACCTGACCCGCCACGACCCAGCCATCCTGTCCCGCCTGGCCGACCCAACGGCCACGAACCGGCACGCGGCAGCCGCGGCCCTGGCCGGCCAGGCCGCCCACCGGGCCAGCGCCCAGGTGCTCCGCTCCCTCCCGTCCGGCTGGCGCAACGTCCCCTCCAGGCCCCAGCAGGTCAGCTACGCGGCCGGCGGCGACCAGCACGTGGTGACCTACCAGCTGGCCGGCCCAGACATCACCGTCAACGGCCACCCGCTCGGCGACCAGGTCACGATCTACACCGCCACGCCAGACGAGGCCGACCTCGAGGTCGATGGCATCCGCCGCCGCTACGAGGTGTCCCAGGTAA
Source organism: Streptosporangiaceae bacterium (assembly GCA_036495485.1). Classification (GTDB taxonomy): domain Bacteria; phylum Actinomycetota; class Actinomycetes; order Streptosporangiales; family Streptosporangiaceae; genus PALSA-505. Next base: position 3,181 of record DASXMU010000149.1, read on the forward strand.
CCGGCAGCGTCTACGTGGACGGTCCCGACGGCTCCACCTCGTTCACCGAGCAGCCGCGATTCACTGACCCCGCGGCGGTGGCCCGCGGCGGTTCGCTGCTCGCGCCCATGCCCGGCGTGGTCATCCGCGTGCTCGCCGAGCCCGGCGCCAGCGTCACCGCTGGCCAGCCGCTGGTGGTCCTCGAGGCCATGAAGATGGAGCACGAGGTGACCGCTCCATCAGATGGCACCCTGGCCGAGTTGCGAGCCCGCCCAGGCGAACAGGTCGGTGCCGGCCAGGTGCTGGCCGTGGTCACCGCCTGAAGCCTGGCCCCGCCATTACAAGGAACGGATCATGGCGAGATCCGGATCTAATTGACCAGGCATTTTTCCTTGACACCGGCAGTTCCTCGGTAGATATTCAGGAAAGGGGTGGCTCGCAACGGGCGCCTGAGGTCAGCCGAGTATTTCGAGGGGGTCTTCATGGAGAGCGCAGAGCACGCATGGATCGGTGACCAGATCACTTTAGAGTTCGACTCGAAAGAGGGCGCGGGAGCGGCCAAGGGGCTGCCATTAGACATCGGCCCTGGAGCCCTGACTTACGGGCAATGCATCGCCTTGGGCGGGGACTTCTATGGCGTGGTGGGACAACCTATCAGCACATCCGCCAACCCTGAAGGCGCCTTTATGGATGCCTTCGGAACCCTGCGAACCAAATGGGACCAGGTCGCCCCCATCCTGGCGATCCTGGCCGAGGAGATCGCGGCGGTAGAGCAGGCCCTGAAGGATGGCAAGGAACCTTCGACGGCCTACGCCAGGCTCGGCGACACCTTGTCTTACCGGTGGAACGTCGTGACCGGGGGCGGCTCCAACATCTCGGACCTGTGGCCGATGGGCCGCTACCTGGCGCTGGCCGCGGAGAACTGGGACCACTTCACGCACTTCGCGGTGGCGGCCTACCGGGCCGGGCACGCGGTCGCGATGCGCGAAGCCGGTGCCGCTGGCCAGGCGAACGTAAGCCCTCCGGAGAAGAGGGCGCGCCTGGAGCACGCCTACGCGATGAACGCGTTCGCCGACCACTTCCTGACGGATCTGTTCTCGGCGGGCCACATGCGGGCCCCGCGCAAGGAACTGTACGACCAGGTGACGACTCCGGTCCCGGGCTACAGCGGGAGCCTGGGCAGCCTGCTCACCCGCTGCATGCACGACGAAGACTCCGTCCACGGCCTGAACGTGGCCGACAAATCCGGCAATGCATGGCTGGCCTACGGCGACAAGCGGCTGCTCGACTCGGTCAGCGCCGCCAACCGCACGCGGGTAACGGGCGCCGTCCAGGCTTCGGCCGTCGACGTCTGGAAGGCATATACCGGCGGCCCGCAAGAACACCTCTACCAGGCGCTGAACTGGATCCCAGACCTTGACCGGGTCCAAGACGTGACAACCAAGGCGAATTTCTCGCCGCTGTTCCTGATGCAAAGCGATGTCGCCGCCCGGCGCAACGACGTGGAAAACCGGCAGGACTACAGCTGGACGGACAGCTGGTGGGGCTGGTCTACCTACGCCCTGCTCATCGGTACCCATGCCTACGAGCACGCGAAATGCTACGACTTCTCGACCAAGGAATTCCTGGGGTGGCTGGGAGTGGTTGGCAAAAATTACGTCTCCGTCGAAAAGGAAGAAAAGGACGCTCACGGCTGCCGGTGGGTCTTCGACGCCAATAAGCTGTATTTGCGGAAGCAAACCTCCGGGTCGGCCGACCGCGACCTCGGTGAGGGATGGAGCGGTTATGCCGACTGGGGGCTCGGCGGCAACTTTTATGCGCCCGTCCTGTACAACGAGGACCTGACGATCTCTTTGCAGGACGAGCCGACGCGCAAGCTCTTTCTCGACGATGACCTCCACCAGGTCCGCTGGTCGGACAAGGGCAACCCCAGCCCCCCGCGTCTGCTTCGCGTCGAGCTCCCGCTGCGCGCTCCGTCCATGTCCTGCTGACTCCCGTATCCGCTGATCCGGCATCCGCGCTCGCTAGGCTGCTCTAGACGTCAACGACAGGAGCGCGGATGCCGGCCGACATGAACGAGCTCGCCGACGACCTGGCGGCCGAGACCGTCAGCCTGCGCGAACTGGTCGCCGGCCTGGACGAGGCTGGCTGGCGCCAGGCCACCCCCGCCCCCGGCTGGAGCATCGCTGACCAGATCGGTCACCTGGCGCACTTCGACGAAGCCGCGGTCGCCTCGGCCGTCAGGCCGGTGGAGTTCCGCGCCGAACTGGCCCGCGCCATGGCCCCGGACGCCACCCCCGAGGACGTGGCCGCCGTCGACCCGGACCAGCTGGCCGAGCGCTACCGCACCCTGCCGCCCGCTGACCTGCTCGTCTGGTTCGACGCCGCACGGGCTGAGCTGCTGGCCACCTTCCGCGGGCTGCACCACTCGGTGCGGGTGCCGTGGTTCGGCATGCACATGAGCGCCGCGTCGTCGCTGACCGCCCGGCTGATGGAGACCTGGGCACACGGCCAGGACGTCGCCGACACCGTCGGCGTCCGCCGGTAGCCGACTGACCGGCTGCAGCACGTGGCGCACATCGGTGTGGCCGCGCGGCCGTTCAGCTTCGCCGCCCACGGCCTGCCCATACCGGAGGAGAAGGTGCGGGTCGAGCTGGTCTCGCCCGGCCTGGACATGTGGCTGTGGGGGCCGCCCGAGGCCGCCGACCGGGTGACCGGCAGCGCGCTGGACTTCTGCCTGGCCGTCACCCAGCGCCGCCATCTGGCGGATACCTCGCTGGTGGTGGCCGGCCCGGTCGCCACCCAGTGGATGTCCATCGCCCAGGCGTTCGCCGGCCCACCGGGTGCGGGCCGCGAGCCGGGCCAGTTCGCCGGCAAGGGCCCGCGCCCGTGACTGCCCGCCGCCCGGTCCGCGTCGCCAACTGCTCGGGCTTCTACGGCGACAAGATCGACGCGGCGAAGGAGATGCTGGCCGGCCCGATCGACGTGCTGACCGGCGACTATCTGGCCGAGCTGACCATGCTGATCCTCTGGAAGGCCCGGCTGAAGGACTCCGGGCTGGGCTACGCGCGCACGTTCCTGCGCCAGATGGAGGACGTGCTCGGCACCTGTCTGGAGCGCGGCGTCAAGGTCGTCGCCAACGCCGGCGGGCTCAATCCGGCCGGGCTGGCGGGCAAGCTCAGCGAGCTGGCGGGCAAGCTCGGCCTGACCGCCAGGGTCGCGCACATCACCGGCGACGATCTCACCGGCCGGATTCCCGGTCTGCAGCAGCGCGGCATCGGCCTGGCCAACCTCGACACCGGCCAGCCGCTGGCGGCGGCGGACCTCCCGGTGGTGACCGCCAACGCCTACCTCGGCGGCTGGGGCATCGCCGCCGCGCTGCAGGCCGGCGCGGACATCGTGGTCTGCCCCCGGGTGACCGACGCGAGCCTCGCCGCCGGCCCCGCCGCCTGGTGGCACGGCTGGCGCCGCGACGACTGGGACGCGCTGGCCGGCGCCGTGCTCGCCGGGCACGTGATCGAGTGCGGCCCGCAGGCGACCGGCGGCAACTACAGCTTCCTGGACGAGATCGCCGACCGCCGCTACCCCGGCTTCCCGATCGCGGAGATCGCCGCCGACGGCAGCTCGGTCATCACCAAGCACGACGGCACCGGCGGCCTGGTCAGCGTCGGCACGGTCACGGCGCAGCTCCTGTACGAGATAGCCGGGCCCGCCTACCTCAACCCGGACGTGGTCACCCACTTCGACACCGCGCGCCTGCATCAGGAGGGCCCGGACCGGGTGGCCATCTCCGGCACCACGGGATCGCCGCCGCCAGACACCCTCAAGGTCGCGCTGAACATGCTCGGCGGCTACCGGAACTCGATGACGCTGGTGCTCACCGGCCTGGACATCGAGGAGAAGGCGGAGCACACGCTCCAGCTGCTGGCCGCGCGCCTCGGCGCGGACTACCTCAGCGAGGCCGACGTGCGGCTGCTGCGGTTCGACCGCCCGGACGCGCCCACCAGCGAACAGGCCACCGCGCACCTGCGCATCACCGTCAAGAGCCGCGACGAAGCCGCCGTCGGCCGGCGCTTCTCCGGCGCCGCGGTGGAGCTGGCCCTGGCCGGCTACGCCGGATTCCACGCCACCACCCCGCCCACCGGGGCCAGCGCCTACGGCATCTACTGGCCGGCCCTGGTCCCCGCCGCCGAGGTCACCCACACCGTCCACCTCCCGGACGGGACAACGCAGGCCATCCCGCACACCCCCGGCGTCCCCCAGGAGCCGCGCCCGTCCCCGCCGCCCGAGCCCCCGGCCGGGTCACCAGACGGCGAGCTGGTGGCCGTCCCGCTGGGCAGGCTGTACGGCGCCCGCTCCGGCGACAAGGGCGGCAACGCGAACGTCGGCTTCTGGGCCCGCGACGAGCGCAGCTACGCCTGGCTGCGCGACCACCTCACCGTCTCCCGCTTCAGGGAACTGCTCACCGAAGCCCAGCCGCTGGAGGTCTCCCGGTTCCTCCTGCCGAACATCCTGGCCCTGAACTTCGTGGTCGCCGGTCTGATAGCGCCCGGCGTCGCCGCCACCGCCCGCCCGGACGCCCAGGCCAAGGGCCTGGGCGAATACCTCCGCTCGCGCATCATCGAGGTCCCCGCCGACTTGCTGCGGCCGGAGAATTAGGGTCCGTCCGCGCTTCCCCGGCCGCGTCCGCGACCCACCGTCCGGCGATTTTCTTTCTTTGGTAAAAAAAGAAAGACGAACGAACGAAAACTTAGCTGGGCCAATCGCGGTCATTTCAGGTATACGGATTCTGGCGCGGCAGCCGGTACCTCACCGCCGCCAGGCCGGTGGGCGCCGCTCCAGGAACGCGTGGATGCCCTCCTGGGCCTCCTCGCTGGCGAACAGCCGGGCGGACAGCGCGGTCAGGCTGGGCGAGTCGGCCGCGATCCGGCGGCGGCGCGCGTCGGTGAGCAGCCGCTTGGTCTCGGCGGCGCCCTGCGGCGAGGTCTCGCAGATCTGCTCGGCCAGCCGCGCGACCACGTCGTCGATGCTGCCCGAGCTGGCCGCCTCGGTGATCAGCCCGGTCTGCGCCGCCACGATCCCGCCGAACGTCTCTCCGGTCAGGCAGTACCGGCCCGCGGCCCGCGGCTGCATCAGGTCCAGTGTGGTCATCGAGATGATCGCGGGGGCCAGGCCGATCCTGGCCTCGGTGAAGGCGAACGACGCGGTCTCGCTGGCCACGGCGATGTCGCAGGCCCCGACGATGCCCATGCCGCCGGCCCGGACATGCCCGTTGACCTTGGCGATCACCGGCTTGCCCAGCTCGACGACCGTGGTCATCACGTCGGTCATCGCGGTGGTCGCGTCCGACATCGACCCGCTGCCTGCCTCGCTCAGGTCCGCGCCCGAGCAGAACACGGTGCCGGTGTGGGTGAGCACGGCCACCCGGATCTCCGCGTCCTGCCCCGCCGCCGTCAGCGCGTCGATGAGTTCGCTGACCAGCGCGCGGGACAGGGCATTGCGGTTCTTGGGCGAGTCGAGCGTGATCGTCGCGACCTGGCCGTCGACGTCGTAGCGCACAAGTGAGGTCACCGCACGAGCCTAGCCGCGCGGGCCGGATCAGGTCTTCTTGGCGCGGCTGGGGGCGACGCGGGGTGGCTCGCCTGGCTGCTTCGGGTAGACCGGGGGCCAGGGGGCGTCCATCAGGCCGGCCGCCAGGTCGCGTTCGTGCATGGCCAGCAGCGGCTCGATCGACTGGGGGTCGCCGGCCATGTCCAGCCACGGGTCACCGGCGTCCTCGAGGCGGTCGGCCAGCGAGGCGATCGTGAACTGGTCCGGGTGGATGCCGTCGATCTCCGCCCAGGCTATGGGGGTGGACACCTGGGCGCCGGGCCTGGCGCGGACCGACCAGGCGCCGAAGACGGTCTTGTGCGGCGCGTTCTGGTTGTAGTCGACGAACACCCGCTGGCCGCGTTCTTCCTTCCACCAGGCGGCCGTGATGAGGTCGGGCCTGCGCCGCTCCAGCTCGCGGGCGAGCGCCACGGCGGCGGCGCGCACCTGGTAGGAGTCCCAGCGCGGCTGCAGCCTGACGTAGACGTGCAGGCCACGGTTGCCGGTGGTCTTCGGGTAACCGGTGATGCCAAGATCGCCGAGCAGCTGCCGCAGCTCCCCGGCGGCCCGGCGGATGTGGCTGAAGTCCACGCCGGGGGTCGGGTCCAGGTCGATCCGCAGCTCGTCGGTGTGACCGGGGTCGGCGGTCAGATAGGGCCAGACGTGAAAGCCGAGGCAGCCCAGGTTCACCGCCCACAGCACGTGATCCAGGTCGGCCGCCACCAGCGCCTGCGACGTGGTCCCGTTGGGCGTGGACACGGTGGTCGTGGTCAGCCAGTCCGGGGCGTTCTTCGGCACCCGCTTCTGGAAGAACGACGGCCCGGACGCGCCGTCGGGGAACCGCTGCAGCAGCACGGGCCGCCCGCCCATCGTCCGCATCAGCGGCCCGGCGACCCGCAGGTAATGGCCGGCCAGGTCACCCTTGGTCTCGCCCCGCTCGGCGAAAAGCACCTTGCCGGAGTTGCTGATCAGGTTGCTCCGCACCCAGTCATCCTACGGAGCCGGCCGGAAGCCGATGAAAACCTCGCGGGGTTCGCGGTCCTCGGCGGTCACCTCGGGGATGGCCCGCGCCGTGAAGCCGGCCGCGGCCAGCAGGCCCAGCCACACCTCCCGGCCGAACAGTCCCATCCGGTGCCGCTCGTGCACGGTCTGGGTCTGGCCGTCGCGGTCGCGCAGCAGGTAGACGTAGTCGCTCACCGTCCAGGTGTCGCCGGGATCGGGATCCCAGGACCACTGCAGGAAGCGGGCGCCGCGCCCGTCGTCGCCGTCACCCCCGCCGCAGCCGGTCACCGGCTGGTAGGTCTCGGCGATGTCGTCGGGCATGAACACCGCGACCCCGCCCGGCCGGCAGTGCGTGTAGGCGGTCGCCATCACCTGGCTGAGGTCGGTCTCGCTGGCCATGTAGTCCACCGCGTCGTGGACGAACACCGCGTCGAAGGCCCGGCCCAGCCGGATGCTGCGCATGTCGCCCCGGACGTGCTCGCAGCCCGGGTTCAGCGTTCGCGACACCGCCAGCATATTCTCGGACAGGTCGACCAGCGTCCAGTGGAACCGGCCGGTCAGGTGGCTGGCGTTGTGGCCGCCGCCGCTGCCCAGCTCCAGCACCTCCCGGACCGGCCCGGTGGCCAGGCCGAACAGCCCAGCGGCGAAGGCGGCCTCCTCGGCGTATTCCCCCGGCGGTGAGATCAGCGGCCACCACCGGGCCAGGTCCTGATAGAGGCGATAATCTGCGGTCTGCCCAGCCATGACTCCATCCTCTCGCGCTGTTCGCCGCCGGGAAGTTGTTTTTGGCCGCGCTGAGCGGTATCCAGTTTGAACCCGTTGTAACCCTTAACCATCGGTTTGCCCCACACAGAGTTTGCCCGACACAGAGGAGCGCGATATGGAGCTGCAAAGGCGCAGCTTGGTCAAGGAGACCGACCTCACGGCCGAGGAGTTCCTTTACCTGATCGACCTGGCCGGGCGGTTGCGGCAGGAGAAGCGGATGGGCCAGCTGGGCAGCCGGCTCGCCGGGCGCAACGTCGCGCTGATCTTCGAGAAGACCTCCACCCGCACCCGCTGCGCGTTCGAGGTCGCCGCGCACGACGAGGGCGGCCACGTGACCTACCTGGGCCCGGAGGGGTCGCAGCTCGGCCACAAGGAGTCGGTAAAGGACACCGCCCGGGTGCTGGGCCGGATGTACGACGGGATCGAGTACCGCGGGGCGGCGCAGGACGCCGTGGAGACGCTGGCCGCCTACGCGGGGGTCCCGGTGTGGAACGGGCTCACCGACGACTGGCACCCGACCCAGATGCTGGCGGACATCCTCACCATGCGCGACCACACGGCGAAGCCGCTGGCCGAGGTGTCCTACTGCTACCTCGGCGACGGCCGGAACAACGTCGCCAGCTCGCTGCTGGTCACCGGCGCCATGCTCGGCATGGACGTGCGGATCTGCGCACCGGAGCCGTTGCAGCCCGCGCCGGGCGTGCGGGGCATCGCCGAGGTGCTCGCGGCGGAGTCGGGCGCCAGGATCGTGGTGAGCGACGACGTCCTGGCGGCCGTGGCCGGCGCCGACTACCTGTACACCGACGTGTGGGTGTCCATGGGCGAGCCGCCGGGCGAGTGGGACGAGCGCATCGGCCTGCTGCTGCCCTACCAGGTGACCGGCGCCGTGCTGGCGGCCACCGGGAACCCCGAGGTCAAGTTCATGCACTGCCTGCCGGCCCTGCACAACCGGGAGACCGGGATCGGGCAGCAGCTCTATGAGTCCCATGGCCTGGACGCCCTGGAGGTGACCGAGGAGGTCTTCGAATCCAAGGCCTCCATCGTGTTCGGCCAGGCGGAGAACCGGATGCACACGATCAAGGCGCTGATGGTGGCCACGATCGGAGTGCAGGCGTGAAGATCGTCGCCGCCCTCGGCGGCAACGCCCTGCTCGAGCGCGGCGAGCCCCCTGAGGCCGAGATCCAGCAGGGCCACGTGCACAAGGCGGCGCAGGCGCTGGCACCGCTCGCGGTCGGGCACGACCTCGTGGTGACCCATGGCAACGGCCCGCAGGTCGGCCTGCTGGCGCTGGAGAGCGCCCATGACCCTGCCCTGTCCCGGCCCTACCCGTTCGACGTGCTCGGCGCGCAGACCCAGGGAATGATCGGCTACTGGCTCATCCAGGCCCTGGACAACGCGGCGCCGGGGCGCAAGACCGCCTGCCTGGTCAGCCGGACCCTGGTCCTGGAGGACGACCCGGCCTTCGGCCACCCGTCGAAGTTCATCGGCCCGGTCTACGGCGAGCGGCAGGCCAGCGAGCTGGCGGCCAGGCACGGCTGGCAGGTCCGCCAGGACGGGGCCGGCTGGCGCCGGGTCGTGCCGTCGCCCGAGCCGGTCGCCCTGCTGGACCTTCCGGTGATCCAGCTGCTGCTGAGCAGCCGCGCGATCGTGGTCTGCGCGGGCGGCGGCGGGGTGCCGGTGATGAAGGACGGCACCGGGCAGCTGCGCGGTGTGGAGGCCGTGGTGGACAAGGACCTGACCGCCTCGCTGCTGGCCCGCTCGCTGGACGCGGACGCCCTGCTGCTGCTCACCGACGTGACCGCCGTCCAGGACGGGTACGGCACCCCGCAGGCCCGGGTGATCCACCGGGCCACCCCCGCGGAGCTGCGCGCCCGCCCGTTCCCCGCCGGGTCGATGGGCCCCAAGATCGAGGCGGTCTGCCGGTTCGTCGAGGCGACCGGGAGGCCGGCCGCGATCGGCCAGCTCTCCGACGCCCAGGCGCTGCTCGCCGGGGAGGCGGGGACGATCGTTACGAGCTGACGCAGGCCGCGACGACCCCGGCCGCCCGGCAGGCGGAGAATGCGGGGAAGGGGAGACGACGAAACCGGAGGCCCCATGAGCTTCAGCGTCCAATCCGAGGTGGGCAGGCTGCGCCAGGTGATCGTGCACCGGCCCGGCCTCGAGCTGTCCAGGCTGACCCCGCGCAACGTCGAAGAGCTGCTGTTCGACGAGGTCATGTGGGGTAAGCGGGCGCAGGCGGAGCACGACGCGTTCACCGATGCGCTGCGCGCCAAGGGCGTGACCGTGCACTACTACGGGCAGTTGCTCAGCGAGACACTCGAACTGCCCGATGGGCGGGCCTTCGTCCTCGACCGGGTCTGCACGCCGGAGATCCTCGGCCCCAACCTCGTCGGGCCGGTGCGCGCGCTGCTCGACGACCTCGACGCCCTCGACCTGGCGAGGTACCTCATCGGCGGAGTGCTCAAGGCCGACCTGCGGCCGGCCAAGGTCAGCAGCCTGACCTGGGACATGCTGCACTCCGGCGACTTCATCCTGCCCCCGCTGCCCAACCACTTGTTCCAGCGGGACAACTCCTGCTGGATCTACCGGGGTGTCTCGGTCAACCCGATGGCCAAGCCCGCCCGGCAGCGCGAGTCGCTGCACAGCCGGGCCATCTACCGCCATCACCCGATGTTCGCCCAGGCCGACTTCACCTGGCACTACGGCGACACCGACGCCAAGCACATGCCCGCCACCGTGGAGGGCGGCGACGTGCACGTGCTCGGCCACGGCGCGGTGATGATCGGGATGGGCGAGCGGACCACGCCGATGGCGGTCGAGCTGCTGGCCCAGGCCCTGTTCCGCAGCGGCCAGGTCAGCGCGGTGATCGCGGTCGAGCTCCCGATCTCCCGCGCCATGATGCACCTCGACACCGTGATGACCATGGTGGACCGCGGCACCTTCGTGCTGTACCCCTACCTCGA
>DASXMU010000150.1:0-15545 GCA_036495485.1 Streptosporangiaceae bacterium
GTCAAACAGCGGCCGGCTAATCCCGGGCGCGGCGCTCCCGGCGGCGTCGCCGCCCGCGCCGACAGCCGCATCCCCGGCGTCGCCGGTTTCCGTCGTGCCGTTCAGCGCCGCAACCTCACCGGGAGCCGAATCGGTCACTACGACCTCGAAACGTCCCCCGGTGTCGGTCAGCGCGATCTTGACCGGCTCGGCTGGGCAGTGCTGCCGGTGCGCCTCTACCGCGCGCGAGCAGGCTTCGCCGACCGCCAGCCGGACCTCGTCAAGCAGTGAATCGGCCACCCCGCTCCGCCTCGCGACGGCCACAGCCACCAGGCGGGCCGTGCGAACGTGCGCGGGCAGCGGGGTGAAGGCAACTTCCACCAGCGCCATCGGTGAGAGCCGGATACTCGCGCTATTTCTCAGACTTCCTGGCCTTGATGGCTTCCTCGACCGTGTCGTGGATGCCGAAGACCTTGGTCAGCCCGGTGATGCGGAAGATCTTGAGGATCCGCTCCTGCCTGCAAACCAGATCCAGCGATCCGTCGTGGGCGCGAACCCGTTTGAGCCCGCCGACCAGCACGCCCAGGCCGGTGGAGTCGAGGAACTCCACCTTCTCCATGTTCACCACGAGCTGGTAGTCGCCCTTGTTGACCAGGTCGATCAGAAGCTCACGCAGCCTGGGTGCGGTGTAAACGTCGATCTCGCCCTCTACGTCGACGACCCTGATCCCATCCTTCATGTGGTCCTCTAGCTTCAGATCCACAAAATCCTCCACGCCATGCAGTCGCCGTCCAATGGAGCTGAGCAGGAATGCTCGCTACTCCTGGGAGTGAGGTACTCGGGGAGTGAGCCTATCCCGTCGGGCATTCAACCACGCTCCGATGTCATGCTTACACGAATCCGTGCAGCCGGCATCCAGATGTCGGGCATGGCAGACTGAAATTCGATGTCCATCGCCACCCCCCTCACTGCCGGAGAACCGCCCGGGCGGTCATCGGCGGCCGTCCAGGCAGGCTCGCTGGACGGCACCGTGCCCGTGCCGGGCGGAGCCGTGCCGCAGCAGGTCAACGGTGACAAGCCAGCAGTACGGATCCTGCGAGAGGGTACCCGCGCGGGCTGCGTGACGCACATCGAACACATTCCCGGGCGGCCGGGTCAGGCCGTCCCGTGGCCGGACTGGGTGCCGCCGGAGCTGACGCAGCGGTTCGCCAGCAGCGGAATCGCTGCTCCGTGGGCGCATCAGTCGGCCGCTGCCTGTCACGCACGGGCGGGGCGGAATGTGATCGTTTCCACCCCCGCCGCCTCGGGCAAGTCGGTGAGCTATCTCATGCCGGCGCTCACCGCCGTGCTCGAAGGCGGGACCGCTCTCTACCTCACGCCGACCAAGGCACTGGCCGCTGACCAGCTGCGCGCGGTCCGCGCGCTGCACCTGCCCGGGGTACGAGCGGCCGTTCTGGATGGCGACACCCCGGCCGCGGGCCGAAGCTGGGCCAGGGCAAACGCGAACTACCTGCTGACCACACCGGACACGCTGCACCTCGCGCTGCTGCCCGGGCACACCCGCTGGGCCACGTTCCTGGCCAGGCTGCGCTACGTGATCGTGGACGAGTGCCACGGGTACCGGGGGGTGTTCGGCTCGCATGTGGCGCAGGTGCTGCGCAGACTGCGCCGGATCGCGGCCTACTACGCCGACGGCAGGGCCGCCAGGGCGCGGTCGGCCCGGCGCGGCAGGGGGGTGACCGCACGGGCGAGCCTGGGCGGCACGGCTTTCACCCGGCGAACCACGGCAGCAGGCCCGGTGTTCATCCTCGCCTCGGCCACCATTGCCGAGCCCGCCAGGTGCGCGACGCTCCTCACCGGGCTGGACGCCGAAGAGGTAGGCGGGGACTCCTCGCCCCGGGGGCCGGTCACGTTCGCCCTGTGGGAGCCGCCGCTGACCGCGCTGCGCGGTGAGAAGGGGGCACCGCTGCGCCGGACGGCGACCACGGAGGCGTCCCGGCTCCTCTCCGACCTGGTAACCGAGAACATGTCCACGGTCGCCTTCGTGCGCTCCAGGCGGGCGGCCGAGGCCGTGGCCATGGGCGCCAAGCGGGCACTGGCCGAAACCGGCGATGCCGCCCAAGCGGCGCGGGTGGCGGCCTACCGGTCCGGCTACCTGCCCGAAGACCGCCGCCTGCTCGAGGAAGAATTGCGCTCCGGCCGCCTGGCAGGCATGGCGGCCACCACCGCCCTGGAGCTTGGCGTCAACATCAGCGGCCTCGACGCGGTCCTCATCGCGGGCTGGCCGGGCACCCGCGCCTCGCTGTGGCAGCAGGCCGGGCGGGCTGGGCGCAGCGGACGTGACGCCCTCGCCGTGCTCATCGCCAGGGCGGATCCCCTCGACACCTATCTGGTCCACCACCCAGACGCGGTGTTCGGCCATCCGGTCGAGGCCACCGTGCTGGATCCCGGCAATCCCTACGTGCTCGCGCCACACCTGTGCGCCGCCGCCGCTGAGCTCCCGCTTACCCCCGCCGACCTAGACCTTTTCGGCCCCAGGGCAGCCAGCGTGGCCGGGGAACTTGCCACTCGCGGGCTGCTCCGCCAGCGCGGCGGAAACTGGTACCTCTGTGCCAAGGGCAGGGACCTCACCCGCGTTGGCCTGCGCGGTTCAGGCGGCTGGCCGGTGCAGATCGTAGAGGCGGCAACCGGCCGCCTGATCGGCACGATAGACGAGCCGTCCGCTCACACGCAGGCCCACACAGGCGCGGTCTACCAGCATCAGGGCCAGACCTATCTGGTCCAAAAACTGGACCTGGCCGACGAGGTAGCCCTAGTAGACCCCGCCGACCCCGGCTACTCAACCTCCGCCAGGGAACTGACCGAGATAGAAGTGGAACGCGAGCTAAGCGCCCAAAACTGGGGAGAGTCAACCATTCACTTCGGCGACGTCCGTGTACGCAGGCAAGTGACCAGCTTCGTGAAGCGCCGCCTCGATACCGGCCTCCCGGCCGGTGAGGAACCCCTGGACCTCCCCCCACGCTCCCTGCTAACCAGGGCCGTCTGGTGGACCATCAGCCCCACCCAGCGCCAATCCCTGACCGCCCAGGGCATAGACCTGGCAGGCGCCGCCCACGCCGCCGAACACGCCTCCATCGCCCTGCTCCCCCTGGTAGCAAGCTGCGACCGCTGGGACATAGGCGGCGTCTCCTTCGAGGAGAACCCCACCACCGCCCGCCTAACCGTCTTCGTCTACGACGGCCACGACGGCGGCGCAGGCTTCGCCGAACGCGGCTACCACGCCGCCCAACCCTGGCTAAACGCAACCCTCCAAGCCATCCAATCCTGCCCCTGTGAAACCGGCTGCCCCTCCTGCATCCACTCCCCCAAATGCGGCAACAACAACACCCCCCTAACCAAACCAGGCGCCATAACCCTCCTAACCACCCTCCTCTCCAACTCCCCCACCCCCTCTTAGCATCACTACCCGCAGCATCAGGGGTTCCGAGCGCGAGGTGTACACGGGGCGCAAGTGGTACGCGGGAGTGAGGGTTCTATAGGGCGTGAGGGGTACGCGGGGGCGTGAGGGGTTAAATGGGGGTCGGCCAGCCACGCGACGGGCAACCAACGCAAATCACAGCAACCCGCAGCGTAGAGGTCCGAACACAAGGAGAGCTAAGCGCAGAGGGAGACTTACAGACGTCAGCCCGAGCGCAACGAAGACAGGCGCAAACACAGAAACCAGCGCGAAGCGGACCCCACGGAGATCAGCCCAACCCCAACGGAAACCGGCGCAAACACGGAAACCCGGCGCGAAGCGGCCTTACGGAGATCAGCCGAACCCAACGGAAACCGGCGCAGACGGGAAACCCACAGCGTGGGGGTCCGGGGGGCTCGGCCCCCCGGGGTAGATGCCTGGACACTCCCGGCGAAAGCGACCGAAGGTCGATGAGTAGGAACACCCAGTGGTAAGGCGGCGACCCCCGCCGGGGGGGAGAGCGGGGGCCGCCATACGGTCCGGCTCCGGGGGGGTAGAGCCGGTTCCGCTACCTATGACAGCCTACGTGCACGGCGGCTGTGTTACCAGCCAGTTACGCCGTGACGTCATCAGCTGTTCTCTTTACAACATATGCTGCCTGAGCGTGGATGATCGCGTCGACCGTATAACTCCGGCTATCGCAGCGTTCTTCGATCTGGACAAAACGGTCATATCTCGTTCTAGCACCCTGGCGTTTGGGCTGCCCTTCTACCGGCATGGGCTGATCAGCCGGTCGGACGCGGTGCGCAGCGTGGCGGCTCAGGTTCTCTACCGGATCGCTGGAGCCGGTCATGGGCAGATGGAGCGGATCCGCGCGTTCGTCTGCGCCCTGTGCCGGGGGTGGCCGGTGGACCGGGTCGCCGACATCGTCGACCGCTACCTCGACGAACTGATTTTGCCCTACGTCTACGAAGAGGCCAGGGCGCTGATCGCCACCCACCGGGACGCGGGGCGTGACGTGATCATTGTGAGCACGTCGGGGCATGAGGTCGTGGACCCCATCGCCGAGATGCTCGGCGCGGACATCGTCATTGCTACCAGGATGGAGGTGGCGGAGGGGTGCTACACGGGTGAGATCGAGTTTTACGCCTACGGCGAAGCGAAGGCTACCCGGGTGCGTGAGCTGGCCGCCGAGCGCGGTTACCAGTTGCCGGACTGCTACGCCTACAGCGATTCGGTCACCGATCTTCCCCTGCTGCAGGCCGTCGGCCATCCGTACGCGGTGAACCCGGACCGCAGCCTGCGCAGGGTCGCGCGACAGCGCGGCTGGCCCGTTCTGGAGTTCACACCTGGGCTGCATACCGCCCGTGACGACGCTACTTCACCAGGTCAGGGGCATGAATCGCCCACTGGGGGACATGCTGCCGGGTGAACAGGCCAATATTTCAATTCGGTCACGCCAAGGCCTTTTCAAGCTGGCGGATTCGTCGTAGAAAGGAGTCACGGACCTAAAACGTCCGGGCACGGCAGCCGGGCACCCACGCGCGACCAGCCGCGGGAGGCGTGTCGAGATAGGCCAGGTCACTAAGGTGATCGCCTATCCGACAGAGTAAAGGTGCACGCTTGGTAACCCGGTATGACGTGGCAAGCGGCGGCGTCCCGACCAGGGGCGCCGTTCGCTATGGGCGGCCCGTGCCAGCCTGATCCGCAACCACGGTCACGGCCCGCGCCACGAGGGCGTCAGTCTGGCGCATCCTGGAATCCGCCACCTGTTGTGTGGTACGGGTTGTGTCACCTGCGAGACTCATTCAGAACACGGGGGCTGCCAGGCAACCGCTTTGCCCGCGGCCGGAGTTCGCGGCGGCGCAGGCCTGGATAAGAGGGCACAGAATAGGAGAAACACGCGATGGCCCAAACCGAGTCCGTGCGGGGTGGTGGCGCGGGAGAGCCCTCCCTGGGCGATCTGGTGTCGCTGGCCGTCAAGGATCTCTCCCAGCTGGTGAAGTGGGAGATCGACCTGGCCAAGATGGAGCTGAAGGCCGACGTGAAGCGGCTGGGCCTGGCCAGCGTCATGTTCGGGATCGGCGCGTTCATCGCCTGTCTTGTCCTGGTGCTGCTGTGCTTCGCGCTCGCTTACGGCCTGGTGGCGCTGGGCATCTGGACCTGGGCCGCGTTCCTGATCGTGGCTGGCCTCGGGATCGTGCTGATCGGGATCATCGGGCTGGTTGCCCTGCTCAAGATGCGCAAGCTGAGCGGCCTGCGGCGGACGAGGAAGTCGGTCCAGGACGATCTGGCCCTGATGCACCGCGACGAAGAGGCACCAGGCACCCCCGCCGTGGAGGCACGATAGATCCATGCATGCGTCCGGTGAACGGCCCGCGCAGATCGAGGGGCCGTGGTCGCACCGGTCAGTGAGCGCCAACGGGTCACGCTTCCACGTGGCCGAGGCGGGCGAGGGCCCGCTGGTGCTCCTGCTGCACGGCTTTCCCGAATTCTGGTGGACCTGGCGGAACCAGCTCACCTCGCTGGCGGCGGCCGGGTTCCATGCGGTCGCCGCTGATCTGAGGGGGTATGGCGGCAGCGACAAGCCGCCCAGGGGCTACGACCTGGTGACGGCGGCCTCGGACGCCGGGGGGCTGATCAGGGCGCTGGGCGAAGCGAACGCGGTTGTCGTGGGCCACGACTGGGGTGGTCTGGTGGCCTGGACCCTGGGGGCGTACTCCCCCAAGATGGTGCGGCGGCTCGCCATCGTGTCGGTGCCGCATCCGCTGCGGCTGCGGTCGGCTGTCCTGACCGACCTGCGTGGCCAGGGCAGACGCAGCGGGTACACGCTGGGCTTCCAGTTGCCGCGGCTGCCCGAGCGGCGGCTGCTCGAAGACAACGCCTGGCGGGTCGGGCGCATGCTCAGGGAGTGGTCCGGGCCCGGCTGGCCGGACGCGGAGACCGAGCGCAGGTACCGGACGGCGATGCAGGCCCCCTCCGTCGCGCACTCGGCGCTGGAGTACCACCGGTGGTTCCTCAGATCGAGGCTGCGGCCCGACGGGCTGCGCTATGCGCGGCACATGCGGGTGCCGATCCAGGCGCCGACCCTGCAGCTTCACGGGGCGCTTGACACCTGTGTGCTGCCCCGCAGCGCGCAGGGCTCCAGCCGTCACGTCGAGGCTCCCTACCGCTGGCATCTGATCGAGGGCGCGGGTCACTTCCCGCACGAGGAACGGACACAGCAGTTCGATGCGGAGCTGTGCGGCTGGCTGGCCGACCCCGAGCCTGAGCGATGACGCAAGGGGACAGGGACAGGGACGACGCGGGAAGACCGCGCAACGCGCGGCCCAGGGATCGCGCTGGCCGTCCGCTTCCCCGTGGCGCGGTGGGGGAATCCAGGGTGCCCGACGACCTCGTACTGCCGCCGGAGCAGGCGCTCAGCCTGGCCCAGCGCTTTCTGGACGAGGGCAGTCCGTTCCAGGCCCATGAGGTGCTGGAGGCGTCCTGGAAGTCGGCCCCGGCGGGCGAGCGTGACCTGTGGCAGGGGCTTGCCCAGATCGCGGTCGGCCTGACCCATGCCCAGCGCGGGAACGCCAGAGGCGCTGCGGCTCTGCTCCGCCGGGGGGCTGACCGGGTGCGCGGCTACCTCCCAGCCAGTCCGGCCGCCAGCACGGGACCACACGAGATCGACGTCGCCGCGATCGTCCAGACGGCGGACGCCCTCGCCGCCGGAGTCGAACGCGGCGGCGTGACCGGCGTGTCACCGGGCGATCTGCGGCTGCGGACCACGTCCGGAAGCGGATGACCGGACGGGGTCAGGCGCACCCTTGTGTCGATACCGGGACGGTGTCGTTCGCGCCACGCCGCTCGTCCTGGGCCACCTGAGCGGCGGTCAGCGCGTAGCCGACATCCTTGACCCCGGTCGCCGCGGCGAAGATGACCCCGTACACCGACCCGGTCTGCGGGTCGATCAGCGGCCCACCCGAGTTGCCTGGCTGGATCAGCGCCCGCAGCGCATAGATCTGACGCGTGACTATGGCGGTCTGGTAGATGTCCGGCGCGGTCGCTTCCTGGATTCCGCCGACCCTGGCCGCTACCAGCGTGAACGGATGGTCGAGCGGGTACCCGGCCACCACAGCGTTGGCGCCCGTTCCGGCCGGGCCGGCGAACCGCAGCGGCCGGGCGGGCAGGCCGGGGACGTCGAGCACCGAGATGTCGGCCTTGGGGTCGAAGAACACAACCCGGGCCGGGTACTGCCCCCCGGACGGGGTGAACACGTCCGGTCCCTGGGTGACCCCCGCCACCACGTGCGCGTTGGTCAGCACGTGGTCCGGGGAGATGACGAAGCCGGAGCCCTCGATCCGGCGTGAGCAGCTCGGCGCGGTGCCCATGACCTTGACGATGCTGGCCTGGTCCCGGCGGATCGCGGGGTAGCTCAGATATTTGCTGTTCGGCGGCGCGACCGTCAACGGCGCCTCAGCGCCGATCCCGCCGAACACGTCGGGGTAAGGCCCGCTGGCGAGCAGCCTGCGGAAGTCGGAGAACATGGTCTGCGCGGCCGGGGGCATGACCCGGTCCACCACCCGCAGCACCGCCGAATTGTTCACCTGCCTGGTGATGGCGGGGAACGGCGCGTTCTGGATGGACGAGCCGATCAGCCAGGCGATCAGCAGGACCGATACCACGCTGACGACCGCTCCGCCCGCCGCGTCGAGATAGGTCACCGGCCGCCAGGTGAGCCGGGAGCGCATGGCGGCGCCGACGGCGGCCGAGAGGAGCTGGCCGATCATCGCCGCGGCGAAGACAACGACCACCGCGATCAGCGCCTGCTGCGCCGTGTCGCTGGTTATCCCCCGCGCCACCGAGGGCGCGAACAGCGCGCCCACCACGGCACCGACGAGGAATCCCGCGAAGCTGAGTGCGCCGATGATGAAGCCTTGCCGGTAGCCGGATACCGCGAAGGCAGCCACCAGCACGAGCAAGATCAAGTCCAGCAAGTCCCCTGGCACGTGTCAACCGTATATGCCAGCCCACTGAGGGTTGTTCAAGTCCGGCGAGCGGGGCCGGGCCCCCTCGGGCCTGCTCGAGTACCAGCGCAGGTGGCAGCCACAACACCGGAGCGAGTTCCTGAAAACCGGAAGTTACGAGACCAGTCCCAGGGCCTCGGGCGGGAGATCCTCGATCCGGCTGGTGTCCCACGGTTTTTCCCAGCCGCCAAGGGTGAGCAGCATGTTGATCAGGCCGGCGGTGAAACCCCAGACCAGCATCCCGCGCACCTTGAAGGCGGGCCCGATGAATCCGGATGGGTGCCGGATGGTGAGCCGGTTGGCCCGGTCGGTGAGCTCGCTGATGTGGACTCTGGCCACCGCCGCGACCTCCGCTGGGTCGGCGGCCCGGACGGCAACCGGCCGGCGCCACCAGCCGAGCACGGGGATGACCCGGAACCCGCTGCGGGAGATGAACAGCTCGGGCGCCGTCCCGATCACGTCCACTCCGGAGGGGTCCAGGCCCACCTCCTCGGCCGCCTCGCGCAGCGCCGCCTCGACCGGGCTGGCGTCGGTCGGCTCGATGGCCCCGCCCGGGAAGGCCGGCTGGCCGCCGTGCCTGCGCAGGCCCGGGCTGCGCTGGATGAGCAGCAGGTCCGGGTCTTGCGCCGGGCCCGGCGCCGGCCGCCTGGCCGCTTCGCCCGGTCCGGTCGCCGCATCCGGCCCGGGCGCTCCATGACCGAACAGGACGAGCACCGCCGACGGCCTGCCACCACCGGCAGGTGGCCGGAGCACCGGCGGCACCGGCGCCGCAGCCAGCGCCGACGCGAGGTCACGCAGCCAGGAGGGCGCGGCAGGCCCGGGCGCGGGCTCTCCCGTCACGAGAACGGCCCGGGCTTGACCAGCTTGGCCGCGACCTCAGGATCCACCGGTCCCGCACCGAACGAAGGGCAGAGCCGCGCGAGCGCACAAGCACCGCAGGCCGGCTTGCGTGCATGGCACACCCTGCGGCCGTGCCAGATGAGCCGGTGCGACAGCATGGTCCACTCGGCCGGGGGGAACAGGGAGCCGACCTCCGTCTCGACCTTGTCCGGCTCGACCTGCCCGGTCCAGCCGAACCGCCGGGACAGCCGGCCGAAGTGCGTGTCCACGGTGATGCCCGGCACCCCGAAGGCATTCCCCAGGACCACGTTGGCCGTCTTGCGGCCTACGCCGGGCAGCGTGACCATCTCCGCCAGGGTCCTGGGCACCCGGCCGCCGAACCGGTCCCGCAGCGCCACCGACAGGCCGATGACCGACCTGGTCTTGGCCCGGTAGAACCCGGTGGGCTTGAGGATCTCTTCGACATCGTCCGGGCTGGCCGCGGCCAGGTCATCGGGAGCCGGGTACTTGGCGAACAGCGCAGGTGTCGTCAGGTTGACCCGCACATCCGTGGTCTGCGCCGACAGCACGGTGGAAACCAGCAGCTGGAACGGGTTGGCGAAGTTCAGCTCGCAGTGGGCATCCGGGTAGAGATCGATCAGTATCCGGTTCATCTGCCGCGCCCGCCGTACCAGCCCCAGCCGGGTCTCAGACTTCCGCTTACGCGCTCGCACCGGTTGGGTCACATCCGTCGCCATGCCGTCAGCGTAGGGCCTCGAGGTGGGCGCTGCCGCCGCTGCGCCGGCCGTCGCCAGAGGAGAGCGCGATGGAGTTTGCGCCGCCCGGCATCGTACGATGAGCAGCCGTGAGCGTATCGGCGGTGATATTCGACTGGGGCGGCACCCTCACGCCATGGCACACCATTAATGCAGCTGAGCTCTGGCACGCCATTTGCGCTCAGCACTACGAGGCCGGCCCGGCCGCACAGACGGCCGCCGCGCTCTGTTCGGCGGAGATACAGCTATGGAGCATCGCGCGCCGTGAGCACCGGAGCGCGACCCTCGGCGACGTCCTATCGCTGGCCGGGATCCAGCCATCTGACGAGTTCATCGAGTCCTACTTCCTGGCGTGGGAACCGCACACGTTCACCGATCCCGGCGCCGGGGAACTACTGCGCGAACTGCGGCGCCGTGGGATCAAGGTCGGCGTGCTGTCGAACACCATGTGGCCACGGGCCAGGCACGAGCTGATCTTCGCCCGCGACGGCGTGCTCGACCTGATCGACGGCGCGGTGTACAGCAGCGAGATCCCGTGGACGAAGCCGCACCCGGAGGCCTTCCTGGCGGCTATGGCGGCGGTCGGCGCGACTCAGCCAGGGGACTGTGTCTACGTCGGCGACCGGCCCTTCGACGACATACACGGCGCGCACGGCGCGGGGCTGCGCACCGTGCTCGTGCCGAACAGTGACGTACCCGCCTTCGATGGCGCGTCGCCGGACGCGGTCATCTCCCGGCTAGCCGAGCTCATCGAGGTCATCGACCGCTGGTGAACAGCCGCTGCGGTTCATCCACTGCCCCAGGTTGGCGCTGGCGAGCCGCTGCCGGTCGGGGCCGGGTGAGCCGCCGCCGGTCGGGGTTGGGGTGGCCGTCGGCGGCGGCGTCGGCGCGGACGTGATCACGGTGGGTGTTGGGGTGGCAGTCGGTGGCGGCATCGGCGGCGGGGGTGGCAGGGACGTGATCACGGTGGGTGTTGGGGTGGGCGTCGGCGGCGGGGGTGGCGGATTGCTCACCGGTGACGACCAGCTGATGGTGACCGTGTCACCCTCCGGCGGGAAGGCGATGGCCGCTTCCCCCGAAGCGTCCTGTGCACGGCTCACCGTCACGGTCACGGTCACCGGCTGGCCCGGCAGGATGGTGCCGCCGCTGCTGCTCAGCGTGAGGTCGGGCGATGACGCCCGGGCCGACCAGGGGACCGGGCGACCCTCGGCGCCGAGCGTGATCTCACCCGTTGAACCGGGCCCCAGGGCGAGCTGGCCGGGTGAGACCTGGAGCTGGCCGATGGGCAGCGGTATGCCGGTACCAGGCCCGGACGGGCTGATGGTCGGTCCCTGGCCGGGGACGGGGGTCCCGCGCAGGTAGAGCGCGGCCGGGCCGTGGCTGCTCCCGGTGCTGACCGCCGCTGCGGCCGTGGACGGCCCGCCTGTGCCAGGCTCCAGGCGGCGGCTGCCGATCGATCCTGAGCCGTTGCGCTGTCCGGTTGCTGAGGGGGCCACTCCCGTCGTGGCTCCGGCCGAGGAGGCTACGCCCTGCACCGCAGAGCTGAAGCCGCCGAGCCTGCTGATCGCGAAGACGGCCGCGACCAGCACCGCCGCTGCCACCGCCGCCGCAGCAGCGGGCCCGGACCAGAGCCGGGCGCCCGCACGGCGTGGCGTGGCAGCCGCAGCAGGACTGTCATCGGGAAAGCCAAGCTGGTCGAAGCGCCTCAGCCTGGCCGCGACGAACATCCGGTACCCCACGAGCTCGGGATCGGAGAAGCAGGTCATGATGCGCAGCCGCATGGCCTGCGGTGGCACGGGCACCGGCAGCAGGCTGTAGACCTTGGTGGCCGAGACGTTGCGCGGCAGGTACCGCCCGCAGACCTGGCAGGAGATCGCGTGCAGCACCAGCCGCTCACGCAGCGGCACGGTCATCTCTCCGGCCCAGCCCTGCAGCGCCTCGGCTCGCTCTGGGCAGCCGTGCACCCCGTGCCTGGCCAGGATCTCGCCGGCCAGCGCGTCTTCCAGATGCACCCGGCCTTCGACGAGGAGGTTCCGTATCTCGGTGGTGGGCAGGCCCATCACCAGGGCGGCCGACTCGCCATCCATCCCATGGCGGATCGTCAGCTCGAGGGCCTCATGCTCGTCGGCGGCCAGGCTCATCACCGCGTACCAGGCGATCAGCCGGCGTCCGGCGTCCGGCTGGTCCGGCCGGGCGATCACCGCATCATGCACGGCACCAGCAGACTGCTGCCTGCGCAGGCACTCGGACCGGGCGAGCGCGTAGAGCCAGGGACGCAGCATGCTGGGCTCGTGCAGCTGGCCGATATGCGCCTCGGCGGCCACGAGCGCGTCGCGCAGGGCAAGCTGGGCGGCTTCCCGGTTGCGGAGAATGAACCAGCAATACCGGAACAGGCTCTCCGCGTGCGTATCGTAGAGCGCGGCGGGCGCACCGGGGTCGCGCGCGCGGAGCGCATCAGCAAGCAGGGGGGCTTTCATGGCGAGAAACGTAAAGCCTTTCGCATGCATTCCTCCACCGATTCCACCGAACGCGACCGTGACGCCCCGCTAATTGCGGCTGGTACATGAATTAACAGAAATGCCCAATGTATTCCTTTTCGGTAATCGTATCTGTTCCGGTTTGTACCGATAGGTTCGCAGGTTCGCGCAGATGAGGACGGTTACCGCTGATTCCGGCCGAACTGCCCGAAAGCCCGCTGACGCGGTGGCAGCAACGAGGTGACGGGGCTTTATGGCGAGCGGCCGCGGAGCCGAGGGGAATCCTTACCTCCAGCTATGCGGCGGCAAACTGGCCGACGATGCCGTGCACCGCGCAGGCATCCTGCCGGAAGGGGTATGCGGCGAGTGCGGCAATGAAGGAATTAAGCTTCGGATCCGACGGATTCAGGTGCCGTCCGAGTATCACGGTCACGACCGACCTGGCACCAGCCAGCTTGAGGGCCGCGGCGGCCGACTGGGCGCTGGCGCCAGAGGTCCAGGTGTCGTCGAGCAGCAGCACCGTGGCGCCGGTCAGCCGCCCAGCCGCACGGAACCTGCCCACCTGCAGATCCCGGCCCAGCGCCGGCTCGCCCGGCCGGGTGACCAGGTCCGCCCACGGCAGCGTCAGATACGACCCGGCCAGCGACCGCAGCGGATGCGTACCGCCGCAGCCCCGGCCGCTCGGCACCACGGCCACATGGGTGGGCGCCGCGACGCCCGCGCAGGACCACAGGCACCGGCCGTGGTCGTGCAGGAAGGCCAGCAGTATCAGCCGCAGAGCGGCTCGCGCGCTCTTGCGGCTGGCGGCATCGGCGGCAGCCGATTTGTACTGCCACAACGCCGTGGCATAGCCGGTGCCCCCGACGGAGTAGGCGATGGGCACCACCAGGTCGGCCAGCAAACCCGGCGCGCATTGCCGGTGCAGAGCGCAGTTATAGCAGTGCAGGTAACCGGCCTTGACGTAGCCACGGCAGACCGCGCAGCAGCCCGGTCCCGCTGACCGGACGGCGCTCAGCGAGCAGGTGTGCAGGCCGACCGCGTCCCGCAGGTTCGCCCAGGTCATGCCGACCTGAGTTCTGCGGGGTTGCCCGGGGGTGGGTTCACCTAGCCGATGCTAGGTACGGCCTCCGACAGCGCGGCCCGGGGCGCGTCCCCGGGGGTGCACGTCAATTTCGTAGGTAATCAAGATCATCTTGGCAACAAGGCAGCTCAGATGCTGCCTGTCTGGTTGTGACGGTGTGATCAGACGTGCTGCTCCGGAGCAGCGTGAACCGCCGCACGCCGCTGACCAGCATGTTTCTGTCTGGTTGCAACGTGTACAACCAGAACAAGCTTGCGACCAGCGAAAATGCGTTGGGCCTTACATTTTTGACGTACACCCGTCCCCAGTGCGGTGAATTTGCCCGGTTAGCCTGCCGCTCAGCCAGGTGACAGGATCGCGGTGAACCGCTGCGCGGCCTGATCGAGCTGCACCAGGATGCGCGCCTTGACCTGATCGTTCAGCGGGGTGTCCGCCCGCGCGATCAGATTCCGCAGCACCGGGACCAGCGGAGCGTACTTGGCCGCCAGCCTGGCCAGGCTGGGACCGGACGAGTGGATCAGGCCGACGCCGTTGTCGGTGAAGTCGGAGACCTTGATCACGCGCGCCCAGGGGCAGCGTTCCAGGCTGGCGGCGACGTGCTCGCGGTATTGCTCATGCTGGTCGCGCCCTGGCTGGTATTCCGGGTTGGTGACCGCCGCGACCAGGTCTGCCACCCTGGACCCGAACTCCGCCGCCAGGGCGGCCAGCGCCGCCTGCTGACTGCCGCCGGCGGCCAGCTCGCCGGCGTGATCCTCCACCGAGTCGTGCAGCAGAGCCGCACACACCACATCGGGGTCACGGACCTCGTAGTGGCTCATGACGCGGATCGCGACCCGGAGCAGGTGGTTGACATACGGCTCACGCTGCCGCCGGTCATCGGCATGCAAGCGGCCGGCCAGCGTCAGCGCTTGGCTGAGCAGGAACCTTTCCGTTGACAAGAAACTCTGAATCTCAACGGTGAAGCGCTGACGGAGCCCATCCTCACCATAGGTAGCGGTAATGGCGTGTAGCGGCATGGTCGCGAGCAGCGGGCCGGGAGCAACCTCCATCCCCAAGGCCTAGCACATCCTGGCATCCTGTGGGCATGCTCGCCGCCGTGCTGCCCTCGCAGCCAAGGCAGTATCGACATACGACATATGCGTACATATTTACCAAATGGTGTCGATCCGGTCTCTGATGGCCGCCTGTCCCCCTCGATTCTGTCGAGCCATTCCGGAGGACCACGAGGCGACCGCCCGAATCCACGTCGGCACTGGCAAACGGGTGTAGCTGGGCGGTTGCTCATCCGCCATTCCTGCTTACTTGAAATCCGGCTCAGACAGGCGTTTATATATCTAAGAGCGAACTAGTAAGACCTGGATCTCGTAGAGAGGTGAATGGTATGGAAGTGACGTTGGCAGCGTCGACGTTCCCGCCGCTGGCTCTGGGATTCTTCGGCCTGGGCACCGGTTACCTGATCTACGGGCCGCAGGAGCTGGCCGGATGGCCGGAGCGTGACGAGCGCGTGGATCGTGCCACTGGCGTCTGGGGTGTGTGGTTGCCAGGGTTCTGCCAGTTCGTCACCGGCGTGATCTTGTTCGTCGGGCTCACCTGGTTCCAGGTATTCACGAAGTCGCCGCCGTTGTACATGGCCGCGCTGGCGTTCACCGCGTACGGCATCCACTGGTTCGCGATTGGCTGGAACCGGTACCGCGGCAATGACCCGCGGCCGAACGCAGGCATGTGCGTGGCGTTCATGGTGATCTCCGCGATGGGCGCGACCGTGTTCTTCAAGGTCGCGGACTGGCCAGTCGGGCTGCTGTTCCTCGGTCTGTTCGCGGTCTACTTCAGCGACTTCTTCGCCGCGATCGGCCTCAAGCTGGGCGAGCGGGCGCTGGGCTTCTTCCACCTGGTGACCGGCGGCTGGCTGATGTACCTCGCCTATGCGGTCGCGGTCGACTTCGCCCT
>DASXMU010000151.1:0-3978 GCA_036495485.1 Streptosporangiaceae bacterium
GGGTAGATCCACTCCGCTTCCAGGATCCGCCCGGACGCATCCGCTGAACAGTGACATGACCGGGTCAGATGGGTCTAGGGTGAATAAGTTACTTCGGACCTGTACGCTCCTGCCTAACGTGACCCGGGGCTGGTCGCGTGAGCGTAGTCCGGGTGCTGGCCATCGGGGAGGGAGACACGCAGGGCTATGGACGACATCCTCCGCGACCTGGAACGGCTTCGCCGTTACGGGAGCGGGCTGCAGAGCCTGCTGAGCGAACTGCAGCAGAATGCGCCGGAGCGGAGCGAGGGCACCGACCCCAGCGGTATGGTGCGGGCCACGCTCGGCCCGGACGGGCTGCCCGAGACCATCCGGGTCAGCTCGTACTGGAAGGACAAGCTGCAGCCTGCATCGTTCGCCCAAGCGGTGACCGGAGCCTGCATGGCGGCTGTGCAGCAGCGCGGCACCGAGTGGTCGCAGACCATGCAGCGGCTGCACTGGCAGGAGCGCCTCGAGCGGCTGGACGCCGACACCGACACCGATGGCCAGGTTCCAGCCGAGCCGACCCCGCCCGGCCAGATCCCGCCAGCGTTCCAGCGGGCCAACGGCACGCCGCCCCCGCCGGTGGAGCAGTACTCCGAGGACGTGATCTCGGTCCTGGACGCGGCGCTGCGATCCGAGCCACCTGCCCAGTCACCGGCCGGCATCGGCACCAACCGTGGCAGCACACTGGAGATCCGCCTGGGGCCGGGCGGACGGCTGGCCTGCCGGGCCGACCAGAGCTGGGTGGCCAGGCAGAGCGGCGCTCAGCTGTCCGAAGCCCTGTCCACCGCGCTGACGGCGGCCCGCAGGCAGCTTGCCGCGGCCCTGGACGCGGCGACGGCGTCCACACAGGCCTTGACGACCAGGACGGATCGCCTGATGTCGGAAATCTTCGGCAGCTACGGCGACCGATCCCAATAGAACAAGACACCACACCGAAAGGCGGACAGCATGTCCGGGGAAACCAAAGTCGACTGGGGTTCCCTGCCTGGCCAGGCACAAACCTGGAGCCAGCAGGCCACCGCGATAGGCAACATATCCGGCACGATCTCCGGCCTGCAGATTCCCGCTTCCGTCCCCTGGTTCCAGGATGCGGTCAATGCCTACAACCAGGTGTGCCAGCTGTACGAGAAGCTGAGCGGGCAGGGCTTTCAGCAGATGCAGTCCATCGCTAACGCACTGACCACGGCGTACCAGAACTACCAGTCCACCGAACAGCATCTGACCCAGAGCGCCGGCAACGTCGGCCACTGAGGAGCGACCATGACGTTCAGCCCATCCGCCTACAATGCGCTGATCACCAAGCTCGAGGCCGCGCCCGGCGAGATCATTTCAAAGACCAACCAGGTCATCTCCGCGGTGAACAGCGCCGTCGGCTGGATACCGCTGCTCGGGGATGCCATCGACTGGGCGCTGAACAAGCTCAAGGGCCTGATCGAGAGCCTGGTGAACAAGCTGAACCAGGTACTCCAGCCGGCCAGGATCCCGCCGGACATGTGGGCGATGGGCCAGGAGTGGGAGCAGATCCGCGGCCAGGCCGGCACGGTCGCCAGCACCCTGGCCGGGCAGCAGGAGAAGTTCGGCCAGGAGTGGGGGGGGATCGCCGGTGGCAAGTACAACAGCGGTGTGCCCCTGCAGATAAGCGCGGCCAGCGCGTTTTCCTCGGCGGCCAACAACGTCATGTCGAACTGCGACACGATCGCGAGTGGCGGCTCCATGTTCTACATAGCGGTCGGTACCGCGGTGGCCAGCGTCATCGTCGCCATAACCGCCGCGATCATATCTGCCCCCACCGGGGTCGGGCCGATCATCTCGTTGTGCGCCGGCGTCGTGTTCACCCTGGGCTCGATCGCCACGGCGATCTACAGCCTGCACTTCACGGTGGACGGCGCGGCCAGGAACCTGCAGGGCTCACTCACCCCCAGCAGCAGCTTCCCCGGCGGTGCCTGGCCGATCGCGACCGCGCAGTAGCACCAGAAGCTAGTAACGGGGCGGGATGACCGGAGGGGCGCCAGCCAGCGCCTGCAGTTGGCTGGCCGCCTCCCATCCGGCGGCGTCCTGGCGCCCGCCGGCCAGAACCGCGTCGGCCAGCGCCTGCAGCTTGCCCGGAGCGAACAGCCTGCGGCCTGTCTCCCGCAGCGGCACCCGCACCGTGCCGCTCTGGTCCCGTGCGGTGAGCACCGGGGCCCCGCTGCCGGGATCCCTGCTGACCTGCACCGCACTGGCTGCGAGGTTGCAGCGGTGGGTGGTGAGCGCGCCGCGGGTGATGAGCGTCGTACCGTCCAGCCAGGCTCCGGATCGCAGCACCATCACGAACGCCGAGATCCAGAACAGGCCGCCCAGGATCGCGATCGAGGCGATATAGGCCGCTATCGAGAGCGAGACGATGCCGATCACCGCGACCAGGGCGGTGGCGACCCCGAGCGTGATAACCGTGGCACGGGCGGCTCTGGTGGGCCGGTAAACCAGCCGGATCCGGCCGCGGTTGGCCGGGTACATCGGGCCTTGCGACATCGGACCAATTTAACAGAGCACAAGCCGCGGCCGGATCACACGGACGGCGCGGGCGGGCTATTGCGGCGCGGCAACGGCGCCTCCCCCCATGGGAACTGGCCACCGCCCAGCAGCCGTTCGGGAGCTAGCGTCCGGGCGGGATGACCGGGGCGGCGCCGGCCAGTGCCCGCAGGTTGCCTGCCACCTCCCACCCGGCTGGGTCCTGACGTCCGGTGGCCAGGACCGCATTGGCCAGTGCGTACAGCTTCGGGGGTGCGAGCGGCACCCGCTCCGCCGACTCGCGCAGCAGCACGCTGACCGGCCGGCCGACGGTGTCCTGGGCGGTCAGCACCGGCAGCCCGGACATTCTGTCCGCGGTGAGCCGTACCGGGGCGCTGGCCAGGTCGAAATGACGGCTCTTGAAGGCACCACGCACGACCAGGGTGCTGTGATCCAGCCAGGCGCCGGTCCGCAGCACCATCAAGAACCCGGTGGCCCCCAGCAGGCAGATCATCAGGAAGAACGCGGCAAAGTAAACGGCGGGTGACAGCAGCGCGATCCCGGCTACCGCCACCAGGATCGTGATCACGGCAATGGTGACAACGACCGTCCCGTCCAAACGGGACGGCGGAGTGTAGAGGCGGATACGCCCAGCTCCGTACGGGAGAATGGGACCGTAAGACACGGCTCCAACCTATCCCACCCTGGTCACTTGTCGTCACTTTCTGCGACGATCGCCTACACACTGTGCTGGCTGGCTAATTGCGTTGCGCCGTGGCTGCCGGGCAGGAGAGCCTGCGGCTATGGACGCTGAGATCCGCCGGGCCGAGCCCGGAGACTGGGAGGTCCTGCGCGACGTCAGGCTGGCCGCGCTGGCCGACACGCCCTACGCCTTCATGGCCACGCTGGCGCAGGAGCAGGAGTACGGCGAGCCGCGCTGGCGGGAGCGGATCGCCAAGTCTGCCTTCTTCCTGGCCTGGGACGGTGCCAGGCCGGTGGGCATCGTCGGCGCGTTCAGCAAGGACGGCAGCGGCTGGCATGTGATGTCCATGTGGGTCACCCCGGCGGCCCGCGGTACCGGCGTCGCCGGCCGGCTGATCGACGCGGTGACCGGGTACGCGCGCGCCCAGGGAGCGGCGGCGCTCACCCTCTGGGTCACCGAAGGCAACGACCGTGCCCGTGCCTTCTACCAGCGGCAAGGCTTCCAGGCCACCGGCAGCCGCCAGCCGGTCAGGCCGGAAACCCCGGATGACTGGGAAGAGGAGATGCTCCGCAGTCTCTGACGCGGGAGCAACCGGAGCGCTTCGACGAGCTGTTCGACCGGGCCCCGATCGAGCACGTCGCGAGGCGAGCCCACCCGGCCGGTGGCAGGATGGCCGGGTGGGCTCACTGATGCTGCTGGACACCGCCTCGCTCTACTTTCGTGCCTTCTATGGCGTGCCGGAGACGCTGACCGCGCCGGAC
>DASXMU010000152.1:0-3863 GCA_036495485.1 Streptosporangiaceae bacterium
GTAACGCGGCAGCCACAGCGCCCGGTACAGGAGGCGGGCGGGTATCGGCAGCTGGCTGCATACCTGCTGACAGACGGCGGGAGTGGCACCGGCGAGAGCCCACGGGACCGTGCCTGCGGGGTGCCTGGCGCCGGTCCCGCCGCGGACGGCTCTATCGATTGCGGCCAGCTCGCGGCGGGTCATGATCTGGCTGATCAGCGGCAGCGCGTCGGTCTCCTCGTGGGCGAGGTGACTGGTCAGCCTGGTCCGCAGCCGGGTCAGCAGCTGGCGGAGCCGGCCGGGGTCGGCATCCATGATGAATGCGTCGTCCGTCACGGCCTGCAGCGGGCTGATCAGCCGGTGCTCGTCCTCCATCGCATCCAGCAACGCCAGCCAGCCCGGGTCGCCGGCCAGCCGGGCGCAGGCCGGCCGCCACATGACCGCCTCTTCGGTGGCCAGGTGGAAGCGCAGCTGGCCGGAGAAGAACCGCCACCGAGTCCGGGCCGCCGCGCGGCTGGCTGTGGTCTGCAGCAGCTGGTCCAGATCGCGGCGCAACGCGTCATGGATCGCCGTCATCAGCATCCAGTCGCACTGGCCGGTGCGCGCGATGATCTCCGGTGAGGCCATGGATTGCTCTCCGATGCAGGCTGGGCATCAGCCGCGGGTGTCGGCCGCAGTAACGACGATGCCCCGCTGATGGCCTGGCCGCATCGTGATAAACCCCCAGATCGCTATGGCTGCGCACAGGAACCCCGGCCTTCCCGCTACCAGGAATGGGCCTACGGCTCAGCGGGCCTCGAGGAAGGTGATCACGGCGAGGACGCGGCGGTGGTCGTCGTCGGCCTCGGGCAGGTGCAGCTTAGTGAAGATGCTACGGACGTGCTTTTCAACGGTGCCCAGGGTGACGCACAGCCGGCGGGCGATGCCGGTGTTCGAGCGTCCCTCTGCCATCAGGGCAAGCACCTCGCACTCCCGGGCGCTGAGCGCCTCCAGCGGATCGTCTCGGCGCCGGGCTGCCACCAGCTCGTGCACCAGCGCCGGATCGATCACCGTGCCGCCCCCGGCGACCCGCTCAAGCGCGTCGAGGAACTCCTCCACGTGCTTGATACGGCTCTTGAGCAGGTAGCCAATCCCGCCGCCGCTGGTCAGCAGCTCCATTGCGTGCTCGACTACCGCGTAGGCCGACAGCACCAGGATGGCCGTGCCGGGCAGCTGCTGGCGGATCACCCGGGCTGCCTGCAGCCCTTCGGTGCTGTGGGTCGGGGGCATCCGGATGTCGGTCACTACCAGCTCGGGACGAATCTCGCGGACCAGCGCGAGCAGCACAGGGCCGTCGCCTGCCTGGCCTGCCACCTCGAAACCGGAATGCGCGAGCAGGCTGGACAGCCCCTCCCGGAGCAGGACATCGTCCTCGCCTAGCACCACCCGCAGCCCGGTCCCAGCCCGGCCCATCACCCCCGGATCCTCGCCCGGGCGGTCCGACTGCGCGCTGCTCGCCATGGCATGCATTATCAGCCAGTCCGGCCAGCCCCGCCACGATGACACCGCAGTCCGTTGCACGCTGCGGCTTGCGGTGACAGTCTCGGTCCATGGCGGGGAGCTTTCGCCGGGTGTCACCGGCCGCCGCTGGCCACCTGCGCAAGCTGCTGCCCATAGCGGGGCGCTGGCCGCGCGGGTGGAGCAGGCGGCCGGTGGCCGAGATCGCGGCGGTGCAGCGGGTGGCAACGCTGGTCGCCCGCCAGCCCTCGCCGGCGGAGGTGTTCGCGGCGGTCACCGAGGAGGCCGGGAAACTCCTTCACCTCGATCACGCGCTGCTGGCGGTCTATGAGCCGGATGAGACGGTGACAGTGGTCGGGGCGTGGAGCCTGGAGGGGCCGCCGCCTTCCATCGGAACGCGGCTGCTGCTGGGCGGGGACAACGTTTTTACACGCATGGCTCACACCCAACGGCCGGCTCGCATCGACGACTACAGCCGCGCGGGAGGTGGCGCTGCGGAGTACGGCCGTTCCCTGGGCGCCCGCGCGGCGGTCGGAAGTCCTGTTCTGGTGAAGGGAGAGGTCTGGGGGGTCCTGTGGGTCGCGTCCTCGCGGCCGGAGCCGCTGCCCGCGGGAACGGAGTCCCGGCTCGGCGCGTTCAGCGAACTGGTCGCCGTGGCGATCGCCAACGCGGAGGCGCGGCGGGAGCTGGAACGGGTCGCCGCCGAGCAGGCGGCGCTCAGCCGGGTCGCGACGCTGGTCGCCCAGGCCGTGCCGCCGGGCGAGGTGTTCACCGCGGTGGCCGCCGAGACCGCTGCTCTGTTCGACGCTCCGCTGGTCGGGCTGTTCCGCTACGAACGGGAGAACGTGGCGACGGTCATCGCCGGGGCAGGCGACGTCGTCTCGCCCTACCTCGGGCGGCCCTGGCCCTGCCCGCCGGACGACCCAGGCCTGGTCGCCACGTTGCAGCGGACCGGCCAGCCGCTGAGGATCGATGACTACAGGCAGATCAGCAGCGTCATTTCCGAGACGGCGAGGCAGGCTGGCCTCGGCAAGTCGGCCGGCGTCCCGGTCATCGTCGGCGGTCGTGTCTGGGGTGTTTTGGTGGTGGCGGCTGGTTACCAGCACCCGCCGTTTCCCGCCGATACGCTGGACCGGCTGGCCGCCTTCACCGAACTCGTGGCCACGGCGATCGCGAACAGTGACGCCCGGGCCGAGATCGAGCGGCTCGCAGACGAGCAGGCGGCGCTGCGGCGGGTGGCCACGCTGGTGGCCCGGAGCGCGGAGACAGGGGAGGTCTTCGCCGCCGTTGCCCGCGAGGTGGCGGAGGTGATGCACCTGCCCGTCGCTGCGGTCCAGCGCTACGACGCGGGCGGCGAGACGATGACCATGCTGGCCGCCTGGAGCGACCGGCCGCATCCCTTCCAGGCAGGCACGCGCTGGCCGCTGCACCCCCATGGGCTGGCCGCCCGGGTGCGGCAGACCGCCCGCGCTGAAGGCAAAACAGACTATGCGAAACGGCGGGGCACCTTCGCTGCCGCGGCTCGTGAGCTCGGGCTGCATAGCGTTGTCGGCGCCCCGATCATCGTTGACGGCGCGGTCTGGGGATTGGTCACGATCGCGTCCACGGACGGTCCGATCCCTGATCACGCCGGGGATCGTCTCGCCGACTTCACCGAGCTGCTGGGAACCGCGATCGCGAACACCCAAAGCCGCAGCGAGCTGTCGGCGTCGCGGGCCCGGATCGTCGCCGCGGCGGATGAGACCCGGCGGCGGCTCGAGCGTGACCTGCACGACGGTATCCAGCAGCGCCTGGTCTCGCTCGGGCTGAAAGCCCAAAGGATCAAGAAAATGACCCCCCGGCCGGCGGATGCGATCCAGGATGAGCTGTCGCTGCTGGCGGACGGCCTGTTTACGTCGCTGGACGAGCTGCGGGAGATCGCCCATGGCATCCATCCCGCCGTCGTGTCCGAAGCCGGGCTCGGCCCGGCGCTCAAGGCGCTGGCCCGGCGCTCCGCGGTGCCGGTCGAACTCGACCTCGATCTTGGCCCGCCGCTGGGCGAGCACGTCGAGGTGGCCGCCTACTACATCGTGTCCGAGGCACTGGCCAACGCTACCAAGCACGCCCAGGCCTCTGTCATCGAGCTGCGGGTACATGCCGGCAACGGCGCCTTGACCCTCGCGATCCGCGACGATGGCATCGGCGGCGCCGACCCCAGCCGCGGCTCGGGCGTCATCGGCCTCAAAGACCGGGTCGAGGTTCTCGGCGGAACCATCTCGGTCCTCAGCCCGCCCGGCCACGGAACCACCCTGCACGTCCGGCTCCCGGCCGGTGCCGGCCCCGCACTCGCGCCGCCCCCCGTTACCCCATAGCCCGACGGCACAGCGAACTTGCCGCCCTCGCCCCCC